>NZ_JBQLIC010000010.1:0-81284 GCF_056034385.1 Marinococcus sp. LNHM3E3-2.2
GGCTATTTCTTTTTATCATAGCACAAAAAAACTGCCGACAAACTCTAAAATTAGAGTCATTGTCGACAGTCTGAAACCTTTCCGGACTGGAAAGGTTTTTTTGCTGCAAAAAAAAGAAGTGAATGCCTTTGTAATGTGATATATCCTTCTGTGAGTCCAATAAAAGCACTCAGTAGCGTAAAGGTTTAAATTCATACGAAAAACTTTTAAATGCTCTATTTTATTTTAAGTTGTGATGTGATACACTGCTCTAGGAAATAAAGAGAGGGTTGGGTAAACCAGCCTATAAGAGAGAGGATAAGGAAGGGAGGCTTTCATATGCTAAAAGCAATGAAGCAAAAATGGATGGACAAGCGCGATCAGCTTGCCCGGCAAACAGAAGAACGGATTCAGGATTACAATACGGATCTGCAGGTACAGATGAGGCAGAGACGTGAAAATGATGATTGGACTGATGAACTTCTCAATAAAGATATTGAAAAATATTTGTATACGATCCATCCGTCATTTCTTTTAAACGACCGTGTGAACCGGGCGCTTTACAACCGGCTTCTTGCCCGTGCGCAGGGGAAGTATTCGCTGACACTCTCTGTCACAAGTGAAATGAAGCTTGCGCTCGACTTTTACAACACGGATCTTGCTGTATTTCTTCGTTTGATTGAGAAGAAAGGCTTTCAGCTTCAGGGAAATGAGGAACGTTTTCTGCTGACGCTTATGAACCGCCTCAGTGAAAACAATTACCGCATGTATAAAGAACGTTACAGCGAATTGGATGCTCACAACGCCTCCTTATCAGATGCGGTCAGTTCGTACCTGCAGCAGGTTCCGCGTGCTTATCAGCTGGAAACCGGGCGACTCGATTTCTTTTACAAGTTTCTGATCAGTGAGGGCCTTCTTCCGGCAGGGACAACGAAGAAAAAGCTGAAGAAAGTAATTAAAGCCTCCAATAAAAAGAGAGCGGGAGACCATCAGCTTGAGCGGATGGAGCGCCGGCTTGACCGGATTGGTTAATAGACGAACAAAACGCTGCAGAACTGCAGCGTTTTTTATTGCTTTGAAAACCCAGTGAGAACATAATTCTTTTCGATTAGGCGTTTCTGTGGCAGAATGTAGGTAAATATACAGAAGGGATGGAGAGCTGATGAGTCAAAACGAAAAGAATCTCAGCACGTTTTTTGCCGGTAAATTGCAGGAAGCCAAAACTCAATTTGAGCGCACCATCGACTGTAAACACACCGCTTTTGACGATTTATATCCGTATATGAATGAACAGCCTCAGTTTTTCTGGTATAAGCGGTATGTAGCCTGGCAGGAGCTGCTTACTACGGTAGAGCTCGCAGAGGAACTGAATATCGACTGGCAGAAAGAGTTCAAAACGAAGCAGCAGGAGTTTATTGAAAGTAAAATACTCGATGCAAAAGTACTCGATGACTGGTACGGAAAACAGCGTACTGAAGCATAAAGAAAGCCGGCGGACCCCCGCCGGCTTTTTACGATTTCTTCTATATGTCTGCTGGTTTTTTAGAAGATAAAATGAGCGATTAAAACAATAACTGGAAGTGAAATAATGGTTCTTTCGAGAAAGATGAGTACAAGGTCGATAAAGCGTACCGGAAGCTTGCTCCCGAGCAGCAGACCACCAACTTCGGACATGTAAATGAGCTGACTGACCGACAGGGCCCCGATAATGAAGCGGGTCATTTCGCTTTCAATATCCGTACCAAGAATAGCCGGCAGGAACATATCCGCAAATCCGATGAGCATTGTTTCGCTGGCTGCTACTGCCTCCGGCACCTGCATCAGCTGCAGGAGCGGCACGAACGGAGCACCGAGCCAGGCGAACAACGGCGTAAATTCTGCAATAACAACTGCGATGGTGCCAAGGCCCATGACAATCGGGATGACGCTGATCCACATATCAAGCACGTTTTTTGTACCGCTGATCAGCACGGAAGACCAATGAGTGCGTGAAGCTTTATCGAGTGCTTTTTCCCACCCGGAGGACACAGGATTTTTACCTGTATGGCCGTTCGCGATTTCCTCTGCAGGCTGTTGGTTGTAATACTCGTTTTTCTTCCGCGACAACGGAGGAATCCGGGGCATAATGAGTGCGCAGGCCACGCCGGCTGCAACGATGGTGAGGTAATACGGCAGCGTGTAGGCAAGCAAATCCAGTTCCCCAAGGATTGTAATGGTGAATGTGATACTGACTACCGAGAACGTCGTACTGATAACAGCAGCCTCGCGCTGCGTGTAGTGGCCGCTTTCATACTGCTGACTTGTCAAAAGCACGCCGATGGTGCCATCGCCTAACCACGAAGCGAGACCGTCAATCGAGGAGCGGCCCGGAAGGGTAAATAACGGGCGCATTAAAATCGTCAGGATCGAACCAAAAAATTCGAGCAGGCCGAAATTAAGCAGAAACGGGAGAAAATAACCGGCAAAAAAGAAGACGGTAATTAAGAGAAGAATCAGGGAATAGAGCAGAAGACCACCGGTAGCGTCCCCGATAAGCCAGCCCGGGCCAATTTGAAAAAGGGTTAAAAAAGCAAAAATAAAGCCTAAAATGCGGATGAGAAGCCACCCGTTGGTTACATGAAACAACGACACGGCGATACCTGAGGAAAACGGACGGAACCGGGCAATAATGGCACCGACTACGGAGATGCCGATAAAAATGACGCCCATCGCAGGCAGTATACCGCTCAGTAAGCCTTCGAGCCATCCGGCAAGAAGAGCCACCGGAACGGTTAAGCCGTCATCAGTAGAAATGGGGACCATAAATAAAAAGATCCCAATCAATGAAGGAATAATAAATTTAAGGGCGCTCGAGGCCCTGGTGGATGGAGTGGAACTCATTTTCTTCACCTCGATATTCATACAGTTTTATGTATAATTACTACAAACATTGTACTAAATTAACACGAAAACCGCCATTTGCAAAGCACATTTTTATCCGTCTCAAGGGAAAGGAGCAATGACCAAACTATGCCGCAATATATCTTTGACGTTGAATCCGTGTATTTAAAAGAGCCGGAAGATGAGCTCAGGACGCATATAGCGGAGGTGAGAACGGAAGTAATACACCGTGAAAAGGGCGATATTTTATTTGAAGCTGTTATTCCGGTGGCTTACCACGCTTACGGCGTCTACCCTGACGTGAAAGCAGTAGCCTCCCAGATTCCCCGGCCCGCGCTGCAGCGGGAGGTGCTGTTCCGTGTGAAGCGCTACGTCAAAAAACTTCGTCCGTTTTTATGAACCGGAAGGTGCGGGCGTTTGCTCAGCGGAGCAGAGGCAGCAGATCCCCGAGAGCCGTCAGCTCATGTTCTGCCCGGAATTCATGAGTCGGGACGCTCCCGTCATGGTTGATCCAGGCGCTGCTGATACCGGCTTTTTTTGCCCCTGCGATATCGGTATTCATATTGTCCCCGATCATCAGTGTATCTTCAGGAGAAGCGTCTGCGAGGCGCAGCGCATGAGTAAAGATGGCAGGATCAGGTTTTCCCACACCGAATTCGCCGCTGATAATAATATGGTCAAAGAAAGGCACGAGCGCCGGGGTCAGGGACAGCTTCAGCCGCTGAAGACTGGGGGAGCCGTTTGTGAGCATCAGCAGCTGATAGTCATCCTTTAGGGTATGAAGGACTTCAAACGTATCAGCATATACATAGGGCAGGTGACGTCGGTGCATAATAAAGCGGTCCTTAAGCCATTCCCCTGTTTCCGGCTGGTGGACGCCGTGGGCTGCAAGCGCCCGCGTCCATGTTTCTTTTTGATAGGAGGAAATAAGCCGGCTCATTTCCTGGAAGCGCCGGTGCTCAATATCGTCAAAGTGTCCCCAGAGGCCTTCGAATGCGTTAATGCCTATCGTTTTAGTGAAGTCATATACAGAAAGGTTCTTATACAGTTCGGGTGCAGTCTGCTGCACGGTTTCCATGAGCAGCGGTGCATGCACCCCAGTGCGTATCTCGGCGTCAAAGGCCGTGGCCCGCAGCGCTTCAGTGATGCTTTTTTTATCCCAGAGCAGGGTGTCGTCTAAATCAAAAATAAGTGTTTTCATGAAAATCCCCCTGTGAAAGTGAAAATGTATGTATAAATCATAGCACAGCGATTAATGTTTAAGAAAAAGAAATATGCCGTTCTGCCTGGAAAAGCAAATAATTCAGTTTAGGGACTGTCAAGTGAAAAGAATTAGTGTACAATGTAGGTGTGTGAGAACGCTTCATAGGAGATCGCGCTTTAAAGATGCCGGAAAGTGAAAATCAATCGGATTTTCGGCCTCCTGCAGCGAGGAGCATACATATTTTTCGTATACTTGGCTGGGTAAGGTTTTGAGTACCTGCTATAAGCATGTTAAAATATGTCTGATTTATGAAAAGGCATGTTCTCGAAGAATTGGTTGAGTCGAAGAAGGGAAGTGATGGTGGAAACTCCATTCCAAATGGTTCACCTTCATAGATATTAAACGACTAATATGATAGTTTAGAAAACTTATTGATCACATAAGCTGGGGGTATCACTCGATGAGTAAGCATCAATCCAGGGCTGAAGAAGCCTGGCAGGAATTTTATGGTCCCAATCTGGGTTATATGTGGGAACAATACGACGTGTACAAGGAAGATCCTGACGCTGTGGAACCGGAGATTAAAAGCTGGTTTGACCAGTACGGACCGCCATCGTCAAATGGGGAAGCATCAGCCGGATATGCTCCTGCTGTGGATGAAAAAGACCAGGCAGTCGGTGCCGGACTTAATATGGAAAAGATCGCGGATGCAGTTAAACTTGCTGAAAATATCCGTATTCACGGCCATCTTTCTGCAGACATCAACCCGCTTCAGGAACCAAACGGAGAAACGTCATTTCTTCGCATAGAAGAATACGGACTAAGTGAAGAAGATCTTCGGACCATTCCGAAGGAAATTCTATGTCCGGACGCTCCGGAATCAGTATCTGACGGACTCGAAGCAATCGAGCATTTAAAACAGATGTATACAAAAACCATCGCTTTTGAATTCGACCACGTCCATGATGTGGAAGAGCACCGCTGGCTCAATCGCAAGGTGGAGTCAGGCGAAATATACAGCGCTGTGTCAGATGATAAACGCAAAGCTTTGCTGAAAAGCCTTACGGAAGTAGAAGCCTTCGAGCAATTTCTGCAGAAAACGTTTGTCGGCCAGAAACGCTTTTCTATAGAAGGAATTGACATTCTTGCTCCTATTATGGAAGAGCTTACCCACAGCGCGATGCAGGACGGGGCAAGAAACATTATGATCGGCATGGCCCACCGTGGGCGTTTGAGCGTTCTGGCCAAAGTTATCGGGAAGCCTTATGACCTGATCTTCTCCGAATTTCAGCACTCCCCCAACAAAGATCTCGTACCTTCGGAAGGTTCCGTTGGGATCAACTACGGCTGGACGGGAGACGTAAAGTATCACCTGGGAGCAGATAAAAACATTAATCAGGAATCGTTTGAATCCCGTATTTCCCTTGCCAACAATCCAAGTCACCTGGAATACGTCAATCCGGTCGTGGAAGGCTATACACGGGCCGCGCAGGATGACGTCAGTGAGCCGGGCTTTCCGCAGCAGGACGGCTCTAAGGCCATGGCTATTTTAGTGCACGGCGATGCGGCTTTTCCAGGCGAAGGAGTCGTCACAGAAACCTTGAACATGAGCCGGCTGAAAGGGTATCAGACGGGCGGTACCGTGCACGTCATTGCCAATAACCAGCTTGGCTTTACCACCGATACGCACGATGCAAGAAGTACGACCTATTCAAGTGACCCGGCCAAAGGCTACGAAATCCCGGTTATTCACGTGAACGCAGACGAACCGGAAGCCTGTCTCGCGGCCGTGCAGCTGGCTTATGAATACAGAAATAAATTCAATAAAGACTTTGTGATCGATTTGATCGGCTACCGCCGTTACGGCCATAACGAAACAGATGAGCCGGCAGCAACCCAGCCATACTTATACGGACTGATTCGTGAGCATCCGTCTGTTCGTGAGCATTACGCGGATCATCTGGACCAAATCGGATTCTGGAAAAAATCCGAAACCGATCAGCTGAAAGAGGATACGCTGAATCATCTGCGGGATCAGTACAACAAAGTAGCAGAGGATAAAGAAGCGGAGACGGAGCTTGGACCGGTGCCGGAAGAAGTGGAAAAACGTCTTCCTAAAGTCGAAACCGGCTATGATTTAAACGAACTGAAGGAAATTAACCAGGAGCTTATTACCTGGCCCGAAAACTTCAATGTCTTTCCGAAATTAAGAAAAATTCTTGAACGCCGTGGACCGGCTATGGAAGAAGGCGGCAAAGTGGACTGGGGCCATGCCGAAGCGTTAGCCTTTGCAACAATTCTCGCAGACGGCACACCGGTGCGTTTAACCGGTCAGGACTCCCAGCGCGGCACATTCGCACAGAGACATCTGGTGCTCCATGACCATAAAAACGGAGATATTTATTCCCCAATGCATGCGTTCTCGAAAGCAAATGCCGCCTTTGCACTTTACAACAGTCCGCTTTCAGAAAACGGTATCGTCGGCTTTGAATACGGATATAATGTGCAGGCACCGGAAACATTGACACTCTGGGAAGCCCAGTTTGGTGATTTCGGTAACGCTGCACAGGTAATATTTGACCAGTTTGTTTCTGCGGGCCGCGCTAAGTGGGGACAAAAGTCCGGTATGGTCTTTCTGCTCCCGCACGGCTACGAAGGACAGGGGCCGGAACACTCAAGTGCAAGACTCGAACGTTTTCTGACGCTCTCAGCAGAAAATAACTGGAATGTCGCTTACCTCTCGAGTTCAGCGCAATACTTCCACCTGCTCCGGCGGCAGGCGGAATTTCTCGGAAAAGACGAAATGCGTCCGCTTGTGCTCATGACACCAAAAAGTCTGCTGCGTAATCAGACCGTCGCTAGCGAGCCGGAGGCTTTCGGGGAAGGTGCTTTCCAATCCGTAGTGGAAGACCCGCTGACGGGCAAAGACAAAAAGAAAGTAAAACGTCTGCTCGTAGGTACTGGAAAAATGACCATCGACCTGCATGAAGCACTGGCCGACGGTGAAGTGCCGAGCGATATCCATATCGTCCGGATTGAAGAGCTCTATCCGTTTCCGGAAGAAGAAATCCGTGACATCTTAGAAGCGTATCCAAACGTAAAATCGATCCAATGGGTTCAGGAGGAGCCGAAAAACATGGGCGCATGGTATTACATGTACCCGCTCCTGCACAATCTGGCACCAAAAGGAGCATCGGTGGATTATATCGGGCGCCGCAGAAGGTCAAGTCCGGCGGAAGGCGACCCTACAATCCATAAAAAAGAACAGAACCGCATCATTCAGGAAGCCCTAAAAGGAAACGAATAAGGAGGACGCAGTCATGGCAGAGATCAAAGTACCAGAACTAGGCGAATCCGTTACAGAGGGAACAATCGCAGAATGGTTAAAAAAACCAGGGGACAAAGTCGAACAGGGAGAAAACATCGCTGAACTTGAAACCGATAAAGTGAATGTGGAAATCCCATCGGAGAAAACTGGTGTCCTCCAGGAACTGTTAAAAGAAGAGGGCGACAACGTAGAAGTCGGCGAGGTAATTGCCGTAGTGGACGAAAACGGTGAAGCCGGAGGCGGAAGCTCAGAAGAAAAAAGCTCAGAGGAAGCAGCTCCGGAAAAGGAAAGCGAAGAAAAGCAGGAAGCTTCCAAAGAGCCGGCAGCTGAAAAATCGGAAGAAAGCACGAAAGAAGAATCGAAAGAAGAATCCCCGGCAGACCGGCCGGTTGCGTCTCCTTCTGTGCGCAAATACGCTCGCGAGCAGGGCATTGACCTGAATGAAGTGTCCGGGAGCGATCCGAAGGGGCGCGTCCGCAAAGAAGATGTGGATAATGAAGTAAAAGGAAGCAGCAAAAAAGAGGAAAAACAGCCTGAGAAGCCTGCTGCCAAAAGCGAGAAGGATGAATTCGAAGGCAAGCCGGTGGAACGGGTTAAAATGTCCCGCCGCCGTCAGACGATCGCGAGCCGGCTGAAGGAAGTCCAGCAGGAAACAGCGATGCTGACGACGTTTAACGAAGTGGACATGTCAGCAATCATGGACCTGAGAAAACGCCGGAAGGATACGTTCCAGGAGCAGCACGACGTGCGCCTCGGATTTATGTCCTTCTTTACGAAGGGTGTTATTGCAGCACTGAAAAAATACCCGCTGCTGAATGCAGAAATTCAGGCTACAGAAGTGATCAAAAAGCAGTTCTACGATATCGGCATGGCTGTTTCCACTGACGATGGCCTCGTCGTACCGGTAGTCCGGGACGCTGATCGAAAAACGTTTGCTGAAATCGAACAGGAAATTATGGACCTTTCATTAAAGGCCCGCGATAATAAATTAACCTTGAAAGATCTTCAGGGTGGTACCTTTACAATCACAAACGGCGGCGTTTTCGGTTCGCTGCTGTCGACACCGATTCTGAACGCTCCGCAGGTAGGTATACTTGGAATGCACACGATCCAGTGGCGTCCGGTGGCCATTGACCAGGATACGATGGAGAACCGGCCGATGATGTATACGGCTCTTTCCTACGATCACCGCATCGTGGACGGAAAAGAAGCAGTAAGTTTCCTTGTAACGCTGAAGCAGCTGCTTGAGGATCCAGAAAACCTTCTGCTCGAAGGATAATACAATATGATCAAAGCCCGCTTTCCGGCGGGCTTTTTTCTTTGCAGAAACGCAGAAGGGATGATTTCTGGCAGTGCCAGCCCGACGATAAGAAAACACACATTTTTTGATATTTCGCGATAATCTCTGATTTTCAGCCATTTTATCGTAAAAATAGAGATGAAATGAAAATAAATGATTTTTTCTTCGTTTAACGCTTGCGTTCCGTTTCTATCTATTGATATAATCACATATGTGATCGTTGAGAGAACACGATATACCAAGGAGGGATAGTATGAGCAATATTAAAATGGACCGAAAAACAGCTGCGCGTATTAGAAGAGATGGAGGCGTAGTTACGCTGGACCCATTTTATTTTTGGAATCAGAAAAAAGACAAAGGCCCAGTCGATACAGTAGTACAGGTAGGCACACCTGCTGAAACTGCCATGTATACGCGTTACCAGTTTGAAGACATCTCTGTGTACGTCCATGAACGCCTGCAGCTGAAAAAAGAATTGCGCCTATTCCTCCATGGATTTGGTCCGTTCGAACATCTCAACTGCGCGGGAGTGAAACGATTCAGCAAACCACAAAAAACAGCAGATGCTGTTTCCTAATAAGTTGAAGAACGTCCTGGCAGCAGGGCGTTTTTCTTATCAAAATTAATTAATTTCACATACTGTATTAAACAAAAAAATAAAAATCTGATATAATAAAACCAAACATATGATCCGGTTTTTAATCCGGCAGAGGAGAATGTTCATGAGCCTACAATTTTATCTTGGGCGTTCCGGGACGGGTAAGTCCACCGCCATGCATCGAGAAATTAATGAAATGATTACCCGTGATCCCAATGGACCGCCAGTAATTGTTATTACCCCTGACCAAATGACTTTTCAGGTAGAACAGCAGCTTGTCCGCCTGTCGGAAAAAGGGATGACAAGAGCCCAGGTCTACAGCTTTCCGCGACTTGCGTGGAAGGTTTTTCAGGAAACAGGTGGAGCGGCCAAAACCGCGCTTCAGAAAACAGGCAAACAGATGCTGATTCGTAAAGTGATCAGTGAACAGCGCAAGCATTTTCGGCTGTATGAAACGTCGAGCTATACGGACGGCTTCATTGACCAGGTGGATGAAGTAATTACAGAATGGAAAACCCACAATGTGTCCAAAGCAGCTATGCACGATATGGTGGAGGGGCTGGAAAAAAGCGGGGCAACCGGGGCTGATCGTATTCTGACAGCGAAGCTTCAGGATCTTCTGCTGATTTGGGAAGAGATGGATAAGGTCATCGGGGACCGCTACATTGGAAGCGAGGAGCAGCTGTTCTGGCTGACTGAAAAAGTGAATTCCTCTGCTTACATTGCAGAAGCAGTCATTTATATTGACGGCTTCCACCGCTTCACCCCGCAGGAGCTGTCGGTAGTTGAGCAGCTGCTTCAGTACTCGCAGGATGTGCGGATCGCATTGACGCTCGATGATTTGACGAACAAGGAAGACGCACATCCGGCTCCGGATATGTTCAGACAGACAGCAAAAACATATTACCAGCTGAGCGCGCTGGCAGAAGACCATGCTGTATCGGTGAATAGGCCGTACTGGTTTAATGGCGGCACGACAAATAAACACGAAGCACTTCAGCATTTAGAGAGGTTCATGGAAAACCGTTCCTATAAAACTAGTTCGGGCGGAGATGCTATTACGGTTAAAAATGCGGTCAACCGCCGGACCGAAGTCGAGGAATGCGCGCGGGATATTGCAGCGCTTGTACGGGATCATGATTACAGGTATGAAGACATTGCCGTCGTAGCCAGAAATCCGGGGGACTATAATCATATAATTGAGACCGTATTTCAGGATTACCGGGTCCCGGTGTTTGTGGATGAAACGCGTCCGGTGCTGAATCACCCGGTAGTGGAATTTATCCGCTCGGCGCTTGAGACCATTGCAGAACGGTGGAGATACGAGTCGGTGTTCCGGACGTTCAAAACAGATATGCTGTTTGATGTGCATGAGTCCTGGCCAGAAGCGAGAAAACAGGTGGATTTCCTGGAAAATTATGTACTCGCGCGAAACGTCAGAGAAAAAGACTGGAAAAGCGAAGAACAGTGGGTCTACCGGTATCATGCCACAAATGTAGAGGACGACTGGGAGCATAAAGATAACCACGAGATCGAAAGAGATATTCATCAAACAAGAATGCGGTTAAGCGCCCCGTTGTTCTCCCTGCAGGCACGACTAAAAAAAGCCCGTACTGTGCGGGAAAAAGCGGGGGCCTTGTTTACATTTTTAGAGGAGCTCCGGATACCGGAAAAGCTCGAAATGATGCGCGATGACTGTCTCAGGCATAACCGCCTGGAAATGGCAAGAGAGCATGAGCAGATCTGGGACATGACCGTAGACCTGCTTGAACAGATGGTAGAGGTGGCCGGCGATGATAAAGCAGGTATGCAGACCTTTCAGCAGATGATGGAAGCAGGCTTTACGAAAGCTACTTTTTCGATTGTACCTCCTTCTCTGGACCAGGTAACCGCGGCTGATATGGAACGTTCGCGGCTGCTCGGTATTAAAGTGGTCTACCTGCTCGGCGTAAACGAAGGCATACTTCCGGCTGCCCTTGAAGAAAGCAGCATGCTGCAGGAGTCCGACAGGGCCTGGCTGGAGCAGCAAGGCGTTGAACTTGAAGAAAGCGGGGAGGCAAAGCTCCTGAATGAAAACTTTCTCATTTACCGCACGATGAGTCTGCCCTCCGACAGACTGATTGTCAGCTATCCGATGGCTGATGAGGAAGGAAAGCGGCTCCAGCCTTCAATCGTCATCCAGCAGCTGCTCGACATGTTTCCGGATCAGGCGCCGGTGCTGATTCAAAACGAACCAGGGGGTTACAGTAAAGAGGGACAGCTGCATTTTGTGAATGCCTCCATGAAAACGATGAGCTTTTTGATTGGGGAACTCGAACGCTGTAAACAGGGAGAAGATGTGGCTGATCTTTGGTGGAGTGTGTACAATGTTTTTGTCAAAAACAACCGTTTGGAAAAACTGACGAAAAGCCTGTTTTACCGTAATGAGGCAGTAGCGCTTTCCAGGGAAACGACCCGGGAACTCTACGGCCGGAAAATGAAAACGAGCGTATCGCGGATGGAGCAGTATGAAGCCTGTGCTTTCCGGCAGTTTGCTTCGTACGGGCTAAAGCTGAAGGAGAGGCAGCTGTACAAGCTCGAAGCACCGGATATTGGCCAGCTGTTTCACGCAGCTTTAAAGGACGTAACAAAAGCCGTCTACCGGGACGGGCGGACGTGGGAGGAGCTTTCCGAGCAGAACGCCCGTGATTATGCTGAAGAAGCGGTGCATGAACTGGCTCCGGCTATTCAGCGCCAGATTCTTTTAAGCAATTCCAGACACCAGTATTTACTGAAAAAGCTCGAAGAAACCGTGCAGCGGGCCTCAATGATTCTGAGCCAGCAGGCGAAATCCAGCCGGTTTTCGCCTATCGGACTTGAAGTAGGCTTTGGGCCAAGCGAAGAAATTCCGCCGCTCCTATTTGAGTTGGCTGACGGAACCCAGATGGAAGTAGCGGGAAGAATTGACCGCGTCGACCAGGCGGTGTCAGACAGCGGGGTGCTGCTGCGGGTGATTGATTACAAGTCCAGTGCCAAGGACCTGCGTCCGGAAGAGGTGTTTTTCGGACTGGCGCTGCAGATGCTCGTCTATTTGGATGTAGTGCTCTCCTTCTCCGAAGAATGGCTCGGAACGAAAGCAGATCCGGCCGGCGTACTGTATTTCAACGTACACAATCCTATTATTCAGGCGGGAAGATCATGGTCTCCCGAGGACATTGAACAGGAGATGATGAAGCAGTTCCGCATGAAAGGCATTCTGCCGGATGACCCCGGCATCGCCAAAATGATGGATGAACGGCTTGAGGCGGGCGCCGATTCGTTTATCGTCCCTGCGCGCCTGAATAAAGGCGGAGGGTTTAATAAACAATCACCGGTCGTTTCAAAAGAACAGTTTGAGCGTCTTCGCGGCCATATTCGTGACAAAATCCGCCATATCGGCGAACAGCTGAGAGCAGGCGATACGAGTATCCAGCCTTTTCAGATGAAACAAAAGAAAGCATGTGACTACTGTGAATTTCATTCTGTATGCCAATTTGACCGCGGATTTCCGGGCAACGAATTCCGGAGCTTTCGGAGCGGCGGCATGAAATGGGAAACGCTGTTCCAGGAGAAGGAGGAAAACGATGAGTCTGAGGACCATTCCTGAAAAACCAACAGACGCCCGCTGGACGGAGAGCCAGTGGGAGGCAATACACGCGGAAGGATCTAATATTTTAGTTTCTGCCGCCGCAGGGAGCGGGAAAACCGCTGTGCTTGTAGAGCGGGTTATCCGGAAAATCACCCAGGCAGAAGCCCCGGTGGACGTAGACCGGCTTTTAATCGTAACGTTTACAAACGCAGCCGCTGCTGAAATGAAAACAAGGGTAGGCAAGGCGCTCGAGGAAAAGTTAAAAGCAGACCCTGCCAATCTGCATATCCGCAGACAGCTGGCATTGTTAAACCGGGCGTCCATCTCCACGCTTCACTCGTTCTGTATGAACGTCATCCGAACGTATTATTACCTTGTGGATGTGGATCCGCAGTTTCGTATCATGGACCAGAATGAGGGGGCCATGATTCAGGAGGAGCTGCTTGAGGAGCTGCTCGAGGAAAACTATGCGGCCGAAAATAATGACGATTTTGTTCTGCTTGCCGATCGGCTGAATAAAGACCGGAGCGATGATTCGCTTCGTGAAGCAGTGCTGCGTCTGTTTCAGTATTCCCGGGCACACGCGGATCCGGCGTCATGGCTGCAGGAGGTGGCTGAACAGTACCGTACGGATGGAAGCAGGTCGATCGAAGAGCTCCCGTGGGGACGTGAAATGATGCAGCAGGCAGAGACTGCTCTTGCCGGTGCTGTGCTCAAATACGAAAATGCGATTGCAGCTGCCGGACAGCCGGACGGCCCAAAAGTAAACCTTGGGCTTCTTCAGGAGGAGCTTGATACGTGCCGGAGGGCTCTCGAAGCCGCTACGTGGAAAGACATGCAGCAGACGCTTGCCGGGTTCACCTTTAAAAAACTGGCCAGCAAAAAGGAGGAAGACGCGACGCCGGAGCGGCGGGAACAGATAAGAAACAACCGGGACGGAGCCAAAAAGGTTATTCAGAAGCTTCAGGAGGACATGGTGGCGGAAAACCCGGAGGATGCGTTAAGCGATATTGTGGATCTTTACCCATCAGTCCGGGAGCTCTGTCAGCTCGTGCAGACGTTCAGCGAGCGGTACTACCAGGTGAAGCAAAAGCGCGCCATGATGGACTTTTCCGACTTGGAGCACACTTGCCTGCAGATTCTGGCTTTTGAAGAAGCGTCGGAACATTACCGCGAATTTTTCCAGGAAGTGCTCGTGGACGAGTATCAGGATACCAACTTTGTGCAGGAAAAAATCGTCACCCAGCTTTCCTCCGGTGATAACCTGTTCATGGTCGGAGACGTCAAACAGAGCATTTACCGTTTTCGTCTGGCAGAGCCGGATCTGTTTCTGGAAAAATTCAAGCGGTACGGGGAAAGCGATGACGGGGAACGAATTATGCTCGATAAAAATTTCCGCAGCCGCAGGCAGGTGCTTGATGCCGTTAACTACTTATTCCGCCAGCTGATGGATAATGACCTTGGCGGCATTGCCTATGACAGCGAGGCAGAGCTGAAGTGGGGCAACGATCAATACCCGGACCTCGGGGACATAGTGACCGAGGTGGCCGTAATTGATCAGGAGGATGTCGTCGAGAATGATCCTCAGGCAGCGGAGCTGACCAACGCCCGGGCGGAGGCCCGGTGGATCGCGCAGGCAGTCAGCCATTCGATGCAGAACGGCTGGGTGACCGATCAAAAGACGGGTGAAAAGCGCCGGCCGGCGTACCGGGATCACGTGATTTTAATGCGCTCGATGCCATGGGTGAATGAAATGATGGAAGAAATGCAGGCGTACGGCATACCGGTATACGCAGAAGTGTCCGGCGGGTATTTTCAGGCAGTTGAAATTCAGATTATGATTTCCCTGCTGCAGATCATTGATAATCCGCTGCAGGATATTCCGCTCGCCTCTGTGCTCCGCTCGCCGATTGTCGGCTGGGATGAAGAGATGCTCGCAGAAGTGCGGCTGGAGGACAAAAATGCCTCCTTTTATCAGTGCGTGGAACTGGCCGCTGGCGGCACCTCCAGTATGCAGCCCCAGGCCCAGGCGTTTCTGGAACAGTTGGAGGGCTGGCGCAGCCGGTCCAAATATGAGCCGCTGTCAGAGTTTATATGGGCACTGCTCGAAGAAACCGGCTACCTGGACTTCTGTTCCGGCCTGCACGGAGGTAAACAGCGGCGGGCGAACCTGCTTGCGCTGTATGACCGTGCCCGTGTGTATGAATCGACGTCGTTTCGCGGCGTATTCCGCTTCCTTCGTTTTATTGAAGGCATGAAAAACCGAAAGGAGGATTTGGGCACTGCGCGGGCGCTTGGGGAGCAGGAAGATGTTGTGCGGTTTATGAGCATTCATAAAAGCAAGGGACTGGAATTTCCGATTGTTTATGCTGCCGGACTGCAGAAGGGCTTTAATGTACAGGATCAGCGGCAGCCTCTTCTGTTTCACAAAGAGCTTGGCATCGGCATGAAATATGTCGATCCAAAGCAGCGTGTCAGCTGGCCGACACTGCCGCATGCGGCGATAAAACACCGCATGAAAACGGAAAGCCTTGCTGAAGAACTGCGTGTGCTGTACGTCGCGTTTACAAGGGCAGAGGAACAGCTGATTCTCGTAAGCTCGATGCAGAGGGTAGAAAAGAAATTTGAAGAATGGGAGCAGAAAAGTGCCCAGGCCGGAAACACTCTTGAACTGCATGACCGCCTGGAAGCACAGCACGCATTTGACTGGCTGATGCCTGTTTTGTTGCAGCACGCGCAAGTCGACCCGTTAGAGCAGCAGACCTCAAAGAACCTGTCCGATCATTCCTCCTGGAAGGTTCATATTATACCGGCCTCAAACCTGCAGATCGGGTCAGTGCAGGAGGAGACGTCAGCGGAGGACTGGATGCAGGCGGTAAAAAATAAAGAAGAGGTGCCGGCGGGAGAGGAATGGGACGAAGAAGTCAGGCGCCGCATGTACTTTCGATACCCTTATGAGGAAGATACCCGGCATGCGGCCAAAATTTCGGTGAGCGAATGGAAACGGCGCTCGGAAGACCCCCAGGCGGAGCAGCGGCATGCCGTTACCTTTACCTCCTCCTATGCAAGAAGGCCGTCATTTATGATGGAAGAAGCCGTAAGTCCGGCAGAAAAAGGAACCGTTCTTCATATCGTCATGGAGCAGCTTTCCTTTACAGGCGTCCCGGACGAAGAACGGGTGCAGCGGCTGCTTCGCAGGCTGACGGACGAGGAATACATTACTGCCGCCCAGGCGGAAAGCGTTGACACCACTGCAGTCACTGCTTTTTTCGAAACTGAATTGGGCCGGCGCGTCCTGGCTGCCGAAGCAGTTCAGAAGGAAGTTCCTATTACAGCTGGAGTAACCGGGAGCGGCCTTGAGAACCGGCAGCTGCTTCAGGGAATTGCAGATCTCGTAATAAAGGAAACAGACGGCCGCTGGGTGCTGATTGATTATAAAACGGACCGGGTGCAGTCCCGGTTCCCGGGAAATCCCAAGCAGCAGCAGGAATTTTTGCGGGAACGCTACCAGACCCAGCTGGACTTATACCGCTCATCCCTTGAAAGCATATGGGGAGCGGCCATACCCGAAGTATACATTTTTGCCTTCGACGGTATGCAGACCATTTCAATGAACGGCCGATAAGAGAACGAAAAGGAGGCAGTAGTTTATGCGCTTACTGCACACCGCCGACTGGCATTTAGGACGGACGCTTGAAGGGCGTTCGCGGCTCGAAGAACAGCAGGCAGTACTTGATGAAATCATTCAGATTATCGAAGAAGAAAATATTGATGCGGTCCTGATGGCAGGGGATGTGTTTGACTCCGTCAATCCGCCTGCGGCTGCAGAGGAAATGTTTTACGAGGCAATGGCCAGGATGAGTGGTAATGGACGGGTTCCGGTCATTGTTATTGCCGGTAATCATGATCATCCGGAACGGCTGGCGGCCTCGCGGACGCTTCTGCAAAAGCATGGCATTCATTTACGCGGATATCCGGGCATCGACCCGGTGATTGTCCCGTTTTCAGAGGAGCGGCTGTATGTGCAGACGCTTCCATATCCTTCGGAATCGCGGCTGAAGCAGGCATTTATGCAGGAGGCAACAGAAGTAGATCTCCGCGAGGCCTACAATCAAAAAGTGCAGGAGATTTTTCAGCGGCTTGCATCTTCCCGGCAGGCGGGGGATACGCTTGTGGGGATGAGTCACCTGTTTATCGCCGGAAGCGATGCCAGTGATTCTGAACGACCGATTGAAGTTGGCGGGGCGTATACTGTGACTGCCGACAGCCTCCCCGAGCACGCAGTTTATACGGCTCTCGGCCATATGCACCGGCCCCAGGATGTACGCGGAGCAGGCGGGCCGGCGAGGTACTCCGGTTCCCCGCTTGCCTACAGCTTTTCTGAAGCAGGACAGCAGAAGTCGGTGACGATTATTGACACAAACGACCACGAGAAGGAAGCCCGTATTTCTACTATTCCTTTAACGGCGGGTAAGCCGCTCAGCATATGGAAAGCAAGAAACGGACTCGCAGAGCTTCAGCAGTGGGTGGAGGAAAAGCGGGACTGGAATGCATGGGTAGAGGTGGACGTGTACGTGGAAAACCAGCTGTCCATTGAAGATATTCATGCCCTGCGGACAAAGCATACGGGCCTTCTGACGATTCGTCCGGTGTATTCGCGGCAGGAGCTTGAACCTGTGGAAAGTAAAAAACATATCCCCATCGATCAGCTGTTTGAACGCTTTTATGAAAAGCAGTCCGGCGGAGCAGTGCCTGACCCGTCGGTGACCAATCTCTTTTTAGAACTTATTCAGCAAGAGGACGGATAAAATGAAGCCATTACAACTGCAGATACAAGGACTGCACAGCTTCCGCCAAAGACAGACGGTAGATTTTAAAACGCTTTGTGAAAACGGGGTATTCGGTATTTTCGGTCCGACCGGCAGCGGAAAATCATCGCTGCTCGATGCCATGACTTTAGCCTTATACGGAAATGTAGAGCGGGCTTCCAAAACCGAAGGAATCATGAATCAGTCAGAAAACGAGCTTCGCGTCTCCTTTACGTTTTCGCTCGGCCCGTCGGTGTATCATATCGAGCGGCACTATAAACGCACCGGGGAAGCGACCATGGCAGGAAAGCTGTGCCGATTGACCGATCAGACCGGGGAGCCGGTAGTGCTTGCAGAAAAAACAAAAGCAGTCAATCAGAAAATCGAAGAACTTCTTGGCCTCACCCTCGATGATTTTACCCGTGCGGTCGTACTTCCTCAGGGGAAATTTGCCGAATTTCTCCATCTCGGAGGCAGCGACCGAAGCAAAATGCTCGAGCGGCTTTTTCATCTCGAGCGGTACGGCAATCAGCTGATCGCCTCCGTAAAATCCCGGAAAGCATCTGCCGAGCAGGACGTACATAACATCGAAGCAGAACAGCAGGGACTCGGCCCGGCTTCCAAGGAGGATCTAAAAAAAGCCCGGGAAGAGCATGCCCGTTGGATTCAGCTTGTTCAAAAGCAGCAGAAGCATGTGGAGGAGCGAAGGAAACAGTACGAAGAAGCGAGGCAGAAGTTTCACTGGACCGAAGAGCTTAAGCTTTTGGAAGCTACCATGCGGGAATGGGAAGAAACGAGACATACAATTGAACAAAAACGGCATACATTAAAAGAAAACGAAATGTATGAAGCGCTGTATCCTTACGCGGACAGCTTTCAAAAATCAAGGCAGGAGCACGGGGAGCAGGAACGCGACTTAGAAGAAAAACAAAAGGCGTACGAAGAGGCAAAACGCAAAAAACAGCAAGCCGGAAAAAAAGCAGAGCAGAACGAAAAACGATGGGAAGAGGAAGAGGGTCTGCTTCAGCATTGGCATCGCCGGTTCGAGCAGATCGAAACGCTTGAAGCTGAATATCAACGGCACAATGAGCTGGAGAAACAAAAGCTTCAGGAGGTCGAAACACAGCGCAGATTATACGAGGAAGCTTCCGCTCAGGTGACCGACCTGCGAAATAAAGAGAAGGAAGCGCGTGAGCTGCTCGAAAAGCTCAAGCAGGAATATGCCGATGCCCGGCAGAAAGAAGAGCACCTGCCGGATATGGGGGAGGCTTCGTCGGAAAAGCAATGGCTGGATGCCCTTCATCAGCAGCTGAATGAACAGCGTGCCGGGGAAGCTGCGGCTAAGGAAAAATTGGCGGAAACATTTAAAGAAACCAATGAGGCAGAAAAAGAAAAACAGGCGCTTCAAAAACGCACGAAGGAGACGGCGCATAATATCTACTACTGGTATAGCCGGGCGGCAGTGCATATCCGGCTTATTGAGCAGGAGTTAAAGCGTTTTGAAAAAAAGCAGCAGGCTGAACAGAAGCGGCAGCTGCATGCGTTAGCAGAAGAACTAAAAGACGGAGAAGCGTGCCCGGTATGCGGAGCTGTAGAGCACCCGGCCCCGGCTGCCAGCCCGGAAGAAGAAGCAGAGGAGCATACAGAAGAAGAAATCGAGGCATTGCGTCAGTGGAAAACGACCTGGGAGCATACGAAAGTTGGCCTCCAGCATGTGGCTTCATCGCTTTCGTACAGAGAAGAGCAGAAAGAGGAGGATCACCCGGAGGAGACAGAGGAAAGCATCGCGTTTGCCCGGTGGGAAGCAGAGATGAAGACGATCGACCGGCTAAAGGAGCAGACGCAGGCAGTGAACCGTTCCTGGGAAGAGTGGAACCGGTGGAAAGACCGTCTTTCTGTGAAAGTCTCTGAGCAGGAAGCGGAGGTTAAAGAACAGGGAAATAAGCTTGAACAGCTCCAAAACCAGTGGCAGGAGAAAAAAAACCAGTGGGAACAGACATTCACTCCTCTTCGCCTGGACCAATTTGATGAGGAATACAGACGGGCGAAAGAGCGCAGGGAGACCATTAAAGGTATCCAGGAGCGCATTGATAACGGCCAGAAATATCTGGAGGAAAAAAGGGACGAACGAGCTGTCCGGGAACGCCAATTTTATGAGGTTAAAAGCCGGGAGGCCGTTGCCTCGTCAGAATGGAAGCAGACTATAGAGGCCAGGCAGGAAGCGGAACAGAAGCTGAATGAACAGCTTGGGGGAAGGACCAAGCAGGAATGGAAAGACGCGGTGGCCAAGCGGGAGGATGCGCTTAAATCAGAAAAAGAAAAGCTGCAGGAGCTGCAGAGAGAAGCTGAAAGAGCATACGAGCGCACAAAAGCCTCAAGCAAAGAAAGCGCTGAATCGCTGCAAAAATCTGAAGTTAAACGAAAAGCAGCCGAAGACGAATGGCTTCGCCAAAAACAGCAGAAAGGCTCAACTGTTTCTCCAGAAGAGGTACTTGCCTATTCGTTATCGGAAGATCAAAAAAGAGAGCTGCAGCGTCAGGTAGAAGAGTTTGACACGAAACAAAAAGAATTGCGGTACGAACAGAACCGGCTGCAGGCAAAGCTTCAAAACGAACAGGTGAACGAAGAGGCATTTAATAAAATAGAGCAGCAGTACAACGAAGCTTCGGATAAGTGGGATAATTACAAAGAAACACTCGGCGGCATCAAAGAAAAGCTTGAAGATATTGAACGAAAAGTAGAACGTTATCAGGAACTTGAACAAAACCGGATCGAGAGACAGGCAGAAAAAGAGCGGCTGGCAGATCTCGATCAAATTATGAAGGGAAGAAAATTTGTCGAGTTTCTGGCTGAAGAACAGCTGATGCAGGTGACAAGAGAAGCCTCCCAGCGGCTGCATGCCTTAACGAGAGGTCGCTATGCAATTGAAGTAAACGAGCAGAATGCTTTCGTTATTCGTGATGATGCAAACGGAGGAGTGTACCGTCCGGTTTCCACGCTCTCCGGGGGAGAAACTTTTTTAACCTCCCTTGCTCTTGCCCTTTCGCTCTCAACATCCATTCAGCTGAAAGGGCAGTATCCGCTGGAGTTCTTCTTTTTGGATGAAGGATTTGGCACGCTTGATCAGGATCTGCTCGATACGGTAATGGAGGCTCTGGAAAACCTTCACGGGGAATATTTATCGGTTGGGGTTATCAGCCACGTGCCGGACATGCAGCAGCGTGTGCCAAAACGGCTGATGGTGACTCCGGCAAGCCCTGGAGGTAATGGATCGACTATCATGATGGAAACGATGTAGTCCCTGAGAAATCAGGGGCTTTTTTATAGAAGAAACAAAAATTTCATTTACTGTAATTTAATGATTTTAAAATTCACAATAAAAAATACCTGCCAGTATAGACCGGCAGGTGCGAAAACGTCATTTTATTGATTTTGAGTACTGTTCTGGTTGTTATCTTGATTACCATTTTGCTCCATGCTGTCAATTACATTGGAGTGATCAGCTTCAAACACGAGGTGTTCTCCGTTTTCCACAATGGCATCTTTGTTTTGTGTATCCTTCGTCAGCTGACGGAAAATCCGCTCACGATGGAACGCGCTTTCAACCGGACGAGGTGATGCTTCAAATACCCGGAATGGCTGCATCTCCAGATGAGCTGTACCATCGGAGGCGAGAGAGTAGTTCGCGATAACGCTGTCTCTCGTTCTTGTCCAGCCCTGGTCAAATACGAAGTTACCAATGGAGTGCATGATGAATGTATCGTTGTATACTTCCGCAGACTGAAGCACGTGCGGGTGAGTTCCTACAATAACGTCAGCACCTGCATCAGCGATGGCTTCTGTCATTTGACGCTGACGCGTCGTCGGCGTACTGTCGTACTCCTGACCGAAGTGGACGTTCACAATAACCAGGTCCGCCTCTTGATCAGCCTGCTGCACAGCATCAATATAAGCACTCGGATCCTGACTGGTGGAAATTCCCGGGGAATTTGGGCCAGCCTGTTCCATGTTCGCATACGTGATATCGTTTACGCCCAGAGTTGCCACATCCATGCCGTTGTGCGTGCTCAACGTATAGCCGTGGGCCTCATCCTCATTGGTACCGGCACCAACGATATCGATGCTGGAATTTTCAAATGCCTGCAGGGTTTCATTCAAGCCTTCATACTGGTAATCCATCATATGATTGTTCGCCAGATTAACGGCGTCAAAGCCGGCATCTTCCATTCCCTCAATTACTCCTGATTTCGAAGAAAGGTTAATAATCTTATCGGCTTCTTCGGTTTCATCCGGATTATCTACAATTGGGTTTTCAAAATTACCAAGTGTATAATCAGCAGCTTCGAGCGTTGGTTTTGCATATTGGAAGAGTGACTCGTATCCTTCCTGCTCGGCGACTTCCTCTACGTGGCGGCCGGTCATCATGTCGCCGACCATAGCAGAAGTAAAGATGGTATCCTGCTCCTGCTCATACTCGCTTTCAGCAGCAGAGGGTTCTACAACACGGATCAGGGTCATTGCCACCAAACAAATGATAATGCCGAGTAAAGCATGTTTACCAGCTTTCCGCCGCTGGCGTTTGGTATAGGCTAAATATTTTTCTTTGAAGTTTAATAATCGCTTGGCCATATGTAAGAACCCCTAAATTAAATAGTATAGCGTGATGATTACAAATGTCGCAGCGGTCAGAACCAGTGTACTTGCTACGGTAGGGACGACGCCCTGGCGCTGCATCGCGTTTGCAATCAATCCCGGTACGATAACCCCGAGACCACGAAACTCGTATATTTCAAAAGGCAGGATAGGGTAAAAGTAGTCAAAGATCAGCTTTAATACAATCCCTGTAGACAACATGGCCGCAAATTTCCGGCGTCCGTAAAGAATCATAATACGGGACAATCCGTGGGCAACAATCAAATACGTTAGAAAACTGATAAGAAAAATCGTTAACAGAAAAACAGGCTGATCAAAAACAATTGCCAAATAGCCGGGCGCAATCAGCCCGGCCGGCATAATTCCTGTCTTTTCTGCGTATATCAAACTAATAATAACTCCTACGACTAATGCGATATAAAGATCTGTACCAAACAATGTTACATGGCCTCCTCGCCGACTTTACTAATGAGTGTTTCCGGTGAATCATAAAGTTTTTCCATAAATTCTTCAGCAGCACCGTGAATGTTTCCAATTCCGAAAATAAGTGAATGGGAAGCTTCCCGTTTTACCCGGGCTAAAATGGCATCTGCATCTTCGCCTTCCAAATTGATAACGGAATTAAATGGCAGTTCGCCCTGGTCAAAAGCCTGGGTGATTGGGCGCACGCTTCCGCCGATAAGAATTAGTTTCTCTGCCGGTAAATAAGGCAGAACATACTTTGTGAATTCTTCGGTCCGGTCTACCCGGTCTTCACGACAGTTCATAATGATAATTGGGTTGTCGGTCATGTAGCTTGACGAACGCACACGTGACCAGATCTCAAGTGTGGAGCGGGCATCGTTTGCCGCAAAGCCGTTCACGAAGTGGGAACGTTCCCGGCTGCCGTCTTCAAGAGTAACGATTCGAAGAGCACCAGGATCCGGATTGGCATTAAGCATACCGGAAAGAGCCGTGCGCTTATCGATATCAACCGCGCGAGCTACAGCGAGGGCTGCAGCAATGTTTTCGGGGAAAAGCATATAATCGAATTTGTCGATAAAGCCGTCCGGAATTTCCTCCGGATTGGCAAGATACACTTCTGTATTTCTTTTTTCGGCTATTTCACTGAAGTAGTGGAAGTAAGGGCCGTTGGACAAAATAAGTTTGCCATTGTATGGAATCGTGGAGCTGAATGCTTCTGCTACGTATTTCAGCGTTGGGCCAAGAGTTTCCATATGGTCTTCGAATACGTTTAAAATAACGCTGACGTTCGCCTGGAGAAATTTCTCCTGCAGTACGCGCTGATAATCCGGATTGATCGCCATGCATTCACTGACAAATGCATTGGATTCAAGACTTGAAGCATGCTTCAAAATCTCTTTCTGTTCCCGGATATTCGGCCCCTCGAGTGAACGCTCGATGGGCTTTTCCGTTCGGTCCCAGTAAATTGTCCGTGCCTGTGTTCCTGTCGTTTTTCCAACTACTTTGTAATCAGCCTCGCTCAGCATCCCCGTAATCAGGCGGGTTACTGTTGATTTGCCGCGAATGCCGTTCACATTAACGCGGAGCGGAATCTGCTCGACCCTTTTCTGGTGCCGGCGCAGTTCAAAAATGCCTACTGCCGCGATCGCTATACATGAACCGTATAATAATAACATCCGACGCTTTACCTCCTTGGTACTCTCTAATATTGTCTCCCTTTGAATGTCAAATAACACCAACAGTATTCCATACCCGCTTCTGTCCAGAGTAATCGTCTCATTGCAAGCGTAGAGTGTCTCTCGCGTTCAAGAGACACTCCTGCAAACAATGCCTTTACTAAGACGCTAATTTAAGAAAATAGTTACTGTGTATCTGAACTTTCCTGTAATTCTTCTTCTGGTGGGGTATTCAATGCATTGTTGATTTCAAGTTCTTCGGTCGTAGACAACTCAGCATCCACCTTAAAGAAATACATAAACAGTACTAAAGCAAACAAAAAGAGGTAAGGGCCGATTTTCTTTAAAATGTTCACATTCACTTCTCCTTTATTGAGTCTGAGCAGAGCCTCCACGGCGCTGGTCAATGATACCCTGCATCTCTTCATCGTCGTAATCTTTAATCAGTGCCGTGACGTTTCCGAAATAGGAAGGGCCTTTGTCCGGGGCTATAAAGTAGCGGTCCCCGTATTTGTTATTGATTTCTTCAATAAGCTCAGCATTTTCTGCCTGATCGCCATTTTCTACTGCCAGTGTTGCCTGACCTTCCACAACGTCCACAAAGGAACGGTTTGCTGCGAAAGCTTCTTCGTAGCTCTGGTCAAGGTATTCCATGCGGAAGATAACTTCTGCCATAACTACTGGGATTCGTGATCCGCCCGGGGACCCAACACCCATTACTGTACCTTCCTCAGGGTCCTGAATGATGGTCGGAGCAATAAAGCTTCTCGGACGCTTGCCAACTTCGATATTGTTCGGGGAAGCCTCAGTTTCGTTATAGTTGTTCAGCTGGTTGTTTAAAAACATACCGCCGGACGTCTGTCCGCTGCCAAAGAAATTACCAAGCGTGTTTGTAAGAGCTACTGTGTTTCCGTCTTCATCCATCACATTCACGTGGGTGGTACTGGAGTGGGTGATCGTATTTTGCCCGTCGGAAGACTCGTACCCTACCTCGGTTTCAAGTTCTTCGGTATCAAGGCGCTCTTCCCGGACATTTTGTGCCAGGTCGTCGATAGTACCCTCACTCACGTATTCCTCAGTGGAGATTTCGTTAAACGCCGGATCCCCTAAGTTTTCAAGGCGCTGATAATAAGCTTCCCGGGTAATGGCGCTCATCGTGTGAATATAATCCGCTTCATTTCCCTGCAGCGCTTCGCCGATATTCAGGCGTTCGCCCATGCCAAGCATTTGGATTAAAGTCACACCGGACAGAGGGGAAGGAGCGCTGTAAACGTTTTGCCCTTCAAATGTTCCCTGAGCCACATCCGGCGTCTGTACGTCATACTGCTCGAGGCTCTCCGGGGTTATGTGTGAATAATCCGTGGTCAGCTGCTGAGAAATAGCTCCATCTGCACTGTAAAAGCTCTCCGGTCCCTGCTCCTGAAGCGTACGGAGCGTCTGGGCGTATTCTTCCTGGACGAGTGTATCACCTTCAGTAAGAATATTTCCATTCTCATCGAAGAAGTCAGGAGAGTTTTGTTGATTTAACCTCGGTTGAGCATAATACATGCGGCTGGCAAGATAGCTATTAATCTCATAGCCATTCTCAGCATAATCAATAGCCGGTTCCATCAATTCAGCGAGCGTAAATTGACCGCTTCCCTGGTCTTCGTGCAGAGCAGCCATGCCTTTGACAAAGCCAGGTACTGCTGCGTTCAAAGCCCGGTTAGTGGTGGAAGCTTCCTCACGGTAATCATATACTGAAGGGTCGGCGTTCGGTCCATTCATCACAAGAGCTGAACCGCCGCCACCAATGCCGGAACCGTATGGTTCAGTTACCGTTAGGGCGAAGGAGGTGGCAACTGCAGCATCCGCTGCGTTTCCTCCCTGTTCAAGGATTTCCATGCCGGCATCTGTGGCGAGTTCGTTATCCGTACTGACTCCGTATCCTTCATAGTCGGATCCGGAGGCTATGTCACTCGAAGCGCCTGAGCTGGAGTTGGAATCGTTTTGAGCGCTTTCTTCTTCTGAACCGGAGCCGCTTTGGTCGCTTCCTCCAAAATTTGTTACTCCTACGTAAATGAGTAGTCCTGCAACGACTACCGCAGCAAGTATGTACGTTATTTTTTGTGCATTCACGGGTCGGGTCAAACTCCTTTCTGGATGATCTAAGTAGTTTTTGAACGTCATTTGACTCCGCCAGCGTCTCATCTATTGACGACTAATCTATAATAAAGGCATTTATACTGAAAAGAAAGGTTAGGAAGACCTAATGGTTTTCAAAAATTTCTCAGCCCTATGACAGCGAAAAATAGATGGAAGCATGGCGCTGGCATCCTGGGTTGAATGCCGCCTGACAATTCGGGCATCGATGATCAGCATGAAGATAAGCAGACACGCTCATAGTGTGCCGGCACCTTCCGCACAAAACTGCCTCTTCGGCAAACAATGAAGAGGGCCATGGTTTAATGGGGTGGCTCTCACTTTCTTCATGGCAGGCGTGGCAGCTGTACCAGCGGCCGCAGCAGTAAAACTTCATGGCAACAATATCGACAGATGTATGATAATGGGCGCATCTTGTTTCTTCATCTAAAGAAACGCCTCGAACTTTCACCTTTGAACAGCTCAAAAACTCATCTCCTTATATTAACACTCTCTATCGTATTCTAACAGTAAAAGTACGATTTTTACGAGATGTTTTAAAAGTATGAAAATAAGGTATAAATAAAAGCATTCTCATTGAATGCATTAAAGAACATTGTTTGAATTTTCTTTCATTTTATCGACAACCGCTTTCGATTATGATATATTTATTTACACACATGGACGAATGTATATCGTGGGGAGTGGTAGGCGAACCAAACGGTGAAACGAGATTCTAAGGAGGCTATAAAATGGAAGTACAGGAAAATCAAATGACATTCGTTCAGGAAAAGGCGAAAGAATTGTCAAATGCGATGGAATTAAGAGGATGGGCCAGTACAAAACTCGTCCCAACTCCTCCGTATGGATATACGTTAGTAAGTATGACCGGCTGCCGGGCCTGGTTCGGAAAACGCTGGGGCATGATTAATGATGATAGGGAAAACTTCCTGAAAGTGGTACTTGATATTCCTAAAGGAAGAACTTCCATTGAAGATGTAAGTAAACGCCTGGATCTCGATATTGTGCACGGTAACGAAGGGAAAACCGGCGTAGAAATGATTGACAACCGGGACCGCCATACAATTGTCATCTATCTGTTTAAAGAAACGCTAGAGCAGACTTCCTTCCGCGACAGCGAAACCCTTGAACTTATCAGTGACGTACGACGCTGGTCCTGCCTGTAAAATTTAAAAATTTCTTTTAAACGCCCGTATTTTGGGCGTTTTTTTATGCTGATGTGCATATGATTCGATAATTGGGTCTGTTTTTTCTATACTTAAAAGCGTACAGAAAAGCAGGACAAAGGAGTCCACAAGATCGATGAAAAATATTCATGTTGACGTAAAAGCGTACAAAGGAACCTACGCAGACATCGGTTATCAGCAGGGCCGCTACTTAAAACATACACCGCTTGTTCGCTACCATTATAATGAACGTTTGAAGCGTTCACTCGCAAAATTTGAGGTGCCGGTGGAAGACGTAAAAAAACTTTATCAGCTGTATGTACCCGGTTTGTGGGAAGAATTAAAGGGGCTGGCCGAAGGGCTTGAATGGTCGTTTCATGATGTGCTCCATGAGTTCAGCGGTTATCAGGCATCGAAGGTGCGCTCCGGCTGCAGCGGACTAATGGCAAACGGCATGTACATTCGAAATTATGACTACCTGCCGAGTACGTATGAAGGGCGGTTTTTGTTCACAAAGCCAGTCAATGGACCAGCTACAGCGGGGTTTGCCCAGCGGATTATCGGCCGATCGGATGCAATGAATGAATACGGCCTTTCTATCGGGTATCATTTCGTCCACCGCATTAAGCCAAAACCCGGAATTGTCTGCTCCAACCTGCTCAGGATTGTACTTGAAACGTGCCGCACTACAGGAGAGGCGGTGCGGCTTCTGCAGGAGCTTCCGCACCGGCACTCGTTCAACTACTCCATGATGGATGCCTCCGGAGAGAGCGCAGTAGTGGAAGCGTCTCCCCGGGGTACAGCTGTGCGTCCTGGAGGGGAAGTAGCGTGCACCAATCATTTTAACGTGCCGTCCATGCAGGAGGAAAATCGCCACTTGATGGGCAATTCCCGGGAACGTGAAGCCCGCATCCGCTCCATTGACTGGGAGCATGAAACAGCTTACAGCGCATTCGCCCGCTTTAATCATGATACCGACTCCATTTATTCGAATGACTACGAGCATTGGTCCGGCACTATTCATACAGCCCAGTACATTCCCGCGGAAAAAAAGATATACGTTGGAATCGGCGGAAACCGGTATCCGGTGCTTCTGCCGTTTGCAGGATGGCTGAACGAAGAGCCGCTGCGGATCACGAAAATCCGGGGGGCTGTGGATACGGACATGCCTTTTTCCTTCGAATGGTAAATAAGCCACGGCGAATCTGAAAAAAGTAAGGGAAAACAGTAGGAAACACTGGAGCAAGATGTTATAATATTTTAAAATATGCTCGAAAATAGTAGAAAGACGGGGTGCAGCATGAAAGCGTATCGTCGCAAATTCTTTTATCTGCCTTTACACCAGGAGAAGATGGAACCAATGAGTATGGATCGTGTCCGCCAGGCAGGCTTTGATATCGTTATTACGCGGGACGATCTTCCATACATGATCAGCTTCTGCCGCGAATGGCGCTCGTATTTTGAAGAAAAAGCAAAAAGTGTTCAATCCGTGTACCGTCCGTACGTGGAGGACGCAGCTGCTTTTTTTGACGATCAGGTAGAGCAGATGACACTGTGCACATCTCCGCATCACGGCACTGATAAATATATTTTACCGCTTACAGAGATGGTCAGTTCATTAATGCTTGCCTATGACGCATTTGACCGCGTTATGGATGAATATCATCATATGCCTGCACATTTTGAAACAGCATTGAAATATTACCGCCAGTTTAAAATGAAGGTAGACACAAATAAAGCTCAGTTTATTTTAAATCACTTACCGGATCTCCGCTTAAGTGTAGAGTAAATTTGATGCTATGTAGAAAACCCTGGCGAATGCACCAGGGTTTTCTACTTTTAGTGCTTTCGAATTTCGTAACCGCTTTCTTATTGCGGGCGGACTAACCTGACTGACAATTGAGAAATTACACAATTTTTAAGCATAAAAGGAGATAGTTATTTACTTCATGCCCTCCTTTTGATACATTAACTTTGATCTATTCTTTATGGATTAGATCAATCTTACATACATGGTGGTGGGTATATGAACATATTATGGGGATTGATGGGAATTGTTTTTGTTTTGTTTTTAGCTTTTTTACTATCTTCCCGCAAAAAATCAATCCGTTTTCGTCCTGTACTCGTGGGGCTTTTGTTCCAGCTCGTATTTGCGTTTTTAGTGCTGGGATCCACGTGGGGAAGCACTGCGTTTGAGTGGCTGGTCGTCCGCGTGCAGAACGTGATCGACTCTGCCCAGGAAGGGTACATATTCCTGTTCGGGGAAGACATTACGGAGACCGGCGCGTTTGCGTTTACCGTGCTTCCGGTTATTATCTTTTTCTCCTCGCTGATCGGCATTTTGTACTACATCGGTGTCATGCAGATAATTATTAAATTTATCGGCGGTATACTTTCCGCACTGCTGAAAACGAGTAAAGCAGAATCCATGTCTGCAGCAGCCAACGTATTCGTTGGACAGACGGAAGCACCGCTTGTTGTCCGTCCGTTTCTGCCGAATATGACAAAGTCCGAGCTGTTCGCTGTTATGACCGGGGGGCTCGGGTCGGTAGCCGGCTCGGTACTGTTCGGTTATGCAGGACTGGGTATTCCATTGGATTATCTGCTTGCAGCAAGCTTTATGGCTGCGCCGGGCGGTCTGATTATCGCAAAGGTGATTTTCCCGGAACCGGATCTCAGCCTCACCACGGATGAAATTAAAGTGGAAAAGGATACTGAGTCCCACAACGTGATCGACGCAGCAGCGCGTGGAGCTTCTACCGGCCTGCAGCTTGCCTTGAACGTCGGGGCGATGCTGATTGCGTTTGTCGCTTTGATTGCTCTTGCAAACCTTCTGCTGGGAGGCTTTTTCGGACTCTTTGGAGCAGAAGGTATTACAATTGAACTGCTTCTTGGATATGTATTCGCCCCAATCGCCTTTATGATTGGTGTTCCATGGAGTGAAGCTCTCCAGGCGGGCGGATTTATCGGCCAGAAGCTGATCCTGAATGAATTTGTCGCCTATGCGAACTTTGCACCGGAGATTGATTCCTTCAGCGAAAAATCCCAGGCGATCATTACCTTTGCGCTTTGTGGATTTGCGAACCTTTCATCCCTTGCCATCATTTTAGGCGGCTTCGCTTCGCTGGCGCCGACGCGCCGCAACGATATTGCCCAAATGGGACTGAAAGCAGTAGCAGCCGGGGCTTTAGTATCGCTCCTGAGTGCATCGATTGCCGGCATGTTCGTACTGTAAATTCAGAACCATCGCAGGCGCTCCTTTTCGAAGGGGCGCTTTTTTGTATCAATTACGGCGTCGCAGCAGGTGATATGCTACAATAAAAAAATACTCAAATGATTAGGAGGCCTACCATGATCCATGAGCAGTGGAAAAACAGTGAAACCCTAAAATATGTGACATGCCGGCATGCTGAAGCCGCCAAATACAAGGTCGACAGCGTGCTGACCCCGGGGAAGCAGTACCCGGTGAAAAACGAAACGGATGAATTCATTTTCATTATCGATAATACCGGGCGTATCGGCGGGTTTTATAAAGACTACTTTGAAGAAGCGTAAAAAGGAGCTGCAATCGCTGCAGCTCCTTTTGGTTTACATAATGTAATTATGAGAATTAGAAGAATCAGCAGCAACGACCGAAGACACCCAGGAGGATAATCGTTCGGAGAGGAAATCCCGGTCAGCATCAAGCGTCGCTACGTGATAGGAATGCTCAAGCCATTCAAATGACTTGGAAGAAGAAGAAAGATTTTCATGTATAGCGACTGCATTTGCCGGAGGCACAACATGATCAATCCGTGAGGCTGCGACAAACGCCGGGCATGAAATAGAAGGCACCTGAGGGCGCACGGCGGCAGTTAACTTAAGAAGCGAATATACCGACGCTGTCGGCACATACGAATACGTAATTTCTTCTTCCTGAGGAGTCCGGATATCAGGTCGCTCTTCTTCAATGAAAGCAGAGGACGTCTGCGTAACTGCACGCTCCATTTCCGGAACGTCTATGGCTGGATTTATTAAAGCAATCCCGGCAGCATCCTGAAAAAAAGCAGCGGTGTGAAGGGCGAGAGTTCCTCCCATGGACTGCCCTGCAATGAAAACCCGACTGTGTTTAGCGCGAAGCGACCGGTACGCGGTATGAATGTCTTTGATCCAATCCTGGTGCGTAAAGCGTCCAAGATCTTGATAGGAGGTGCCATGGCCCTGTAGTCTGGGAGCATAAACAGTAAAGCCGTTTTGGGCCAGCTGGCGGCATACATACTGTACGCTCTGCGGGGTGCCTAAAAAACCGTGACAGACCAGTACAGCCGTTTCACCACCAGGAAAATAAAGTGATTCAGCGCCAGGAAGCACCCGGGGAACCTGAGGCATGAACATTTCCTCCTTTAAAGTTAACTATTCTGATTAATTTACTAAGGATTATTATAGCTTTAGACATGAAGTTTGTCAATTTGAGGAGGTCCAGAATGCAGACAGTATTTGTATATGGTACGCTGTTGCGGAAATTAAACAATTATCACCACATTCAAAACAGTGTATATGAAACGAAACAAGGAATAGTGAAGGGGTTTTTATACAATACAGGCCCGTATCCTGCGATTGTTGTCGATGGAAACGGAATGAATATTGTAGGAGAATGGATACAAATAGATGATGAGGCTATGAGCGTACTGGATTGGCTCGAGCAGTATGAACAGCCGGGACAGGCGAACGAATATGAAAGGGTGTGGGTGAAAGACGCTGGGGGAGAAAAAGAAGGGTGGATTTACACGTACACCCTTTCCCAGGCAGAACGTTACCCACTTATTCCTTCAGGATCCTGGCGTGAACATTTGCTGTCCACCGGAGGGAAACAGGATTGAAAAAAGTTATACTCAAATAGCTTTTTTGTCTCTTTCATGAAGACAGGCATTCCATTCTCCACCAAGAAGAATTGCAAACCCTGTAAGGTAAAACCAGAGCATGAGTACGATTAGATTGCCTAAATTGCCATATATCATAGAATAATCACTGATACTGACATAAAATGAAAATCCAAAAGAAGCTGCCTGCCAGGTGAACAGGGCAAGAGTAGCCCCGGGAAGGGATTCCTTCCAGGTGGTTTTACGATTCGGTACTACTTTGTAAATCATGGCAAGAATCGCACCTATGACTAAAAAACTGATGATCCAGCGAATCCAGCTCCAAAGCTGCAGGAAATAATCATCTAGGCCGATAAAGCGAAAAAGAAAAGCACCGAGCGGTTCACCATAAATAGGAAGCAGGAGGGATAAAATGATAGCGAGCAGCAGAGATAAAACGATAATGATGCCTTTTCCCAACATGGATACAAAGGAAGGAAGCTTTAGCCGGTAGGCAGCATTAATTGCACGGATAATGGCAAGTGTGCCCATAAGGCTCAGCCAGAGTGTAGCGGCTGTACTGAGTGACAGCAGTCCTACGGACTGGGAATTTAAAATGGCATTTAGGTTGTTTTGAATAATCGTAAAGGCGCCCCCCGGAACATAGGTGCTTATAAGCGAAAGGATATCGTCTGTATTGATGGAAAAAAATCCGATAATACTGATCATCAGCATTAACAGAGGGAGCATAGCGAGAAGAAAGTAATAAGCCAGCTGAGCCGCGATGTCATAGATTTTATCTTCAATGCTTTTTTTAAAGAAAGATTGGAGAAAATGCATAAGATAATCCTCCTTTTTGCGGAAGTCCCTTTTTCTCATTATAATACAGAAGTAGAGAATGAGAAGAGGCGGAAAAGGAGAGGTGTATGAGAAGAGACGAAGAAGGGGAAGAACGCCTCGAAGGTGAACCGGATCCGGAAGACTTTGAGCCGGGTCCGGCGCGAAAGCCGAAAAATAAGCGCCGTGGTTTGTTCAGGGTAGTAGCATTGCTGATGGCAGGGATGCTGGTTTTTCAATCCGCCTATTATTTAATTGATACCTTCCGTTTGGATGCGTGGTCTTTTTTAACCGCTTCTTATCAGCTTTCCAAGCAGGAGGATGTTCAGCAGTGGCAGGAGGCAGTCACGAAAATACAGGCAATAGAAAACGGGGAAACGTCTTTTGGGACTGGTTTTTTCGTTGAAGACGCCAGCGTTTTCATTACAAATTATCACGTAGTCGAAGGAGCGGACAGTGTAGCGGTCGAAACCAGGGAGGGCGACCTTGCAGAAGCAGCAGTGGAAGCTGTAGATAAGCAGGCTGACCTTGCCGTTGTGACAATGAATGAGCAGTGGGAAGGGGGCGGCGTTACACTTGCGGACACGAGTGCACCTGCCGGTTCGGACGTTATCGTGATCGGGAATCCGCTCGGCTTTTCAGATGTCGCCAACCGGGGAGAGATCATTGAGAGGGAGAAAGATCAGCTGGTGCTTGAAGCTCCCGTGTTCAACGGAAGCAGCGGCAGCCCGGTGCTGACAGAAGCAGGAGAGGTGGCCGGGGTCGTGTTTGCGAGCAGAGAATATCAGGGGGAACGATACGGACTCGCGGTACCTGTGGAGCATGTGCACGAGGCAATCGCTCGAACAGAAGACAATTAAAAGCAGCATATTACCGCGGATGGGGCAGGTTCGTGGTAATTATTCTAAATAAATAAAAATTTCATTTACCATATTTAAATCAAAAAATTAATTTCATAATTAAGAAATACAAAATTATAAATGAACATTAAAAAGCACCAGGGGACAAACACCCTGATGCTTGATAGATTACATAAAAACGTTACGCGCGAGCATACTGCTCTTCAATATACTCATCGTAGCTCATTTCTTTGTCGATCATACCATCCGGAGTGAATTCAATAATCCGGTTGGCAATCGTCTGAACAAATTCATGGTCATGAGAAGTGAAGAGGACCGAACCGTTAAAGGACTTCAGGCCATTGTTCAATGCCTGGATAGCTTCGAGGTCGAGGTGGTTGGTCGGCTCATCCATAATAAGAACGTTCGCACCGCTTAACATCATTTTGGAAAGCATGCAGCGGACCTTTTCGCCACCGGAAAGCACATCCGCTTTTTTAAATACTTCTTCGCCGGAAAAGAGCATACGTCCAAGGAAGCCACGAATAAATGTTTCGCTCTGATCGTCCGGGGAGTACTGGCGCAGCCAGTCCACCAGATTAATGTTCAGGCCTTCAAAGTAAGCAGAATTGTCTTTTGGGAAGTAGGAGCGGCTGGTGGTCAGTCCCCATTTGTAGTCGCCGCTGTCCGGCTCCATTTCGCCGGCTAAAATCTGCAGCAGAACGGTTTTTTTCGTTTCCTCTTCGCCTACAAACGCTACTTTGTCCCCGCTGTTAAGGGTGAAATTGACGTTATCAAGCACTTTGACACCATCAATAGTTTTCGACAGATTTTCGACAGTCAGCAGGTCCTTGCCAAGCTCCCGGTTCGGCTTAAATTGCACGAATGGATACTTTCTCGAGGACGGCTTGATGTCATCAAGAGAAATTTTATCCAGCGTTTTTTTCCGGGAGGTGGCCTGCTTGGACTTGGAGGCGTTCGCGCTGAAACGGGCAATGAAGTCTTTCAGTTCCTTAATTTGTTCCTCTTTTTTCTTGTTCTGCTCGCGGGCCATCTTCTGGGCGAGCTGGCTGGATTCGTACCAGAAGTCATAATTGCCGACGTACAGTTCAATTTTGTTAAAGTCGAGGTCCGCAATATGCGTGCATACCTGGTTCAGAAAGTGACGGTCGTGGGAAACGACAATGACCGTGTTTTCAAAGTTGATCAGAAACTCTTCAAGCCAGTGAACCGCCTGCACGTCCAGGTTGTTGGTCGGCTCGTCGAGAAGCAGAACGTCCGGATCGCCGAACAATGCCTGCGCGAGCAGTACTTTCACTTTCTGGGAACCGCTTAACGAAGACATCGGCTTCTGATGCAGATTCTCTGTAATGCCGAGGCCCTGCAGCAGCTGGGCAGCTTCTGTTTCCGCTTCGTACCCGTTCATTTCCGCAAATTCCGCCTCAAGCTCTGCAGCTTTCATGCCGTCTTCGTCGGAAAAGTCGGGTTTCATATAAATTTCGTTTTTTTCGTTCATCACTTCATACAGGCGGCTGTGGCCCATAATGACTACATCGATAACCGTGTATTCCTCATACGCGAAGTGATCCTGCTTCAGCACGGCAAGCCGCGAATCTTTATCCATGATTACATTTCCGCTCTGGGAATCAATTTCCCCGGAAAGAATTTTTAAGAACGTGGATTTGCCGGCCCCGTTCGCCCCGATCAAGCCGTAGCAGTTGCCGGGAGTAAACTTTATATTAACGTCTTCAAATAAAATTTGATCCCCGAACCGGAGCCCAACGTTTTGTACATCAATCATGTTCATATCTCCTTTATAAATAACAGTCTTTTTCATACTAACACGCAGCAGTTCAAAATGAACAGGGGAAGGGACGGTTTTCCGCAGAAAAGAAGACCGGCACTGCTGTCAGATACAGAAAAAGCATGATATAGTAAATGCAGAAAACGGTTAGAGACCAAAGGAGGCATTTCGGTGGCCAAAGGATTAAGCGGACGGCAGGTGATTCTTGCCGCATCCCGGAAAACAGAGGAAATGGAAGAGTTGATTCGGCGGCAGGGAGGAGAGCCGCTTAACTACCCGCTCCAGGGCACCTCATTTTTAAATGAAGAACAGCTTCGGGCTCCGATGCGGGCCTATCTGGAGCAGCCGGTGGACTGGAGCATATTCATGACGGGCATGGGACTGAACGCAATGCTTGATATTGCAGAGGAGGAAGGACTCCGGGAAGCATTTGTGCAAAAAATCCAGCAGACAAAGGTAGCGGCCCGGGGATACAAGACCGCTAATGTCCTAAAAGGCCTGGACTGCACTATCTCGGCCCGTGATGATGACGGGACGACCGAAGGCATGATCCGTGCTCTTGACGGCCACGATTTCCGGCAGAAGCAGGTGATGGTGCAGCTGCACGGGATTGAAAACCCGAGGCTCCGCCGGTACCTTGAGGATCACGGAGCCGACGTGTATGACATTCTGCCGTATCAGCATACGCCTCCGGAAGAAGCTGTGGCGTCCGCATGCCTCGAAGACCTTTTGAATGCAGAAAGTGACGCTATCTGCTTTACAACCGCCATTCAGGTGCACGCTCTCTTTCAGCATGCCGCAAAGGCAGGACGCACCGAAGAGCTGCAGGAAGCGCTCAGCCGCCAGGTGGTTCCGACGGCGGTCGGGAAAGTAACGGCGGAAGCGTTAAAAGAAAGAGGCATTGAAGACTACGTGGTGCCGGAAAACGAACGGATGGGCGCCATGATTGTCGCTTTATCCAAACATTTTGAACAACGAAAGGACTAATCCATTGAAACAACTATTCTCACGCATGCAGCGATGGAACGTATTGAATGATAAAGGCGAGTACTATGTTCTCGCTTCGGGAGCCCAAATTGCCCGACTGTATAAAGAAGATACTGACGAAGAGCTTTCCTCCGGGGACCAGGTGGAGGCGATCAGCTGGTTTGACGAAGAAGGAAACAAGCGGCTGGATGTGCATCTGCCGGAAGTAGAAGAGGAAGGCTTTGCCTGGCGGGCAGTCGTGACAAGCGACGCAAGCCATGGCATCGAAGTAGCGGTCGACGAACGGTGGAAGGCGCCGGTGGAACGGCATGATTACCTGCAGGATGAAGCGTACTGGCCCGCTCCGGGAGAGTTTCTGTTTGTGCACCTGGAGTACACAGCCAGCGGCCTGAGAGCCTTTCCGGCAAATGAAGACGATGTGCAGCAGCTGATGGCACCTGCCCCCGCAGAGCTGCACCATACGTGGCTCGATGCTACGGTTTACAGTTCACCGCCGTTCGGGGCCTTTTTATTAACCGCAGACCGTTATAAAATCTTCATCCATGAATCGGACTGGACCCACCGGCCGCGCGTAGGGGAAGAACTGAAGGCGCGTATTACCCACCGCCAGGAGGACGGGTCGCTAAACGCCTCGATGTATCCGCCAAAGGAAATAGCGATCGGCGAAGACGCCCGGCTGCTTCTGGATCGGCTGCAGCGGGAGGGCGGCACGCTCCCATTCGGGGACCGGAGCAGTCCGGAAACCATCCGGAAGGAATTTGGTCTCAGCAAGGCAGCGTTCAAGCGGGCGGTTGGTTCGCTGTTGAAGGAAAAGCACATCCGCCAGGAAAACAACACGCTGATCCTCGAGCATTCGGAGGGGCACAAAGAGTAATGGCTTCAGGTTTTACGAAACCGGGCGGCATATCATGACAGAAGAGCGGACCCTCCCAGGGCCGCTTTTTTTATGGGATGAATACATTAACCGCCGGGCGCCTCTTTAGTTTGAGCTTGAGCGGGAGCATGTTCCCGCGGGCTCTGGACCTAAAGTATGTTTATGAAACGAGTGTGGCTTAAGAACAAACAGATACGGGTATGGTACATGCAATCATACTTTTGAATGGTGGTGGGACAGTGAGCAGCAAGAAGAAAAGCTCCAAAAGCAATGACAACCTTACCTACGCGTTCATGGCTGCCGGCAGTTTAATCGGCGGGGCGCTGCCATTGCTGCGCAAAGATATCGGTAAAAAAACAGAAAAAAACGTCAACCAGACCGCAAAAAAAGCCCGGAAGCTGAGTCCGGAACCGCTGAGCCAGGCCATTAAATCCGGGCAGGGCATGGAGAAAAAAGCCAAGGGGACGGTGAAAACCGTCAAGCGGGCCGCCAAAGTATCAGCGGCTGCCTTTGCAATGGCCAAGGTGCCGAAAAAGATTAAAAAGAAAATTTACACTCTGCGCTACCATGTGGGTGAAGCCGTCATTCATACCGGCGAAAAAATTCAGGGCCCTGCGTATGACCCTGAGCGGACCGCTGCTGATCGTGAGAACAGCAGGGGGCAGCCTTCGTCTGAAACCGGGGAAAGTGCTACAGAAGCTTCTGACAGCAGCGGAACCGAAGACGCCTGGGAGCAGGAAGAAGAGTACGAGGAAGAAAAATTTGAAGGCACGAAAGCCTCGACGCAACAACCGGCAAAAGCAATCAAAAAATTAAAAAAAGCATCCAATGCCTAAGTGAACCTATACTAATTTAATGAGGTGAAGCGAATGGAACCTAAGTTCAAGATTTTTCATAACGACGAAACATTGAGTGAAACGATTGATAAACTTCGCAATGACGGGATCCGGGACGAGGATATGTACATCCTGGCGTACGATAATGATCACGACCGCCGGGCGAGAAAAGATACCGACGCTAAAAAAGTGGGAATGAAGGTGGTCGGATTCGGCACAAGCCTGAAAAACGTATTCCGGGGGAAAACGAAAACCATTTTAACTAAGCTGCAGAAGCTCGGTTTTGATTCAGAAAAGTCCGAGCGCCTCGAAGAAGAACTGCAAAAAGGCAAAACGCTGCTTGTGGTTACCAATCAGGATCAAGTTGAATTTTAAGCCCTGGCGTCAGGGCTTTTTTATTTTACATAGACAACCATTTTTTTACAGTGATATGGCTGATACAATAAAACTTATGCTTTGCTTCTATATCTTCGTCATTTCTTTTTTGCCTGAATGCCGCTCGGCAGGGAGAAAGATTATTTATTTCCATTTTAAGCAGGGTACGAATATCTCATCCCATAGACAGCAGCCATCGGAGAAAAGGGCACATACCTCTGCTGCTTACAGGGGAGTTTGGTGTGCGTTTCGTAATTTATCTCAAAAGTGATCATATCCCCGGAGAGTGATCGGATGCTTCTGCGGTTGAAAAATACGAGTGGCACGATGGACGCCCATGCTATGGTGGAGCGGGAGCATTTTTTATCACCTATGAGGAAGGAGACGATAATCTGTCAGGTACTAAGGCGGGAATTCCCCCTATAAGACAAGTCAAGTGCCCGTTGCTGCTTTACAATGAACGTACATATAAACGGTTAAGACCGCTGGCTAAATAGGCGGATCATGCCGCTTAGATGCCAACCGAACCTAATTCTATGACGCTTGGAGTGTTTTTTTGACTATTTTACTGACTGCTTTACTTGTAATGATTTTTTCTTTTATTGCCGCTCTGGTTATTGCTATTCTCCGCCCGCGTTTATTGGTTAAATCCGTTTTGCCTGCGCTTGGGCTGACATTTGTTTTAGCCGTGATTGCCAGCTACTTTTTCCTTCCAGCCTGGACGATGCTGTCACTGGCTGGGCCCAACCTCGTCGCCCTGCTGGTGTTCAGCGCCATCTTTTACGCCCTGGCCAGGACTTCAGGAGAAGGAGTGCCTGATAAAAGCATCAACATCTCCGCTCTTGGCGGTGCGGTGATCCTTCTCTTTCTGATTGTGCTTCTGGTACGGAGCCTGTTTGGCTACGGGGAGACGCACGAAGCGATCGACAACAACAGCCAGGTAGCGGACAATCCCCCTTCGTTTTCCGAGGAGGAGACGCCTGTCCAGGTGGCGCCTGAATCCGCCCGTAATAAAATGCAAAAAGCAATGTCGGAAGTGGAGAACGCGCAGTTTTATGACTTTGGAGACATTCAGGCCCAGGTGATTGACGGGGAGCCGATGTATGTCGCCAATGTGGATTACACGAACCTGTTCCGCTGGTTCCGTGGTGATGGAACGCCGGGATATTTCCAGATTTCTGCGGTCGATCCGAACGACAATCCGACCTTTGTGGAATCGTCCATGCAGTACACCAACAGCAGCTTTTTTAACGAGAAGCTGAACCGGGTGATTTACAGCGCCTTTCCATCCTGGTACCAGAGCGGGAGCACCTATCTGGAGGTGGATGAGGAAGGGAAACCCTGGTACGTTCAAACGGTCTATCAGAACCGCACCTTAACGTGGCACACGGATCATACCAACGCGCAGGTGGTGATCGTTGATCCTGAAACAGGGGACGCGTCCAAGTACAAACCTGATGACGCTCCGTCGTTTGTGGAAAGTGTGTACAGCCCGGCGATGGCGAGTGACATGAACGACAAGTACGGAAAATACGGGCAGGGGCTTTTTAATTACATGTTTGGAAAAGAGGATGTGCTGATTCCAAATGAAAATGGAACCGAGAATAAGGTCACCCCGGTTTTTGATGCAGAGGGAAATATGAGCTACTTTACCGACTTCACCAGCCCGAATGAAGACTCGGACTCCACGCTCGGCGTATCCTTTATTGACGCCCGCACCGGAGAGCTTCGACTGTACAACGGCGAGGAATATACAGGGGCGATGGACACCCAGGGAGCGCGCGGCATCGTGAACCGTCAGTTCCCGGAGAAAGAATGGACCGGCAGCATGCCGATCATGTACAACATTAACGGCAATGCGACCTGGGTGGTTAATACGCTCGATCCGGCAGGTTTGTTCCGGCAGTACGCCTACATTAAAGCGAATGATGCCGACGTATACGCGTTTGGCGACACCGCGCAGGGAGCGCTGGAAAATTACCGCTCCGCGCTTGCCTCTACCGATGAAGGCGTGCAAGCGAGCGAAGCCGACCGGGAAGAAGCGGAAGGAACGGTCGACCGGGTCGTCATCACGTCCGGCGCCGAGGACGCCAATCTTGTCCAGTTTAAGCTTGAGGGCGATGAAACCCTTTATGTCTACAACACCTCCAGTGATGCTGACGCTGTGCTGATGCAGGAAGGCGACGAGATCAGCTTTACGGTCAACCGCAGCGAAGACATTGGCACGGTCCAGGAAATCACCGACCAGCCGTGGTAGGGATTAGCGGCTGGCACGATTCTTTATAATGTAAGCAGCGCGCTCTCAGCAATTTAACTGCCTCTATAGGGACATATATGTGTCTTTGAAACGGCCCGGAGCGGGAGCGGTGTCTCAGGGCAATTAAAACAGCACCTACCCGCGGTTTTACAGAGCGGGAACGTCATTTTTCCGGCGATATGCCGGAAATGATCTGAAAAGACTCCTTCGGGGGTCTTTTTTATTGCTCATGGACACAGAAAACACTTCGAGTTTCAAATGGCTCCAGGGAATGAAAGCAAGAATCGTCTCAGTTGATTTTGAGACAAACAAAAAGCGGAAAACGGGCTTGTGTTGATTAAATAGCAAAAGATATAAACGGCTATTAGGAGCGGGTTAAAAAATGCTTGTAAAGAAACCGAATCTGAAACTGACGGACACGCATCAAGAGTATCTGAACAGCCGCTGAAAATGGCTGGTATCATAGCAGAATCATTCTTTTCATCAGCTGCCGGAAACCGTCATTACAATTAAAAAGTTTGTTGGCAGCTGAAATGAACAATCCTCTTGGATGCGGCCAGGAATGCACGCAGTGTTAAATAATGAGCCCGGCGGGGAACGCTCAGCATGAAGGGTATCAGTTATCGCAGTTGAAACGACCCGCATAGAATTTGTCAAACCTGTCGGAGTGACAGTACAGACGATTCAAGGCAAAGCCTGAATAGGAAAGTTGATTCCTGAAAGGGAAGGCGGAGATATAAAGCTAAAATGACAGCCTGACGTAATTCATTTATTTCTAGTTAACATAATATATATTATCGGAAGTTAATGATATGTTGTTTCAATACTAAAGATAACTTCGTGTTTTGAGACAAAACAAATAAAAAGCACCAGTATCATTCTGTACTGATGCTTCCTTCATTGGTTTTTTGGCATGTTTGTTTACAGCGTGACATCAATCGAAAACAGCTGAAAGCTCACGTAAAATAAACCGGCGATGAGCAAGGCGTTGATCAGCCCTTCGCCAAAGGTGGATCCGGTTTTTGTCGTAAATGGGAACCGAAAGGCATAGTGCAGCGGAAACAGCACATGGACGCCTTTGGTGGTCATCATGTCGAGCACAATATGGCTTAAAATTCCGAGGCTGATGCCCCACTGCAGTGCGAGTCCCCATCCTTCCTGCCACTGGGCAAGGGCCATGAAGACAAGCAGCACGAGCAGAAGGCTGTGGGTAAAGGTGCGGTGCCCCACCAGCTTCGAAATCAGATGGGAAACGCCCGGCACCCGCCTCCCCATCCATGAGTTTGGCTGGCAAATGTCCGGGGCCAGGCCCCCGAAAACCAGGCTTGCGACATAAATACTGGTCTCCCATTCAAAAAAGGCAAAAGGCACCGGCGTCAGCCACTGGACGGCCAGGCCGCCGGTGACTGCTCCGATCACATGTGTTCCTGCTTTCATGATTGTTCAGCGTCCTTTTTGAAAGTGATCGGAGTGGGATTTACTGGTACGGAATATCCTTCCATACGGCTTCAATCACTCCGTGCTTTTTCGTATCAATAACATAGGAACCATTGCTGTAACGGTCCACCCGCCGGTATTTTGCCGGGTCAATCGTGACCGTCATATTTTTCGTCCGGGCCTGCAGCACAAATGGCTCGCCATTTAGAATATAGCTCGCGATGATCCGGTGCGGCCTGGATTTAACTTCCTTCCAGAGAACGACCCCCCGCTTGGCCCGGTTCGTTATTGGAATATCATCCAGACTCATGCGTTTAACGCCGCCGCGCTGGGTGACCATGACCGCATCCTCGGTTTTATAGGCCGAGGTTACATGTGCCCCGGTGACCACATCCCCGTCTTTTAAATCAATCGCTTTGACACCGGCCGCGCGGACACCGACGGGAGAAACCTCCTGTTCATGGAAGCGGAGACCGTAGTTTTGATGAGTCGTGAGAAACAGCTCCTGCTCCCCGTTTGTCTGGTACACGGAAAGCACTTCGTCCCCGTCCTTTACATTTACTCCAATCATGGAGCGTCCGTAGCGCGATGCCTGATAGGCGTTCATCGCCGTTTTTTTGATCATGCCCTGGCGGGTGATAAACACAAAATAATCCTCTTCGGTAAACTCCTGGACCGGCACGACGGCCACCAGCGCATCCCCCGGGTCAAGCGGGGAAATGTTGCCGATATGCTGGCCATTATCCTTCCAGCGGATTTCGGAAAGCATATGTACCGGCAGGTAGATAAACTGTCCTTTTTTCGTAAACAACAGCAGCATATCTGTTGTATTCATGTCGCGGAAAAACAACAGGGCGTCTTCCTCTTTCATCCCTGGCGGTTCGGTGTTTGAAGCCGCGTAGGAGCGCTGGCTCGTTCGTTTAATGTAGCCCTCTGCTGTGGCGGTCACAATAACATCCTCGGACGGAATCATCACTTCGCGGTCGATCTTAAGCTCTTCGATTTCCGCTTCAATCACGGTGCGGCGGGTGTCGTCATACTGCTTTTTGACTTCCTGCAGCTCCTTTTTCACGACCTGCTGCAGTTTCTTTTCGCTCGAGAGGATGCCGCGGAGCCGCTTGATTTCCTTTTCGAGCTCTCCGGCTTCTTTTTCGAGCTGGGTAACATCAGTATTGGTTAAGCGGTACAGCTGCAGGTTCACGATGGCCTCGGCCTGGGCATCGGTGAAGGCAAACTGCTCCACCAGGTTTTCCTTCGCGTTTTTCTTGTTTTCCGACTGGCGGATCGTATCAATCACCTGGTCTAGTACGCTGATCGCCTTAATCAGGCCTTCTACGATATGCTGGCGCTGCTCCGCTTTGTTGAGGTCAAACTGGGAGCGATTGGTGACGACACTCCGCCGGTGGCTGATGTAGGCATCAAGCAGCTGCTTTAAATTCATCAGCTGCGGAGTCCGGTCATTAATGGCGACCATATTGAAATTGTACGACACCTGAAGGTCCGTCATTTTGTAATAAAAGTTCAGCACGCTCTGGGCGTCGGCATCTTTTTTGAGTTCAATGACGACCCGGAGGCCGGTCCGGTCCGTGTCATCACGCACTTCGGCGACCCCGTCGACTTTACGGTCAAACCGGAGCTCATCCATCTTCTTTACGAGCGTGGACTTGTTTACTTCATACGGCAGCTCGGTAATCAGAATCTGTTCCCGGCCGCCCCGCACCTGCTCGATGCTCGTTTTGGCCCGGACGACGACTTTCCCCCGGCCGGTCTCATACGCCTGGCGGATGCCTTCCTTGCCCTGAATGACACCGCCGGTCGGAAAATCGGGTCCCTGCACGTACTGCATCAGTTCGTCGGTTGATACCGACGGCTTTTCGAGCTGCGCGACCGCGGCATCAATAATTTCCCCCAGCTGATGCGGCGGAATATCGGTCGCATAGCCGGAGGAAATGCCGGTGGATCCGTTGATCAGTAGGTTCGGAAATTTCGCCGGCAGAACCGTCGGCTCCTCCTGCGTGTCATCAAAGTTGGTCACGTGCTCCACCGTCTGTTTTTCGATATCTTTCAGCAGTTCGGACGAGACGCTCGCGAGACGCGCTTCCGTGTAACGCATGGCCGCCGGCGGGTCGCCGTCGACGGAGCCGTTGTTGCCGTGCATTTCGACGAGCGGGGCACGCACCTTCCATTCCTGGCTCATCCGAACCATGGCTTCATACACGGAGGAATCCCCGTGCGGATGATAGTTCCCGATGACGTTCCCGACCGTTTTTGCTGCTTTGCGGAATGGTTTATCCGCAGTGTTGCCGTCCTGAAGCATTGCAAACAGAATCCGGCGCTGCACGGGCTTTAACCCGTCGCGTGCGTCCGGGAGGGCACGTTCCTGAATAATGTATTTGCTGTAGCGCCCGAAGCGTTCGCCGAGAACGTCTTCGAGACGAAGATCCAAGTATTGTTCTGCATCAGCCACTTACGGTTCCTCCTTAATAATCTGCAAATCAGTGTTATCCAAAATATTCAAGTCTTCTTCCATACCGAACGCCACGTTGGATTCAATCCACTTGCGCCGGGGCTCCACTTTATTGCCCATCAGCGTGGATACGCGACGGTCCGCGCGGGCGCCGTCCTCCACGGTTACCCGGATGAGGGTCCGGCTGTCCGGATTCATGGTCGTCTCCCACAGCTGGGAGGCGTCCATTTCCCCGAGGCCCTTGTAGCGCTGGATGGCGTATCCTTTACCAATGCGCTGAATAGCTTCCTGGAGGCCATTCTCCTCCCAGGCGTATTCGGATTTCTGCTTGGGGCCGCTTCCTTTGCTGACCTTATAGAGCGGCGGCAGGGCAATATAGACTTTCCCCGATTCCACGAGCTCCCGCATGTAGCGGTAGAAAAACGTCAGCAAAAGCACCTGAATATGAGCACCATCGGTATCAGCGTCTGTCATAATCACAACCTTGTCGTAGTTCCGGTCTTCGAGGGTGAAGTCCGTGCCGACACCGGCGCCGAGGGCATAGATGATGGTCCGGATTTCTTCGTTTTTCATAATATCATCGAGCTTCGCTTTTTCCGTGTTAATGACCTTGCCGCGCAGCGGGAGCACAGCCTGAAATTTACGGTCGCGCCCCTGCTTGGCCGAGCCGCCGGCCGAATCCCCTTCGACGAGATACAGCTCATTGCGATCCGGGTTTTTGGACTGCGCCGGGGTGAGCTTGCCGCTCAAGAGCGCGTCTTTTTTCCGGTTCTTTTTACCATTCCGGGCTTCCTCCCGGGCTTTGCGCGCGGCTTCCCGCACCTGGGCGGCTTTGATGGCTTTTTTGATCAGCATTGTGCTGACCGTCGAGTTTTCCTCCAGAAAATACGTCAGGCGGTCCGTAATGTACTGATCCACCGCGGAGCGGGCCTCCGGCGTACCAAGCTTGCTTTTCGTCTGCCCTTCAAACTGCAGCAGATGCTCCGGAATCCGGATGGAGACCACGGCGGTCAGCCCTTCACGGATGTCACTGCCGTCGAGGTTTTTATCTTTCTCCTTTAACAGCTGCAGCTTGCGGGCGTGTTCGTTGAGCACCCGGGTAAACGCCGAACGGGCGCCGGACTCATGCGTACCGCCGTCGCGGGTACGGACATTGTTCACAAACGACAGCATGTTCTCCGTATAGCCGTCGGTGAACTGAAACGCAAAGTCCACCTCGATATCCTGGGCCTTTCCTTCAAAGGACACGACCGGATGCAGGGTTTCCTTGTCTTCGTTTAAATACTCCACAAACGCCTGAATGCCGGTGTCAAACTGAAACTCTTCGGTCACCGGTTCTTTGTCACGCTTATCATGCAGACGGATGCTTGTGCCCTTCAACAGAAACGCAGCTTCGCGCAGACGTTCTGCCAACACATCAAACTGGTAGTGCACCGCGTTGAACATGGAAGCGTCCGGCTTGAACCGGATCGTCGTCCCGGTTTTTTTGGTATTCCCCTTCTGTTCAAGGGTCGTCACCGGACGGCCGCCGTTTTCAAAGCGCTGCTCGAAAATCTGGTTGTCCCGGTAAATAGTGACTTCAAGCCATTCCGACAGGGCGTTGACCACCGAGGCCCCGACGCCGTGCAGCCCTCCGCTTGTAGCGTAGCCGCCCTGGCCGAATTTCCCGCCGGCGTGAAGCACGGTCAAAATCACTTCCGGAGTCGGCTTGCCGGAGCTGTGGGTGCCGGTCGGCATGCCCCGGCCGTGGTCGGATACAGAGACGCTTCCGTCCTTGTGCAGTGTCACTTCGATCACGCTGCCATAGCCGGCGATCGCTTCATCGACCGAATTATCAAGAATTTCAAAAACAAGATGGTGAAGCCCGCGGCTGTCCGTGCTGCCGATGTACATGCCCGGACGTTTCCGGACCGCTTCGAGCCCCTCCAGTACTTGAATGGATTCATCGTTATATTGATAGGATTTATCTGCTGCCACTCCTGTCTCTCCCTTCTTCGTTCTCCGTTCTAGTTATATTTCATACTAACACAGTTTGTCAATGAACGGGAACATATGTTTCAATTTCGGGGCCATCCCTTCTGCAGACAGGAAAACCTTGGCAGGAAAGTCCCGCCAAGGTTGGATGCTGTTCGGTATAATCGGTGCTTACGCGATGGCATGCTCCACTTTAATGCAGCGGTCCATGATCACCGTCATGCCTGCATTGGCCGCAATATCGTACGCTTCCTCGCTCACCAGGCCGAGCTGGGCCCAGAACACGTCTGCGTCCACCTGGGCTGCTTCCTCGGCCACGCCTTTGAGGAACTCGCTGCGGCGGAACACATTGACGATATCAATGTGGCCCTCAATGTCCTTCAGCGAGTCGACGGCCGGAATGTCAAAGACTTTTTCCACCGTCGGATTGACTGGAATGATCTCATAGCCCGCTTCAAGCATGACTTTGCTGATCTGGTAGGACGTCCGGTACGGGTTATCCGACAGGCCGACGACCGCGATGCGTTTGCTTCGGTCGAGAATGGCCCGTATTTCTTGTCGTTCAGGGTTTTTCATTGGTTCTGCCTCCTTGAGATACGAATCTACTGCCTGTTAGTTGCTGCCAAGCAGGTTGTTTTCTTCGAGGTAGTCCCGGGCTACTTCCCGGTGGTCGGCGCCTTCATAGTCCACCTCGTAGTTCATTTCCTGCATTTCTTCATTGGTAATCTGGCCGCCGAGGCGGTTTAATGCTTCTTCGAGACCAGGGTTGTCATCCAGGGTTTCCTGCTTTAACAGCGGAGCCCCCTGGTACGGCGGAAATACATTTTCATCGTCTTCAAGTACGGTAAGCCCGTACTCTATGATATACGCATCGGTGGAGTAGGCGTCAATCAAATCGATCTGGCCTTCCTGCAGAGCATTGGAACGAAGGCCGGCGTCGAGGGTTTCCACTTCGTCAAACTCAAACCCGTATGCGTCTACAATAGCGGGATAGCCATCGGTCTGACGGTCGGCGAACTCAAAGGTAAACCCGGGCACAAGCTCATCGGTGTGCGGCTCGAGATCAGAGATGGTCTCAATGCCCAGGTCTTCAGCTTCCTCTTCGCGGAGCGCCAGAGCATACGTATTGTTGTACTCCATCGGCTCGAGATAGGCGAGGTCGTCATCGGCAAGCAGAGTGCGCGCTTCCTCGTATACTTCTTCCCGGGTGCTTCCGGCCGGCACGCCCTGGTCATACAGGTTGGCGGTAACGGTACCGGTGAACTCCGGATAAATATCAATGTCATCGGACTCCAGGGCGTTAAACGCAATGCTTGTACTGCCCAGACCGGCCTCAATGCTCGTATCGAGGTCGGTGTTTTCCTCAATTAACAGCGAATACATGTTGGCGAGAATTTCAGGTTCGGCTCCTTCCTTCCCGCCGATGACGAGCTCTTCCTGCTGGGTGGAGGCAAGCGCCGGCGTGATCACCACTAACAGAGCTACGCCGAGAACGACAGCAACCGGAGCGAGCGCTTTGCCCTGGGACGTGCGTTCCGTGATCCGCAGCACCAGGTCAAAAAACAGAGCCAGAAGGGCTGCTGGAATGGCGCCGAGCAGGATGTAGGCGTTGTCCGCGCGGTCGATGCCCGTCATGATGAAATCGCCGAGGCCCCCTGCGCTGATCAGAGCTGCCAGAGTGGCGGTCCCGACGATCAGCACCATCGAGGTCCGGATGCCGGCCATGATCACCGGCATGGCCATCGGCAGCTCAATTTTACGCAGGCGCCGGAAGGAATTCATCCCCATGCCGGTGGCCGCTTCCACGAGGGCCGGGTCCACGCCGGCGATGCCGGTGTAGGTGTTGCGCAGAATCGGAAGCAGCGCGTAGGCGGTCAAAGCGACCACAGCCGGCACGGTGCCGATCTGGTTCAGAATGAGAATCATGAACCCGAGCAGGGCGAGACTCGGAATCGTCTGCAGCACCGCGGCGATCCCGATGATCGGTTCGGCAATCGACCGCCGACGGGTCAGGAGCACCCCGACCGGAACCGCAATAAAGGAGGCGCACAGAAGCGAAATCAGGCTCATGTTGACGTGCTCCCAGACGAGGGTCCAGAACTGTCCCTGCTCGTCGGTGAACAGCTGATACGTATTTTCGAGTAAGTTCATGCCTCTGTGTCACCTCCTGCAGATGCGAGTTTCGCTTTTTGCAGAAACTGCATCACGTCCTTATAGCTGAGCGCTCCGACGAGCCGTCCTTCTTCGAGTACCGGCAGCGCTTCGGCATCAGTGTCATTAAAGGTCCTGAGGGCGTCATACAGTACATGATCCGGGGAAATCACGGTTTTCTGGGACGCAATGGAGTCGCCGTCCCGGCGGCCGAGAAACGTATCGTTCTGATCGAAAATATACAGTGGAGCCGGATACAGCGGCATTTCGGGCATGTCATGGACACTTGCAATGTACTGGCTGTCGCGGCCGCTCATGACCGAACGGACCGGGGTGTCCCATTCGTCCCGGCGGTCTCCGATAAAGTCTCGCACAAAATCATTGGCCGGCTCATTTTTCAGCTCACGCGGCGTGCCAATCTGGACGATGTCACCGTCTTTCATGAGGCAGATCCGGTCGCCGAGGGCAAGCGCCTCGTCCATGTCGTGGGTGACGAAAACAATCGTTTTTTGAATGTTCTGCTGCAGGGCGCGGATGTCCTCCTGCAGCTGTTCCCGGCTCAGCGGGTCGAGGGCACTGAACGGCTCATCCATCAGGATAATATCCGGATCCGCGGCGAGGGCCCGTATCACCCCGATTCGCTGCTGCTGGCCGCCGGAGAGCTCCGACGGCTTCCGGTTGCGGTATGTATCCGGGTCGAGGCCGACCATCTGCAGCAGTTCATCGACGCGTTCTTTGATCTCGTTTTTCTTCCAGCGCCGCATTTCCGGAACGACCGCAATGTTTTCGGCAATGGTCATCGTCGGAAACAGAGCAATCTGCTGCAGCACGTAGCCGACGTTCCACCTCAGTTCATGGCGGTCCCAGTCCCGGATGTCCTTGTCCTGAATCCGGATCGTACCGGTGCTTGGTTCGATCAGCCGGTTGATCATTTTCAGCGTGGTCGTCTTGCCGCACCCGCTCGGGCCGATCAAGACGAAAAATTCCCCCTGCTCGACCGTGGCGTTAAAGTTTTGAACGGCCGGGTCGTCGGCACCGGGAAACGTCTTTGCAATGTCAGTGAATGTAATCATGCCAATCCCCCTATTATGGTTCTGTTGCAAGGGACATCTAAATTATTAGAGTCTCTACTTTATTTCACAAAAGTGCATCCTTCAAACGTCCCGGGGCGGAACCCCCGCTGCATAGGGCAGCGGGATTAGGACCAGCGGTACAGGCTCTGGTATTTATGAGACAGGTGGGCAAGCAGCGGCTCCGGGTTGGTCCCTTCCCCGGTAGCGGCTGCAATGATGTCGGCCGGCCGTTTCATCCGGCCGTGCTGGTGCACGTGCTCGGTCAGCCAGTGCCGGATTGGTGCGAGGTCACCGCTTGTGATCAGATCATCGAACGCCGGCAGGTCACGCACCATGGCCTGCTGGAGCTGGGCCGCATAGATATAGCCGAGCGCATAGGACGGGAAGTAGCCGAAGGCGCCGCCCGCCCAGTGCACGTCCTGCAGTACCCCCTCTGAGTGGTTCGCCGGCACGACGCCGAGGTACTGCTTCATTTTTTCGTTCCAAGCCTCCGGCAGGTCCTTCACCTGCAGGCTGCCTTCGATCAGAGCTTTTTCCAGCTCGTAGCGGAGAATGATATGCAGGGAATAGGTCATTTCATCGGCTTCAATCCGGATCAGGGACGGTTCGACGCTGTTGACGGCAAAGTAGAAATCGTCGAGGGCCACGTGCTGAAACTGGCCGCCGCTGAGCTCCTGGAGCCTGCCGTAATTGTTTTCCCAGAACGAGCGGGTCCGCGCCACGAAATTTTCCCAGAACAGCGACTGCGATTCATGGATGCCCATCGACGCGCCGTCCGCCAGAATCGTTCCGGCCAGATCTGCACCGAGGTTTTGCTCATACAGTGCATGGCCGCCCTCGTGGATCGTGCCGAAGACGGCGGTGCGGAAGTCGGATTCGTCGTATTTGGTGGTGACCCGCACGTCGTTTTGGTTCAGGCCGACGGCAAACGGGTGCACGGTTTCATCAAGCCGGCCGGCATCAAAATCGTACGTCATCTGCCGGAGCACATGCTCACTGAAGGCCCGCTGCCGGTCCTTCGGAAAATGGGCATGCAGAAACGATGTGTCCGGCCGCACCGATGCTGCTTTTACTTGTTCCACAAGCGGCATCAGGCCGTCGCGGAGCCTGGAAAAGGTCGTATCCAGGGTAGAGACCGTCATGCCGGGCTCAAAGTCATGCAAAAGCGCGTTGTACGGGTGTCCGTCGTAGCCGAGATAATCCGCGAACCGGCGCTGGTAGGCTACGATTTCTTCGAGGTACGGTCGGAACCCTTCGAAGTCCCCGGACGCTTTCGCCTCTTCCCAGTACGATTCCGTTTTGGATGTAAGTGTCGTAAACGCCTGATACTCGTCGCGGGGCAGACGCTCCATCCGTTCCACTTCCGTGAGCGTTTCCTCCGCGGCTCTCCGGGTGACCGCAGACACCTGCGAGGCTGCCTCCGGCTCAAGCAGATACTGGCTCATTTCCTTCAGGCGTCCGGAGGTTTTCCGGGCAAACAGCTCGGTGGCAAGGGCCCCTACTACTTCGGAGCGTTCCTCCACCCCTTTTTTGGGCGCTCCGGTCCGTGCGTCCCATCCGAGCAGGCTGAGCGCCTGATTGTAAGCGTCCAGGCTGCGCTGTTCGGTCAAAAAATCCCTTTCGATCTGTACATAATCCGGCATCGTGATTCCTCCTTGTTATGAACTCTGTTTGTTGTGACTCTCTCCTTCATGATATAACAAAGAGTGGAAGGGAGCGAAAGATACGTATGCAAATGACAATTACGGAAGAAGCAGGCCGCCACTACAAGCAGGAAATGGACCTGGCCGACGGGGCGGCTGTACGCCTGTTTGTCCGCATCGGCGGTGTGGGTTCCGGCGGGTTTTCCATCGGGGTGGAGCCCGGGGACCCGTCCGCCGCCAGTTACTGGACGGAAGCGGGCGGTCTGCGTTTTTTTGTGGAACCGCAGGACCAGTGGTACCTCGACGGCATGACCATCAGCTATCATCCGGCCATCGACTACCTCCATTTTGACAACCCCCGGCTCGGGGATACTGATCACCCGAACAATTAGGACGGGCGGGGCGGCCGTGGCCCCCAGTACTGGTAATAATCCGTTTTGATGTTGCCGTTGTAGAGCTTGCGCCGTTTGGTCGCCTGCCGGCCGAACAGGGATTCAAACCGTTCATGGGACGTGAGCACGTAGTAGGACCAGGTCGGTGTATCCCGGGCGATGCGGCCGAGCGCCCGGTACATTTCCTCCACCTCTTCCATTTCCCCGATTCTTTCCCCGTACGGCGGATTACTGATAACGGCGCCGTACTCGCTCTTTGGCTTAAAGTCCCGCGCCGCCATCTGCTTGAACGTGATCAGGCCGTACATGCCGGCTTCTTTGGCGTTTTCCTCCGCAACTTCGATGGCCTTCGGATTCAGATCGGTGCCGGTAATCATAAGCGGCTGTTCGTCGCGGATGAGGTCCTCGGCTTCCTGGCGCGCCGCCTCCCACTGCATGGCTTCGGCCCATGGCCACGTTTCGCTCGCAAACGAGCGGTTCACGCCGGGGGCCATGTTCTGGCCGATCATGGCAGCTTCAATGGGGATCGTGCCCGAGCCGCAGAATAAATCGACGAGCGGGCGGTCCGGATGCCAGTTGGCAAGCATAATCATGGCTGCTGCCAACGTTTCCTTGAGCGGCGCCTGGGCATGCGTTTCCCGGTAGCCGCGCTGGTTCAGCCCGGCCCCGGACGTATCGAGTGACAGCACGGCTTCGTCCTTATGCAGCGCCACCTCGAGCTTAAAAAGCGATCCGTTTTCCGGAAACCATTCGCTCTCGTAGGACTGCTTGAGCCGTTCCACCACGGCTTTTTTGACGATCGCCTGGCAGTCCGACACGCTGAACAGCGTGGATTTGACCGATCGGCCGCTGACGGGGAACTCGGCATTTTCGGGCAGGAACTGCTCCCACGGAAGGGCCTTCGTCTGTTCGAACAGCTCATCAAACGTTTCGGCGGTAAAAGCTCCAATCTTGATTTTCACCCGGCCGGCGGTCCTGAGCCACAGGTTGGCCCGGGCAATGCCTTCAGCGGGGGCTTCAAATTCCACCCGGCCGTTTTCGGTGCGCAGGTGCCGGTAGCCGAGCGCTTTGATTTCTTTGGCGACCAGGGCTTCAAGGCCCATCGTCGCCGTAGCGATTAATGTGTATGTTGGTTGGGTCATAGGTTCCTCCTTGGACGTAAAGGTCCGTTCATATCTACTAAAAAAACCCCTGAATTATACTCCAGGGGTTTTGCTTCAAGAAGCCGGGACCGTTCGTGTAAGCCATGTTCTGTTCCCTTGTGCTGCCAGCGGCTGTTCACCTTGCACTCGGGTGGTAATCATCTATCTGCAGAAAAAGTTCTGCCCTTTCGTTCCGTTGAATTTCTTCCGAAAGGCGCCCCTACCTAATTTTGGGTTTCTCGCTCGAGGGGTTTACCGCGTTCCACTCCGGCCGTTTCCAGCCGGACTACGTCACTGTGGCACTGTTCAGGGGACTCCAGCCATATCCGGACGGACACAGGCTGTTTCCCCGCCGTCAGCTCCGAAACGAAGCTGCTCTGACTTATGGTTTCGTCAGACACGAACACTACAGCCATCTCAGGCTGTGCGAGCATGGACTTTCCTCTGTATGGGTACATACAGCGATTACCTGAACGAATCCCGGCTCTTTATGGCCAGGTGCAATTATATCGGTTCCGGGCAGAAGAAGCAAGCAAAGAAACTGGGCATCAGCAGCGATCGGTCTTGCCCGAAGCGAGCACGGCCTGTCTGGCCAGCCGGTCAGCCGCGCGGTTGTCCCGGGAGGGCACCCATTTGAGAAAACAAAGGGGCAGCTCCTCTTCGGCGCGCAGAATTTTGGATAAATACGGCTGATAAAGCTTTCGTTTCACAAACCGCTTTTCCACCGACGCATTCACAAGCTGCGAATCGGTCCGGATCGAGGCCGAATGCCAGCCGCGCTCGCGGCAGAGCTCATACGCCTGCACACACGCTTCAAATTCCGCTTCGTTGTTGGTCAGGCAGCCGAGCGGGCGGGAAAATTCCTCCACGCTGCCGTCATCGTGCTTCACAAATATGCCGATACCGGAAGGCCCGGGCTGTCCGGCGCTCGCTCCGTCAATATGAATCGTCCGCATATGCCCGCGTCCCCGCCTTTAATCGTATAGTTTCTTGCCGAATACTTCTTTTTCGAGGTTCGAGAGCCGTTTTAAAATATCGTAATTGGTTGTCCCGGCGGCCGGTTCGGCTGCGGTGGTGTTCGAAGCGGTGTCCGTACTGCCGGCGCCGCTTTCGGACCGGGTGGAGGTCGACGACGTCACGGTGCGCTGGTAGCGGGAATCCCCTTCCGGCGATGCGGCGGTCCGCTGCTCCGGCGAGCGGTTCAGCTGGTCTTCGAGCTCGCGCACTTTCTGTTCGAACCGTTCATAATCCTGAATAATAATGTCCAAAAATTGGTCGACTTCGTCTTTGTTGTAGCCTTTGACACTGTTTTTAAAATCTTTGTCTAAAATGTCTTTGGCAGATAACTGTGTCTGTTCCATCAGCAAGGACCACCTCTGCTTTATTTGTATGATACATTCGCGGCCGCCGGCACCTGCCGGGCGGATAACCGCGTATTTATCTGTTTATATTCTTTCAGAATACATAAAAAAAGTCAATTTCCTTCCCGGGACTACCCGTCCCACTCCCGTTCCGCTTCCTCGCGCACGGTTTCCTCAAGGTCCTCCGGCACGATGGTATAGACCGGATAATGATCGCTCTCCTGCCGTCGTTCGGCGGAGGCAAGCATATACCTGGGCACGCCCTCCTGTTCCTCGTCATACAAAATCAGAAGAGCGTCCGTATGGGAAATAATAAAGTCGTTTTTGGCCTTCAGCTGCGACGGATTGACGTACGGGCGCTTGGAAATCGCGTCCACGTAGTCTGCGCTCTGCTTCAGCTCCGCGTAAGCGGTGCGGACGTGCTCCGGCCAGATGGAGTCCTGTTCAAGAAACGGCTCAAGCACGGCGAGCTGAATATGGTCATACTCCTCCCGTAAGCTGTTCCATGCTTCAGCCGCCCACCATTCCACGCCGGGCTGCCCGGAAATAATCAGCCATTCGCTTCCCTCTTCAATCAGCGCCCGCAGCCGCTTTTCGAGCGTTTTTCGGATGTAGGCAATCTCTGGGGCGTCGTCTTTGAAGATGCCGAGCTCTGCCGGCTTGTACCCGGTCGCTGCGAGCCGCCTCAAGACGTCCGCCCCCGTTTGTTCATCAGCCGCTCAAGCCGTTTGTGCAGGTCCGCCTGCTGCCCGGCCGGAAGCGTGATCCCTGCCCGTTCGGCCTTGCTCTGGACCCCTGCGGCGTACAACAGCGCCCGTTCGGGGTTTTTCGCCTGGTGCTCTTCCCATTTGGCAAGCTCCACGCCAGCCTCAAGCGTATACCGCGAATCCTCGTTGCGCTCCCAGACCTTTTCAAACCAGGGAATGGCTTCGGCCTGCCGCTGCTGTTTCTTTAAATTGACGCCGTAGCGGTGCATCGTTTCGCCGTTCTCGTCCCCGCTTTCGACCATTGCGGTGTAGTGCTGGGCGCTTTTCGTCCACTCCTTCTGCTGATCAAACCACTTGGCGACGGCAAGCGATTGTTTTTCACTTGTACCGTCAGCGAGAATTCGTTTGGAAATATCAATGTAAAGCGTGATCAGTGACAAAATATCCTGCTCGTTATGCTCCATAATCCCGGTCACAAACTCGGGAAGCCCTTCGTTCACGTAGTCAAAGTACAGCATCGGCGCGAGGTAGCCCGGGGTGTCGTCGTGGCGGACAAATCCGAGAATATCCCGCTCCACCACGCTCAGCCGGCACGATTCCAGGCGTTCGGCAAACAGGCGCCGGCTCGCATGCAGAAGATCAAAGTGGCCGAAGGCCGGAAGCTTCGGCACCTGGTTGCGCACGAGGGTATGACGGGTCTGCACCTGCGGCCAGTCAAACGATTTGCCGTTGTAGGTGACCAGGTTTTCCGCCGAATAGCACTCGGTTAGAAAATAATGATACAGCGCCACCTCGTGCTCCGGCCCGGGGAGAAAGTACTGCGACACCTCGACCCGGTCCGCGTACACCCGGGCGCCGCCAAGCAGGAAGATGGTGGTGCCGGTCCCCCCTTTCAGCCCGGTCGTCTCGGTATCAAAAAACAGCAGGTCCTCCGGCCGCCGGTTCTCCGGGTGCAGCGGATGAAACGCGGGCTCCTCCTTCCAGCGGTCAAACACGGTAAACAGCTCGCCAAACGAGGCGCTGCCGTGGATATAGTCAAGCGGATACGTTACGGTTCGTTTTAAAATCGTTTCCCCGTCATAATGCTTCGGCACCGCGCCAAATGCTTCCCATTCATCGAGGTGAAAAATCCCTCCCTCCTCCCCCTTTTTTTCTTCGGTAGGAGCGGGCGCAGAAGGGGCTTCCTCCTGCAGATGCGTTTTCATTCGTTTAAGTTTATTTTTCATGCTCACGGTCGGTACTCACCTCCTGTTCGGCCTGAAGCCGGTGAATGAATGCGAGCACGGTCGCTTTCGTGTTTCCGCTCAGCATAATATCCGACCCGATGCAGGACGGGCAGCCGTCCTGGCACGGACAGGCCTCAATCAACGAGGCGCAGTCGCCCAGCACGTCGGGCAGGTCGGTGAAAATGGTGGAAGACAGCCCGACGCCCCCGGGATAGCGGTCGTATAAAAAGATAGTCGGCTGCTCCGAATGGGTCGCCTTCATCTGCGGTACCACGTGAATGTCGGACGGGTCGCACATGACCCGGACGGGCGCCGTGTGCCGGAGCACATTCGCAAGTCCCATCATCGCCTGCTCCAGCGTGTCGCGCCCAAACTCCTGGACGGTATCTTCGGGAAAATGGAGCCAGCAGGCATTTGTATGCAGCTCCTCCTCCGGCAGGTGCACGGTTCCGGAGCCGATGTTTTCAAATGTCGTCAGCTTGATTTTTTTAAAGATGGTCACCTTGGCGTGTACCATCACATCCCCAAAGCCGGCGTGGTACGACGGATAGTCGGACGTTTTATCCTCTTCGAGCACCTTCAGCTCGACGGCCATGTTGGCATCGGTGTAGTAGTCGACCCGCACCTCCTCCACATACGCTTTTTTTTCGTCCCAGTCCAGATAAATGACCTGGTACTGCACGCCCTGGTGAATGTAAATGGCTTCGTCATGCAGCAGAGTCATGGCGCTGAAGCGGTCCATCTGTCCGATCACCTTGGACGCGGACGGCACCGTCTGGTCGATGATGACGACGTTTTCCTGCGAGGCCGAGCGCAGGCTGATGCCGTGCGCCGGAAACGCATCGCTCATCCAGTACCATTTGGAGCCCCGGTGGTGCACGACGTTTTCCTCCGACAGGTACTCGAGCACGTCGTTTACATCAACCCCGCCGAACGTGTCATCGTCCCGGAACGGGAGCTCAAAGGCGGCACATTTCACATGGTCGACGAGAATGATCAGGTTATCGGGATGGATGCGCGCGGTTTCCGGATTTTTCTCCAGAAAGTAATCGGAATGCTGGATCATGTACTGGTCGATCGGGTTGGAGCTTGCGATCATGACGATCAGCGACTCCGACTGGCGGCGTCCCGCACGCCCGGCTTGCTGCCAGGCACTTGCAATCGAGCCCGGGTAGCCGGACATGATGCATACCTGCAGCTGCCCGATGTCGACGCCAAGCTCGAGGGCGTTGGTGGAAATCACGCCCATAATATCGCCGGAACGGAGCCCTTCCTCAATAGCCCGCCGCTGGTTGGGCAGATAGCCGCCGCGGTAGCCGGTCACGAGGCTCTGCTGGCCGGTCTGCCTGCTGTTCAAATGCTGCAGATGACTTAAAATGACCTCCACCATTACCCGGCTCTTCGTAAATACAATGGTCTGGACGTGCTGCTCGAGAAACGTATTGGCGAGTCGGTTAACTTCCGAAAGGACCCCTTTTCGGATATTCATCGCTTCGTTAATGACCGGCGGGTTGTAAAACACGAAATGCTTTTTCCCCTGCGGTGCCCCGTTGTTGTCCACAAGCTCAAAGGGCTGTTCGGTAAGGGTCTCGGCGAGCTCACGCGGATTGGCGATCGTTGCGGAGGTCGTGATAAAGGTCGGCTCTGCCCCGTAGTAGCGGGCAATGCGCAGCAGCCGGCGCAGGACGTTCGCCACGTGGCTCCCGAATACGCCGCGGTACGTATGAATCTCGTCAATCACGATATAGCGCAGGTGCTCAAACAGCGACACCCATTTGGTATGGTGCGGAAGAATCGCCGAATGCAGCATGTCCGGGTTGGTCATGACAATATGGCCGGCGCGCCGGATCGACTGCCGGATGGTCGGCGGTGTATCCCCATCATACGTGTAGCTGTTGATGGAAGCGCCGATCTCCTCGATAAATTCATTGATTTCGCTTTTCTGGTCCTGGGCAAGCGCTTTGGTCGGAAACAGATACAGGGCGCGTGCCTCCGGCTCGTCCATGATCGTCTGCAGCACCGGAAGGTTGTAGCACAAGGTTTTCCCGGAGGCAGTCGGCGTAATGGTGACCACATTGGCCTTGCGTCCGTAAGCTGCTTCAAACGCGGAATGCTGATGGGTATACAGCGAATCGATGCCTCGGGCGACAAGGCCGGCGCGGAGGCGCTCATGCAGCTGTTCCGGGAAAGGCGCTGTTTTAGCGGGCCGTGCTTCCACGGTATGCCAGAATTCTATATTGGGCGCAATGGACGTGTCAGTTTTCATCCACTGCATTAACTCCTGTAAGGATTGTTTTTTCATGGTTGCTCACCTCAGCATATTCCCATTATAGCGAATGTATGTTTGTTTTTCTATCCTGGCTGTTTTTGTTGTTATAACACAGAAAAGGCTTCCCGCCTATTACTGCGGGAAGCCTTTTCGGGACGTGAGCGTTATTTAGTGTTGGTGTGATAGTCATTAATCATATCGAGAATCGTCTGATTTTCCTCTTCCGGGGTATAACGGTCTTCTTTCGATCTTGTGAAATGACGCATCCTAAAATCGCTCCTTTTCGTTAATGTTGTTATAATGTAATTCAAATTATATACCGTTGTTATAATACAGTCAACGGTTATTTCTTAATTTTTTCGAATTTTTTATAAAAAAAGCCCCTCTGCTTGATCGCAGAGAGGCTCTATCGACGGTTCAGCGGGCGGCAGCAGCGCGGATGCAGCCGTCGATTGTTTTTACCAGTGTGTTAATTTCGGGCTTGCTCACCTGGGCATCGGCTCCGACTTTTTCTCCTTTGTGAAACAAATCCGCGGTAATCAGAGAGGAAAAGATAATGACTGGAAGGCTGCGGAGGCTTTCATGGTCCTTGATTTTTTTCGTCAGATGATGGCCATCCATCTGCGGCATTTCAATGTCTGTAATGACGAGATCCGGCAGGTTTGCCGCGGCATCGTCTGCCAGCAATTCCTCCAGATACTCGTACGCTTCCCGGCCGTTTTCAAAGGAGCGGTGCTGTTTGTAGCCGGCTTCTGCGAGTGTATCGACAATCAGATGCTTGAGCACCGGCGAGTCCTCTGCAATTAATACGGTCGTGTTTTCCCGGTCCGGCCTGTACGACGGCAGGTGCTGGTCAAACAGGGTGTCCGGGGAAATGTCGCTGATGATTTTTTCGTAATCAAGCAGAAAGACCATGGCGTGCTCCATTTTTACAATACCGATGGAGCGTGCTTCGAGTCCCTGGGACAGGGCATTGGGCTTTTCAATATCCTCCCAGCTGATACGGTGAATACGGGATACTTCTTCGACATGAAACGCTACCTTCACCTGATTCAGCTCGGCGATAATGTATTTGTCATGCCGGACGTCGTCCGCCCCGTCGTGATGGAGCACTTTTTTTAAGTCGATCACCGGAATCACTTCATTGCGCAGCCGGACAATTCCTTTGACGTGCTCGTGATGGTTGGGCACGGGAGTAACCTCCACCTGATGAATGATTTCGCGGACCTTTAACACATTGATGCCGAATTGACTGCTTCCGACGGAAAAAAGAACGATTTCGAGCTCATTCGTCCCGGATTCTAATAAAATGTTTTTTTCGCTTGCTAAGGACATGCCATTTCCCCTCCTGGTCTCTTTACTTTATATATCGGTCCCTGCCATCAGGTATTAAAGGCATCCAGTCAGGAGTTTTTATTTTTAGATGTTTTTGGCTCGTACGCGGAAGGTATAGGAGTGACAGGAGGCTGATAGAATGAAAGCACTTGTGATAAATGAAGCCGGAGACCCCGGCCAGTTAAAGGAAGCAGACATCGACATGCCGGAGCCGGAAGCTCATGAGCTCCGCATTAAAGTACATGCTGTGGGCTTAAACCCGGTCGATTATAAATTAATGGCGTCCCCTCTACCGGAGTGGTCTTTTCCTCATGTTTCGGGACTGGACGTGTCCGGGGTGATCGATGAAGTCGGCGCGGACGTAACCGATTGGTCAGTCGGAGATGAAGTGTATTATCACGGAAATATGACGAAAGACGGCGGATTTGCTGAATTTACCACCACCCGGGCGGATGTGGTTTCATCGGTGCCGAAAGGCCTGACGCATGTGGAAGCCGCGTCAATGCCAACGGCCGGCTTTACGGCCTACCAGTCGCTGTACCGGAAGGCCCCGCTCCGTCCAGGACAGACGATCATGATTCAGGCCGGATCCGGCGGTGTCGGCAGCTTTGCAGTCCAGCTTGCCAAGCATCTCGGCCTTACGGTCATTTCCACCTGCTCGAGCGAAAATGCGGACTATGTTAAAGATCTGGGCGCCGATCATGTGGTGGACTACCGCAGTGAAAATGTGGTGGAGGAAGTACACAAATGGACGGACGGCCGCGGCGTCGATGTGGTACTTGATCTGGTCGGACAACAAACAGCTACCGAAGCACTGGATTATCTTGCCTTCAACGGTCATTTGATTGCTGTTGTGGCATGGCCGGATCTTTCCCACTACGTAGCGAAAACGCTCGCCCCTTCGATTCATGAAGTGGCGCTTGGATTTGTGTACCGTTCCGATGACGAAGCGCAAATTAAAGATCTCGGTTTTATCGCCCGGGAGCTGGGAGAACTGGCTTCCCAGGGAAAGGTGAAGCCTTCCGTAAGCCGGACCGTCAGCTTCAGTGAGATTCCGGATGCGTTAAAAGATATGCAGGATGGTCACACACGAGGAAAAATCGTGGCATCGTTCGAGGCATAAAATGTTCCAGGGCCCTTTCTCTTATCAGAAAGGGCTTCTTTTTTAGTGATTTTTCTGCTCTTTATAATTGTGTTTTTTCATTTTAATAATAAATAAGGTAATTGAAATTTTTATTATTAACCGAACAGCTATGTCCGGTTACCGGCGTGTCATCGCTCCACCGGTAATAAACCATGGCCGCTGCTCATGCCATTGAATGCTTCCGTTCACGTCAAATGCAGTTGAAACCTCCCGATCCGTCAGAACGTCCTGTTTCTTTCCATCTGCCTGCACCCGGCCGTTTTTCATAATTGTTGCGGCTTCCACAGCTCCCGGCAGTTCTTCGAGATGATGAGTTACATACAGCACAGTCGGCGCCTCGGGGTGCTGCAGCGACGCTTCAAGCCCTTCGATCAACTCCTCTCTTCCCTTTACATCAAGCCCGGTGCACGGCTCGTCAAGCAGCAGCAGCTTCGCTCCTGTTGTCCAGGCCCGCGCAAGCATCACCCGGCGCTTCTCCCCCTGCGAGAGCGCTGCATACGGCACGTCCCTGTACTGTGAAACCCCAAACGTGTGCAGCGCATTCTCTGCCCGTGCTGTGATTTCTTCCGGTGCCTGCTCATAAATACCGATGCTCGCAAAATAACCGCTTAACGCGACATTAAAGGCGGTTTCCCCAGCACGGTGCTGGTACTGATCATCCAGGGCGTTGCTGACGATGCCAATTTCCCGGCGGAGGTTCTGCATGTTCACCCTGCCATGACGGCCAAACCAGGTGTGCACTTCTCCTTCAGTTGCCCACACCTGTCCTAAAATTGCCTGCAGGAGTGTGGTTTTGCCGGAGCCGTTTAAGCCGAGAAGCGCCCGGTGCTCGCCTTGATTAACCGTAAACGAGACGTCGTCAAGCCGGACCCGGCCATTGGTTCGTATGCTGACATTTTTCATCTCCACTAAACGCTCCATCGTCTGGCCTCCTTAAGCTTCGGTGTGTTCATACAAATGAATATTGTTTGCGATTGTCTGATTTTTGTTTTTCAGCATCCATTTAAGCGTGGGATGATAGTCGAGCACCGGCGATGGCTCGATCAGGTGCAGGGTATCTTCATCGGCTGCCCGGACTTCCGGCGAGGTTCCAGGTGAAGCGTGCAGCTGGAATTCCTGAAGCCCCTGGCACCCGCCCGTGAATTCATAGGCAATCGTAATTGTCTGGTTGTCCCCGAGGAGGCGGATCGCTTCCGTCGCCCGGTCCGTTACGTTTATCTGCATAGCTTGTGCCTCCTTTGATTCTGTCCATTATAGCAAAGCTTTTCCCAGTATAAAAAAAAGAAGCCCTGAAAGGCTCCTTTTTAGGCATTCAATGGAAGCGGCCGGTGCAGAATCTTCACTCGTTCAGGAAGTTCCCCGGACTTGCGTGCTTCCATCAGTCTCCGGTACATCCGTTTACCGCCGACTGCATTGGCTGAGTGTATAGTAATCTTTGAAGGTATAATTTGTTTTTCAAGTAAATACAGCACGACGGAAAAACCATTAAAATACTTTGTTCCCAAATCGTGGTCAAGCGACAGATGGCTCACATCAGCCGTGTTTTGCAGTAATCGCATACATTCTTCAGCTGTTTTCACTAATACGTGATTATCCGGAGACTGTCGGACGTCGTCTAAAAAAATATTTGTTCCGTTCATGTCCCCATCCTTTATCTTACAGAGTAATTGTAGTATAACACACTTACTCTTTCTGTCCAACCAGCCTCCGGACCTCTGCTTCAAGCTGGGCCCATTCCCGTTCGGTTTCTCCCGTTTTTTCCTGTCTGAGCCACTCCGCCTGCCGTCGGGAAGCCGCCTCCCACTCAGCGGTGCGCTGCTCCCACCGGTCCCGTGCGGCCGCCTCAGCCCATGCATAGACGTCTTTTTTTACGGTCTGCAGCTCTTGTTCCACCAAGGGACGCAGTTGTTGCTCCAGCACTTCACGGTACACCTTGTTCTGCCCCTTCATGAAAAAATCATAGTGGGTCAGCGTCTTCCACTCGCCTTCAACTGCTTCTGCGATCGCCGGCACCTCAGGCGGGGAAAATTCGATTGATGGAAAAGCCGTCTGCTCCCCCGAAAATACGTAACGGAAAGAGTCCGGAAGCTGCTTTCTCCAATACTGCTCTTCTTCATTCATGGTACGGTGCATCCACTGCTCAATCCGGGCGGAGGTAATCCTTGTTTCCTGTATGAAGCGCTGCAGCACCTGCTGGACCGCCTCTGTCGTTTTCCGGCGAAGCTGGGAGCGAAACGACGACTGCTCGTGAAAGTAAGCCCGCGAAAACCAAAACTGAAATTCCTCCCGGTAATAATAAAACAGGCGCTGGCGCACGTAAAAAAACAACTCCTCCGTTTCCTCCGAAAGCCGCTTTTCGATGCGCTTCCATGATTCCGTCCATTTGTCCTGCGCGGTGAACTGCTCCAGCCGCGCGATGTCGCTTTGCCTTTCCTGCTCCTGTTCGGCATCCGTCCGCCCTGCCTCCGCCCGTGTCCGTTCCACATAGTCCAGGACCTCCGCAGCTTCCCGGCTGCCCTCTTTCATCACGGTCGTTTCAAGCGTAGCGGAAAGAAACTGCTCAAATACGGCCTCGAATCCTTCCAGGCCGCCAGCCATTTTGTCCTGAAGCGATACTTTCCCGGAAATGGGCAAAACAAGTGGGTCGTGAATGCCAATCGCGGCCAGCTCCTCCCGGACGTACCGGAGAACCTCCTCGAGCTCCCGCCTGCCGGCAGCCAGATCCGCTGCATTAACTAAAAAAATGAGCTTATCATAGGAAAATGTCTGGTTCACCGCAGCCAGCTGTTCCAAAAACGCTTTGTCCCCGCGGGAAAACGCATGGTTGTAATACGATAAAAACAAAATAGCGTCCGCCCGCTTCATTTCCTGAAACGAAATGTCCGCGTGCCGCTGATACACAGAATGTATACCGGGCGTATCGACGACCTCCATCCCTCTGCCGGTCCACCTCGTAGAAAGATAAACATCCGCCCGCTCGATCATCATGGCGGCCTCTTCGGCACCCGCGGCCTGCTGAAAAGCTTCCAGGGAAACCGTTTCCGGTCGGCCGGCACTGCTCTCTTGCTTTTTATAGGACGACACGTACTGATCAAGCATCCTTTTTTCTTCCTCCCGCATGGCGTCGAACGCAAGCGGCTCCAGATGCTGCTGCTCGAGTTCCGTCCGTTTCTGCTTTTCTGCTTTCTCCGAACGCTCCTGCAGCTCTTCTTCATAGGCGGCGTACCGGCTGCTCCATTCCGTCACATGCGAAAGGCGCACCTCGAACGGAGCGAGCAGGTCATTCATGTCCTGCAGGACGTCGGCCTGCTGTTTATAGTAAATCACCGCGCTCCGGTCCGGGTGCCGGCTGTCCGGCGCTTTGATATGAGTAATGGCTGCTGTGGTCGGATTTGCCGACACCGGCAGTACTGTTTCTCCGGCCATGGCATTGGCCACGGTGGATTTCCCGGCGCTGAACCCGCCGAAAAAAGAAACGCGGAACGCCTGCTCCCGAAGCCGCTGGGCCCGGGCATCAAGCCGCCGGGCAAACCCTTCAAGTGATGCATACGGCTGTATGAGCCGGGCCAGCTTCTGCCACTTATCTGCCGCTTCCTCCGGGTCCGGGCGGGTTTCCCGCTCCCCACCGGCACTGTCCAGGTAATCCCGGTACCATTCCTGCACCGAATAGACTTCTTCCCCCGTCGAAGGAGCCACAGCCTGCGTGACTGGCTTCCGCTCTGACGGCTGCGCCAGTGGAACGGCCTCCTGGGCCCACCGCTGCTGCAAGGCCTCCAGCAGTTCTTTCACCCGGTAAAATTCTTTTCGCCACGCTTCATAAGCCTCCCATGCCTTTCGATGGGCTGCCGTTTTTGTTTCCTGCCGATGAGCCTCCGTCTCCTTATGGGCACGGACCTTCTCCAAAAACAGCGGCATCCAGTCTGCGAGCTGCCGGCGGTAGGCCGTCTGCATTTTTTCCTCCAGCGTGCGGCAGTAGGTTCTCGCATAGGCCTCGGTGAGACGTGCCCCTTTGTTTTCCGCTTCCTCAAGCATCGCGGCGTCTGCGCGCACCTCCATGGCCTCAATAGCAGCTTCCACTTCCGGATCTCTGCCGGCGTATTGTTCGGCCGTCTGCTTCATATCACGTTTTAAATGATTTTCGAGTTCATTTTTAATGTTTTCATTCAGCTCTTCCATCACTCGTGCTTCGCGTTCCTTACGCACCCTGGCTGTTTTTTGCGTCCCCAGCCAGCTTTTCACACGAAAGGTGACAAGACGGGATTCCAGATACGCATGCACGGCTGCCCGGGTATGATAAGGCATCAGCTTGGCCCGGGCAAAGGCATCAAGAATGGTCCGGCGCATCGCTTTTTCCGCCTTCGTTTCCCAGTGCCTGAACTGTCCGGCAGCTTCCTGATCGGCCTCGAGTGCGTCATACAGGAATCCCGGTGTGGAAAACGTCTCCCAGATGTGCTGCACGTCCCCGTCCGGCTCTGCGGCGGCAAGACGACTCCGCAAATGGGACACAGTGATATAATAAGACCTCGAGGCGCATGTCTGGCGGATATGCTCCTTCCGCTCCCCGGAATCTTCCGGCAGCATTTTTTCCCGCAGGGCTTTCCAGGAATCAGCGGTCCGTTCCGGATAAAGAGCAGACACAAAGAAAATAGCCCCGTATTCGATCTGCCTCCGGTCCAGGCTCTGACGGATCCTGTCCTGATACGCCTGAAATGAAAGCTCCTCCTCTTCATGCTTATCCACCTGGTTGACGATCAGCGACGGGCGAACGTACTGCTCGTTCAACTGCTGCAGAAATAAAAAATTTTCTTCCGACTCCACCTGCTGGTAATCGGTGACATAAAACAGTTCATCCGCTATCATCCATTCCGATTCTGCCGCCCGCTGATGAGCGGCTTCGGTGGAATCGATACCCGGCGTGTCAAAAAGCGTCACTCCCGGCGGCAGCGGTAGATCCGGATGCTTCACCTCCACCCGCTCAGTCTCTCTGGCCATCATCCAGGTGTTCGTCCAGTCCTCCGGCGGTACGGCGGTTGTCTGGCCGCCGGTGGTAACCTCGTAGGAGACAGTGCTGCCGGTTGTAAATGACACGATATTTGCACTCGTCGGTACCGGGTGGGCAGGCAGCCATTCCCCCTCCAGCAGTTGATTGATCAGCGTGCTTTTGCCGGCGGAAAAATGGCCGCATACGAGGACATGGTATGCCGATGCGCTATTTTTCGCCTTCAGCCGCTGTAGGTTCTTCTGCTCCTCTTCGCCCAGCCCCGGTATGGCCCGCACCTCTTCCAGACCGCCGGCGACCGCTGCCTGCGAAAACGTATGCCGGGAGAAAAAGCTCCGGACCGTGTCGTTGTTCCATTGATACATGTCAAGACTTGGCCGCTGCACTGTTACCGCGCTCCTTTTTATGTAAAAACGCCGCTCCCCCACAGCAGGAGAAGCCGGCGCTGTTTACAGCAGATAATCTTTTTCATACAAAAATGCGTAAGGAATGTCCACAAACACGTACAGATCCTCCGTAATCGGATGGGAATACGTACGGATCATTTCATCGCTGTGAAAATCCGTATACATATCGGACAAAATTCCCCGCTGTTCAAAATTCATGCGTACAATGTTTTCAAGAAAATACGGGCGCCAGCTCCAGTTGCGGTTGCGCTCCTCGGTCCGGTATTCCCACGCCTCGCCGTTCTGGCGCGAGGCGTTTCCGGAAAGCTGATATCCTTCCCCGTCGCACACATACACCCGAAAGCTCATTTCCTCGAGCGACTCGGCGGTTTTCAGCGTCCATCCGTCAATGTCTTCCATCACATCCACGTGCTTGAGCCGGGCATTCAGCCGCTTGTTCAGCTCGGCGGTAAGCTGGATCTGAGCTTCAATTTTTTTGCGTTCCACATCAATGAAATGGTGAATATCTTTTTTCATCCGTTCCTGAAACTGATCCTTTTCAATGAACGTCTCTTTCGGCTTGTCGAGATAAAATCCCTGGTAGTACCGGGCGCCGTTGCGCCAGGCATAGTTCAGCTGATTAAACGACTCGATTTTTTCAAATAAAAGCGAAGCCCCAATCTTTCTCGACAGCGTCGATAACGAATGCAGCACGTCCCGGTAAATGCTCGGCACTGCAAAATTTTCAGAAAACGTCACGTCCACCTTCAGCACATTAGGCTTTAAATAGGCAATCTGCTCCAGATGAATCGCTTCCTTGCCGAGATTGTCAATCGCAATCGACAGCCCGGCGCTCTGGGCATACTGCATAAAATGCTTCAGGCGGGAGAGGTCCTGCTGGAAATCCGTCGCCTTCAGCTCCAGGCAGATTGAGGTCGGGGCTATGCCCCTTTCCTCGTACCCGAGCAGAAATTCGACCAGGCCGTCTCCCCCGTCCCCCAGAATGGTGGCCGCATCCACGTTCAAAAAGATCATGTCTGTCCGCTCTCCGGCCACAAATGTCTCCAGGGCAGCCTGGTGCACGGCACGGTCGATTTCCTGCTTATATTCCCACGGCACGTTCGGGTCCCGAAAGCAGTCTTCCAGCGTTTCGGCACTCCCGTTATCGTTCCCGAAGCGGCCGAGCACTTCATACGCAGAAATTTCCAGCTTATCTGCACTCAGTATCGGCTGAAAGTATACCATGATCCGTTCTTTGTTCATCAACACGTCTAGCGCATCCAACTCCATCACCCAATCTTCCGCTCTCAGTCTTCGGCGGCTCTGCCAGTTTGTCACTTCTTACTGTTCGCATACGCGTCTATTATATCATCTTTTTTCCGCCGACTGAAAAAACTGTTTCCAAAATTGGAAACAGTTTTAGGCAAAATCGAACGGAGTTTCCTGATAGACATAGTAGTTCAGCCAGTTCGTAAACAGCAGCGTCGCATGGGCGCGCCACATTTTCAGCGGGGAATACAGATGATTGTCCTCCGGAAAGTAGTTTTCCGGCACCTCTGTCCCGAGACCGCGCCGCATATCACGTTCAAATTCATCGCGCAGGGTTTCTGCATCGTATTCGCTGTGGCCGGTGACATAAATCCGTTTGCGGTCCTTCGTCGCTACAATATACAGCCCGGCTTCGTCGGATTCCGACAGAATGTCAAGGTCCGGACAGGCCTCCACGTCCTCCCGTCTTGTTTTCGTGTACCGGGAATGCGGCACATAAAACTGATCGTCGAACCCGCTCAGAAGCTTTTCGTTACCGCCGTTAATGTAGTGCGGATACACGCCGAACTGCTTTTTCGGGAGCGGATGCTTATCGATGCCGTGGTGGTGATACAGGGCGGCCTGGGCGCCCCAGCAGATGTGCAGCGTGTTCGTGACGTTCTGGTCGCTCCAGTCGAGAATACTCTGCAGCTCTTCCCAGTAGTCCACTTCTTCAAATGGGATCTTTTCAAGCGGTGCTCCGGTGATAATCATGCCGTCGAATTTTCTGCTCCGCACTTCATCAATCGTTTTATAGAACGACGACAGGTGCTCACGCGGTGTATTTTTGGAGCGGTGGGTGTCCGGGTGTAGAAAGGATACGTCCACCTGCAGCGGCGTATTACTGAGCATCCGGAGAATCTGGGTCTCCGTGCGTTCCTTTAAGGGCATCAGGTTCAGAATGACGATTTTCAGCGGGCGGATATCCTGCAGATAGGCCCGGCTTTCGTTCATGATGAAAATATTTTCTTTTTCCAGCGTATCTTTGGCCGGTAAATAGTCAGGCACTTTTATAGGCATGCACTATCGTACTCCTTTAGCGTATTTCGGTGTTCTCTCCTTTTCTTTCTGTTATCTGTATATCAAACATTGCGTCCGGCGTCCAGTCATTCCGTATTGGTAAAAACGGATGGCCGCAAGGGACCATCCGCAGACGCTTTTATTCTTTCCACCACGTATCGTATAACGTTGCCGGCAATTCCCGTTTATGGGCTGTCCTGTTATACATGCCCACCAGCCGCTCGTGGGCTTCGGTATCGATGGCGCGGCCTTCGAGAAAGTCGTCAATCTGATCGTACGTCAGCCCAAGTGCTTCCTCATCCGGAAGGCCCGGCCGGTCGCTTTCAAGATCGGCGGTCGGCACTTTTTCAAACGTCGATGCCGGTGCTTCAAGCTCGCGCAGCAGCATTTTGCCCTGGCGCTTGTTCAGTCCAAACAGCGGTGCCACATCGCAGGCGCCGTCCCCATGCTTCGTATAAAAGCCGGTGACCGCCTCTGCCGCATGGTCGGTGCCGATCACCAGCAGCCCTTCGGCTCCGGCAACATCATATTGGGCCTTCATCCGCTCCCGGGCCTTTGTGTTGCCTTTGATAAAGTCGGACATAGTCGTTCCGAGAGCCTGCTCAAACGCCTGCACGGACGCGTCCACGCCCGGCTGCACGTCGATCGTATACGTTTCCTGAGGCTCGATGTATTCGAGTGCTTTCGATGCATCGTCTTCATCATGCTGTTTGCCGTACGGCAGACGGAGCGCGACGAATTTAAACGGCACGGCCTGCTCGGTTTCAAGCTCGTCCACAGCCATCTGGGCGAGCTTGCCGACGAGCGTCGAATCCTGGCCGCCGGAAATGCCGAGAACAAAGCCTTTGGCTCCGGCCTGCTTCGCGTATTCTTTTAAAAAGTGCACCCGGCGTTCGATTTCCTGCTTCGGATCAATCTCCGGCGTCGTCTGCAGTGCTTCAATAATTTCATTCTGCGTTGCATTCATAGTTCGTGCCTCCAGATTAAATTATTTGTTTGAACGGGGAGCCTGGATACCAAACCGCTGCATCTGCGTCCACTGCTTTTCCTCGGACAGAATGTGCGCTTCATAGTCCCCCAGCAGGTCAAAATGCGGATAGTCTTCGCGGTAATGGATCCATCCGGCCTTCAGCCCGTACTGTCTGCCCCAGCGCGCAAGTGTTTCCACATCCCGGCAGGAGGCTTTTGTGACCGTATCACAGTCGGGAAAGCGCGGGTCATACCAGTAATGCGTCAGCAGGGCTACTTCGCCTGCCGCAGCCTTTCGTTTCCAGGCTTTCAGCTCATGGGCTTTAATGCCAAACGCCATCGTCTCCACCACCTTTGGCAGATCCGGCGGGTGTTTGCCCCGCCAGCCGGTTGTAGGCCTCATGCCAGTCCGGCAGTGCCCTGCGGATGGCCACCGGCTTAAACGTTTCTTTACGGACGCACACGTGGCTCGAAAACGCACGGATGCACGTCTCTCCTTTAGCGTTAGTCACAATATACCCATATTTTACACGTACTCCGTCATAAGAATCAATCCACGTTTCAATTTCCACGTCCTCGCCGTAGACAGCCGGCGTTTCATAATCGATATCAATGTGAAGCACCGGGAACAAATAGCCGGCTTTTTCGATATCCGGATAATGAAAACCCATCTCCTTCATATGATGCGTACGTCCAATTTCGCACCAGACCACATAGGAGCCGTGGTGGACGATACCCATCTGGTCCGTCTCAGCATATCGTACTTCAATTGGTGTATGAACGCTCTTCATGTCCTTCTTCTCCTTCGGATTTCACTCGTACTTCAAGCGCATGCTTTACGTCTTCGGCTGTAAGCTCGTGCAGGTTTTCATCGTTCTGCTCCGACTGGAACAGCCGGAAGGCCTGCTGCTGAAAGATTTCTTCAGCCACGTCTTCGGCGAGCCGGGCGTTGCCATCCGTGTTGGAAATGGCGTACCTGCTTTCAAGCAGCTCGCGCGCTTCCGGCTCAAAATGATAGCCGAACCGCTCGACCGAGCGCTCTGTAATCTCGGCCAGATCCTCGGGCGTATACGGCGGGAAGTAAAAGGTTTTTTTGAAGCGGGATTCAAGCCCTGGATTCATTTCAAGCAGCTGCTGCATCGGCTCCGGATAGCCGGAAAGAACAACCACCAGATTTTCGTCGTGCTTGGTCATTTCTTCGACGAGCGTATCAAGCGCCTCCCGGCCGAAGTCGCTTCGCGAGCTCGACATCAGGGCGTACGCTTCGTCAATAAACAGGACCCCGCCGAGGGCTTCACGAACCTTCCGCTTCGTTTTCGCGGCTGTCTGGCCGACGTACTCGGCGACGAGGTCGCTTCGGCCCGCGACGATGCAGTGACCGCGCTTTAAAAACCCGTATTCCTTCAGGATGCCGGCATACACCTGGGCGAGCGTCGTCTTGCCCGTGCCAGGCGGCCCGGAAAAGACGGTATGAAGCTGGATCGGCACAGTCGGCGCCCCTTCTTCGCGGCGCTGCTGCTGTACGCGGATAAAGGAGGCAAGCTTTTTCATTTCCTGTTTGACGTGGTCGAGGCCGATGAAGTCATCGAGTTGCTGCACGGCGGAGCGTTTGTCCTTCGGCTGTTCGCCTTCCGGCTCTTGGATGTCCTCAGCGGTCAACAGCGAAAAGTCGTCAATGCCGATATAGTCCTGGTTGCCGATCGCCGCCCCCTTCTGGAAAATGCTGTCGAGCACGATGTTTTTTACGGTCCGGCCGTTGCCGAACGTTTCGTCCACCTGTTCCTTTTCGATCCGTTCTTCGAGCACCCGTTTGCTTTCCTCGCTCAGGAAAAAGTCGTTTTCAAGTGCGACCTTTTCCCCGATTTCCATCAGCTCATCCATGCTGTAGTCGGGCAGATGGATATGGTTGCTTTCCGGAAACCGGCTGCGAAGACCCGGATTCGCGTGCAGAAACTGCCGCATTTCTTCCGGGTAGCCGGCCAGAATAACGGCGAACGTACCGGCGTATTCCCCGCTCGTCATCGCCGAGACCAGGGTATCAATCGCCGTCTGTCCGAAGTCGTTTCCGGCCATTCCTTCGCGTTTTAAGCTGTAGGCCTCATCAATGAACAGCACGCCGCCGACCGCTTCCTTGATCAGCGCCATGGTTTTTTCCTCGGTCTGACCGACGTATGAGCCGACGAGGCGGGAACGGTCGGTTTCAAGCACTTCATCACGCTGCAGCAGTCCGAGCTGATGATAAATTTTAGCGAGCAGGCGGGCGAGCATTGTTTTGCCCGTGCCGGGGTTGCCCGTCAGAATCATATGAAGGCTCCGTTCATCCTTCCACTGGTATCCCTGCTCCTTCCGCCGCTTCTGGTACTGCAGATAATGATACATATTATGGACGCGGGCCTTCACACCGTGCAGGCCGATCATGTCATTCAGCTCTTCAAGCGGGTCGGCATACTCCTCGCCCACCTTCGTGAGTGAGCTCGACGCTTCGTTCCACTTTTCCTTCAGCTGCTCTACATGGCTGATCGCTTCTTTAATCTCGCGCACAGCTTCGGGCGAATAAAACGATCCCGACGCGGTATCCATATAGGCCTGGGCGCTCGACGCCAGCCGTTCGCACGCCTGTTTAATGTTTTCAAGCAGAAACGGAAGCTCCCGCAGGTGTTCATTTTCCACCACGTTTAAAAAGTCCACGGTCAATTCTTCCGGATTCCACGTGTCAAGCGTATCATCAAGATACTGAATCATCTGTCGGCACTGCTCGCGCAGCTGTTCAGCCACGCGGTAGCGGGCCGATGCCGGATCCGTTTCGCGGAGCGGCGTCAGCTGGGTATCCAGAATATTTTCCTGAATGCTGTCGATCCGCTCCATCGGCCGAAGCTGCTGCAGAAGCGGCACCGAATCGTCAAGCTCCTCTGCTTTTTGCAGCCAGTTGCGGATCATCGGGTCAAACCGGCGCTGGTGCTTCCATCGGTCTCTGGCCATGAGCGCGTACACACGCGCGCAGCCGGAGGGCTGTTCGTTTTCCTCCAGTGTCCGGATGCACTCGTAGGCCCGTTTGACTGTGATATTATTTTCTTCTTTTTCCCATCTATCGATTATATCGTAAATGTTATTTTGCTCGTTAATTTGCAATAAAGGCACCCCCTATCGGGAAAAGGACGAAAATGAGTAGTCATCTTTATCGTATTCCCTGGTTGAACACGCATTAGTCCTTATTTTTATTATAAGAGGTTGATGAAGGTGTGACAAATTTTATCATTATGGTATGTGAAATTTTTAACCTCTTTCAAAAGAAAGCCCCGGGGAACCGGGGCCTTCTTCTAAACATTATTGATTGCGTTTTGCTTCTGCCGCTTCAAGGTTGTTGCGGAGAACCATCTGCAAAATACCACCGTGACGATAGTAATCCATCTCAACGTCACTGTCGAAACGGGCAACTACCTGGAAGGTAGTCGTTTTGCCGTCCTGATCAGTGGCAACGACGTCTATCATGTCATGCGGCTTTACGGTATTATCAATTTTTACATCGAATTGCTCTTCTCCGGTCAGACCGAGAGAATCAGCGTTTTCGCCTTCCTGGAACTGCAGCGGGAGCACGCCCATCAGCACAAGGTTACTGCGGTGAATACGCTCGAAGCTTTCCGCAATAACGGTCTTAATGCCAAGCAGGTTCGTCCCTTTCGCTGCCCAGTCACGGGAGCTTCCCATGCCGTAATCCTTGCCGGCCATTACAAGCAGGCCAGTGTTTTCCTCTTTATATTTCATCGCTGCATCATAGATGGACAGCACTTCACCGTTTGGCCAGTAGGTCGTATATCCACCCTCTGTGCCAGGCGCCAGCTGGTTTTTAATCCGGATGTTGGCGAACGTTCCGCGCATCATCACTTCGTGGTTACCGCGGCGGGAACCGTACGAGTTAAACTGTGCGGGCTTCAGTCCTTTTTCCATCAGGTAGCGGCCAGCCGGGCTGTCCTTTGCGATGGACCCTGCCGGAGAAATGTGGTCGGTCGTAACCGAGTCGCCGAATTTAGCGACAGCCCGCAGAGCACTCAACGGTTTAATGTCTTCCGGCTCCTTGGACATTTCTTCAAAGAACGGCGGATTCTGAATGTACGTGGAATCATCGTCAAAGTCGTACAGCTGCGCATTTTCGTCCGATTGCAGCTCGTTCCAGCGCTCGTTGTTGTCAAAGACATTCTCGTACTCTTCTTTAAAGAGGTCCGGAGACACGTTTTGCGTGATAAAGTCTTTGATTTCCGTCGCGGACGGCCACAGGTCGTTAAAGTATACGTCATTTCCGTCTTTATCCTTGCCGAACGAATCACGGTACATATCAAAGTCAACTGTGCCGGCCAGCGCGTACGCTACAACAAGTGGCGGCGATGCCAGGTAGTTGGCTTTGACGAGCGGGTGAATCCGTCCTTCAAAGTTACGGTTACCGCTCAGTACGGATGATACGAGCAGATCGCTGTCTGTAATCCCTTTTTCGATCTCTTCGAGCAGCGGTCCGCTGTTGCCGATACACGTGGTACAGCCGTAGCCGACCAGGTTAAACCCGAGATCGTTCAGATACGGCATCAGGCCGGAATCATCAAGATAGCGGGTAACAACTTTGGAACCTGGAGCGAGAGATGTTTTGACGTATTCCGGTACTTCAAGCCCTTTCTCCACCGCGTTACGGGCGACAAGGCCTGCACCGATCATCACGTATGGGTTGGACGTGTTCGTACAGCTTGTGATAGCTGCGATGGCAAGCGCCCCGGTTTTCATCGTCGACGTTTTGCCGTTTGGATGTTCGATAGTCGCTTCGTTGTCGATCTCCTCCGGAGACAGGCCGAATCCCTGGTTGCCGGCTGGAGCCGTAAGCGCATCATTGAACTGTTTTTTCATGTCGGATAAAGTAATCAGGTCCTGCGGGCGCTTCGGTCCGCTCAGGCTTGGTTCAATAGCCGCCAGGTCAATTTCAATCACCTGGGTGAACTGCGGTTCTTTTTCGGATGGATCAAAGAAGATGTGGTTGTGCTTGCAGTAGTCTTTTACAAGCTGCACATGCTCTTCATCGCGGCCGGTCAGGCGCAGATAGTTGAGCGCTTCTTCGTCAACCGGGAAGAACCCACAGGTCGCGCCGTATTCCGGTGCCATGTTGGAAATCGTCGCCCGGTCAGCAAGCGGCATTTCCGCCAGGCCTTCGCCGAAGAATTCCACAAATTTGCCGACAACGTTCGTTTCCCGGAGCTTTTGGGTAACGCGCAGCGCCAGGTCTGTCGCTGTCGAACCATTCGGCAGGGAGTTTACGAGACGAACGCCGACCACTTCCGGTGCCGGGAAGTAGGATGGCTGCTGCAGCATGCCCGCTTCCGCTTCGATACCGCCAACACCCCAGCCAAGGACGCCAAGGCCGTTGATCATAGTCGTGTGGGAGTCCGTACCAACGAGTGTATCCGGATACGTGTCCACTTCGCCGTTTTCTGTTTCTTTTGTGTGTACGACGGAAGCAAGGTACTCCAGGTTCACCTGGTGCACAATGCCTGTAGCCGGCGGTACAGCGCTGTAGTTGTTAAACGCTTTGGTTGCCCAGCTGAGGAGCTTGTAGCGCTCTTCGTTTCTCGAAAATTCAAAGTTCATGTTCTGGTTTAACGAGTCATCAGTACCGTAACGGTCCACCTGTACTGAGTGGTCCACCACAAGATCAACCGGAATTGCCGGGTCGATGACATCCGGGTCTCCACCGAAATCATTCATTGCTTTTCGAAGCGATGCAAGGTCCACGACTGCCGGAACCCCGGTAAAGTCCTGAAGAATAACGCGGGATGGTTTGAATGGCACGTCATACTTGGAGCCTTCTTCCGATCCCCATTTTGCTAAGCTTTCTACGTGTTCCTGTTTAATTACGTGTCCGTCCAACTGTCTTAGTACAGATTCGAGCAGCACACGAATGGAATATGGCAGCTTCGACACATCGCCGACTCCTGCATCCTGAATGGCTTTAATGTCGTAATAATAATACGTTTTGCCATTCGATTCAAAAGCCTTGCGAGCATTGAATACGTCTTGATTTTGAGCCATATGTACCCCTCCTTCTTGATCTATTATACAACAATCCAATAACGTTGTCGAAAAAGTAGATGAGGATAAGCAGAAAGGCCTGCAGCTGTATTACTTCACTGCCGCCTTTCCTGATCTGTTTCTCGACCCACTTTCATAGAATAGCAAAACTTTCCTCAAAGATAAATATTTTCGGATAAAAATTCGGAAAACGCTTGCCTCTTTTTTTCGTTTGTCAGATTCCGAGCAGCTTTTTCCACCACGGTTTTTTCTCTCCCGCGTCCGGATTTCCGGCATCTGCTTCCGGTTCATCCTCGGCAAATACGTCCTCGCGGTTAATCGCGGTGTCGGACGTGACGACCAGTCCGTACGTGCCCTCCGGATCGTCGTGCGTGACGCGCCGGTAGGGAACGCGCCGGGTTTCGGCTGCTTTCCGGTACGGCCGCAGCGCCTCAAGGCTCAGATGGCCGTCGACGAGTACTTCCTTCGCCTTACGGTCGTGCATTGCATTCAGCACTTCCTGGCGTATTCCTTTTTCCATCACCTGTTTTTTTGTCAGCGCCAGAATGACGCGTTCGCGGTACGTATCAAGATACAGACGACGCTCCGCTTCATTGGGCAGTTTCTTTCCGTGTATTTCATTTTGAAGGTGTTCGTTTACATCATTGGACATGGGCACTTCTCCCTTTCATTAGGATGAATGACGGGAGGGTACGGAGCTGTCAGGCTCCGGCTCCCGCTGAAGAACCTTTTCGAGCTGTTTGTATTTCACGGCCATGTAGACGCGCCACGGCACGAGCATGGCAAATGCCAGCAGAAAGAACATTCCGGCAAGCACTGCGGGCTCAATCGCATCGCCGATGATCAGCTTAATGATCGTCCGCACAATTAAGAGGCCGACCAGAATGAATGAAAAAGCTTTGGACCGTCGAACAAAAATCCGGCGTTCCCTTATTTCAAAAGACGTGGTGGCCATCAGCAGAAAGGAGAAAACAAACCCGACGAGAAGCGCCTCGCCGACCTCAAGCCCGGTCGGACGGGCCGGCGGGTAAACAAACATCAGCGCTCCCGTCGCCATGAAAAACGGCGGCAGCACGATTTTTTTGAATGTCGCCGGCTGCTTAATGGCTTTCATACGGATGACGATCACGACAGAAGCCATAAAAAAGGCCGTGAGGGTCGTAATAATCAGCAGTGTACTCACTTCGGCCGCCTTCCTTTCTATAAAAATAGGGTGTATCACATGAAGGCTTTCCTGCCTTTATGATACACCCCGAAGCGGCGGCCCGCAATTGTTCCCTCTTTTACAGCACTTCTTCATTTTCATGCTGAAGCCGGTACATTTTTTCATACAGCCCCCCGGAGGCAAGCAGCTCCTGGTGCGTCCCGCGTTCAGCAATTTCACCCTGATGCAGGACGATAATCTGATCGGCGTGCCGGATCGTGGAGAGCCGGTGGGCAATCATGATGGTCGTCCGGTTTTCCAGGAGGCTTGCAAGCGCCCGCTGGATAACTGCTTCACTTTCGCTGTCGATATTTGCCGTTGCCTCATCGAGTACGAGCACCTTCGGGTCATGGGCGACGGTCCGGGCAAACGTGATCAGCTGTTTTTCCCCATTCGAAAACGAGCTCCCCCGCTCTCCCACCTGTTCATCGTACTGGTCCGGGAGTGCTTCGATAAACTGATCCGCCCCGACGAAAGCAGCCGCCTGCCGCACTTCTTCATCGCTCAGCCGGTGGTTGTGCATCGCAATGTTTTCCCGCACCGTGCCGGTAAACAAAAACGGATCCTGAAGCACGAGCCCGACGTGCCGGCGCAGCGCCTCTTCCGGCCAGCGCTGCAGGTCCTTGCCGCCGAGAAAGATGGCGCCGGCATCGTGTTCATAAAACCGGAGCAGCAGGTTAATGATGGAGCTTTTACCGCTGCCGGTATGGCCGACAATCGCAATCGTCTCGCCTTCTTTTACCGACAGATTAATATCCCGGAGGACCGGGTGCTCGCCGTCATAGCTGAACGTCACGTGATCAAATTCGATCTCTCCGCTACGTGAGGCTTCTCCAGTCTGCCGTCCCCTGGTCACTGCTGCCTCCTGACCGGTCACATCCATTAAATGAAATACCCGGCCGGCGGAAACAATCGACTGCTGATACAGCGACATCTGCTGCATGATTTCATTCACCGGTTCAAAGAAACGCTCAAAATAGTTGACGAAGGCATAAATCACTCCGACCTGTACGGCCCCTTCCATGGATAAAATGCCAAAATACGACAGCACGCCGACGAGAGCAAGCACCGACACGAGGTCGATCGCCGGGCGAAGCAGCAGGCCGTCAATTTTCATGCTTTTCAGCCCGGCTTCGTAGTGGGCATCATTGATCCCGGAGAATTCCCGTTTCATCCGGTTTTCCTGCCTGAACAGCTGTATCACCGACATGCCCTGAAGGCTTTCATTAATTTTCGTGTTCAGCCGGCTCAGCTTGCCGCTCATTTCCCCGTAGTACCTGGCGCTGTAGCGGCGGTAGAGCATCATCAGCAGAAGCAGAAGCGGCATAATCAGTATCGCGGCTGCCGCGAGGCGGACATCCAGGAAGAACATGGCGATAAGCACCCCGACCAGAAACACCCCGTTCTGGATAAAGGTCGATAGCACTTCCATGTACAGCTCCCGGATCCGTTCGGTGTCGTTGGTTATCCGGCTCACGAGCGCCCCGGACGGTGTCTGGTCGTAAAAACGCATCGATGCGCCCTCGACGCTCGAAAATACGTCTACACGAATCTGCTGGATGCTTTTCAGCGCAATGCGCTGAAACCAGTACGTATGAAAATACACCATCACCGCGGAAAGAACGGTGGCCGCTGCGAAAATGGCCGCGAGCCACGCCAATTCATCCACCGGAAATACTCCCGGCGTCACGTAGCTGTCAATAAAGACCTTTACGAGATACGGACTGAGAAGCTCCGCGCCGACGCCGATCACAAGAAACGTACAGGCAAACGCCAGCAGCTGTTTGTGGACACCCGCGTACTTTAACAGCCGCTTCACGATCGCCCGCTGCTCCTGTTTGGTTAACACTTTATCCTCGTGCAGCATCAGCGGTCCCCCCTTTCCACCTGGGCCTTCAGTTCTTCGCGCTCCACCATTTCTGCATAGATGCCTCCGGCTTCCATTAAAGCACGGTGGGATCCGTTTTCGATGATCGTGCCGTGCTCCATCACCCATACCGCATCCGCTTCTTTTACCGTGCTCATGCGGTGCGTAACGATAAAGGTCGTTTTCCCCTTCCACTCCTGCTTCAGCGCTTCGAGGATCTGCTGCTCGGTGTTTGCGTCCACAGCGGACAGGGCATCATCGAGGATGAGAATTTCCGGATTCTGCAGAAGAGCCCTCGCAATCGAAATCCGCTGCTTCTGGCCTCCGGAAAGAGTGACACCGCGCTCCCCGACAGCTGTCGCGTATCCGTAGGGAAGCGCCACAATATCGTCATGAATGGCTGCGAGTCCGGCCGCACGCTGAATGTCCTGCTGGGTGGCCTCCGGGTTGGAGAAAGCGATATTGTCTGCCAGCGTCATCGAAAACAGGAAATGCTCCTGCGGCACATTTCCGAATGCGAGGCGGTACGTATCCAGATAATAGGCCTCCGCCGGCGTTCCGCCAATCGTAATGGCTCCGTCTCCGCTTTTCAGCTCCCGGAGAAGCAGCCGCAAAAGCGTTGTTTTCCCGCTCCCGGTCCGCCCGACGATCCCGATGGTCTGTCCCGGCTGCACGGACGCGTGAATATCGTGCAGCGCGCTCGTTTCCGAACGCGGGTAATAAAATTCATCTATATCTATCTGCACCGCCCCGGCCGGCACGTCCTGCACTCCGGCTTTCTGGTCGGTAATGTCAGTCCGCTCGGCCATCAGGCTACGAATGCGGTCATACGACGCGTGCCCGCGTTCAATAATGTTAAAAAACCATCCAAACGCAAGCATCGGCCAGATCAGCATACCCAGATAAACGCTGAACGTCGTTAACTGCCCGATGGTAATCGTTCCCTCGTTCACATATCCGGCGCCAAAGCCAATCGCGAGCAGATAGCATACGCCGATGATAAGGGTGATTGTCGGATCAAACAGGGCGTCAATGCGGGCGACCCGCTCGTTTTTGTCCACAACGTCCCGGGACTGCTCATCAAACGCTTCGATGTCTTCCTGTTCGTACCCGAACGTTTTTGTTACCTTCACGCCGGAAATGCTTTCCTGCGTCCGGTTGTTCAGCTGCGAAAAGGACTGCTGGGCAGCGCCAAACCGCTGATGAAGCAGATGGCCGTACCAGCTTGTTAACAGAGCCATCAGCGGCATCGGCAGAAGCGTAATCAGCGTCAGCTGCCAGCTGATGCCGATCGCCATGGCCAAAACGACGAATCCCCCCATGACGAGCGAATCCACAATCGTTAAGACGCCCTGCCCGGCCATCATCTGCACCGCGGTAATATCGTTGGTGGCGTGTGCCATCAAATCCCCCGTCCGCTTCCGCCCGAAAAAATCGCTGCTCATCCGCGTGAAGTGCTGATACAAATTGTAGCGGAGCGTACGGCCTAGATGAAGCGAGGAACCGAAAATCATAATACGCCAGACATACCGGAGCACGTACATACATATCCCTGCCGCAACCATTGCACCCATCCAGCCGGTCAGCATGCCGGTCGTCAGGCGGTTTTGTTCGATCGCATCGACCACCACCCCGACCACATACGGCGGCAGAAGGGAAAGCAGGGCCACAATAATGAGCAGCAGGATCCCGAAGCTGTACTTGAACCGTTCCTGCCAGAAAAACCAGCGCAAATCCCAAAAAGCGCGCATCCGTCTCACCCTCTCTATGGATAAAAAAGCACCCTCTAGAAGCTAGAAGGGTGCTGATCGTTATTTCTTATCTTGTTGTCGCTGCATTGCTTTCATCATTTGGTTGATCTTCTTCTGGGATGGGTTCTGCCCCATCTGCATCATCATAACGCGCAGCATTTGTTCATTAATAGGAGGATTCTTTTTCAAATAGTTCATCATCGTTTTTCTTGCGATAAAGAAACCGATGGCTATACCAACTAGTAAAATGACAATGCCGATAATTGTTAACCATAGCCAGCCCATGTGTCTTACCCCTTTCCCGAATACCTAACATATATGTGTGTGTTGTTAGCGTCTCTAAACAGACCTTGTTTATTATAACGCATTCTTTTATGTAAAGAAAGCACCGATTCGAAAGATTCAGCACCGGTGCTTAATTTTTCACCCGGATGAAAATAAGAG
>NZ_JBQLIC010000011.1:0-62841 GCF_056034385.1 Marinococcus sp. LNHM3E3-2.2
GTCATGAACCCGGCGCTGACCAGGCCGACGACGAGCACGGTGGTGCCGGTGCTCGTCTGGATCAGGATGGTGACGATAATCCCGACCAGCACGCCCATGAACGGGTTGGTCGTAAATTTATCGAGCAGGTCCCTCAGCTTGTCGCCCGCGATCTTCTGCAGGCCGTCGCCCATGTACTTGATCCCGAACAGGAAAATCCCCAGGCCGCCGAGAAACGTAAATATCAGCGTTTGAATATCCAAAACAATGATTCCTCCCCTTGATGTCTATCTAACACAGATTACTGCAATACCCTCTACAGTTTTAAAGCATGATAGCCTGTAGTGTAAATAAAGGAATTGTTAAGATTTTGTAAAGGGAGGGAGGAAACTGGAGCAGAAAGATAATACAGCTTAGAAAAGGGAGAAAGTAGAAAACAGGTATTCCGTGCTGTTCATTAGAAAAACAGACTCGTTGGTGTTAGAGTCTGTTTTTCCTTTAAAAATACAATCATTGATAGGCGGAACGGTACGAAGAAGCACTGATATCATAAACCTCCCAGGCAGTTTTTAACGATTGCACGTCAGGGAGAAAATGAATGGCCACTCCTTTGACAGCAAATGGATGCAGAGTACGAAACAGTGCTTCTATATCCCTGTACATAGCAACACAGGGCTCGTCTGCAAACCATGCTAAACTTGCAGGGGTTCCTACAATAATTTCCGTTCCCTGAATGGTGTAGCCGATAATCAGCGGAGTCATAGAATAATCCCTCCTTGGGGACTCCCAAACTATTTCGCAATTTGAAAAGGGAGCTGTTACCACTGAGTATTCTTTGGAATCCAAAGGGACGTCTGATTATCTAAAACTTCTACATGGTTACCAAAAAACAAGGTTTTTTGGTAAAGATGCCAGTATTTCCGGAATAAATGCATTGTCCATTCCTCCAGGAAAAGGATTGTCTGGTCATCCGGCGGCGAGGAAGTAATACAGTACGTGCCGTAAAAGAAACGCTTGATTTTTGGGTCTACATTAAGTGCAGGAGCATCAAGTGCAGTATAAGCGGCGCAGTTCAGTGTTTTTGGTAAAGGGTCGTCAGCAAATAAGGAATAATTCTGCCATTCGTACGGATGGTAATAGTACATATAAAAAGGAAGTAGCAGCGCCATCTCAAAATTCTCTGCTGCCTGCTGAACAAAATCTTCCACGCTTGAAAGTCCGTTCTGGTCAAGGTGCTCTGCCATTTCTTCATACACAGCATGTTTCATTTCGTATTTCATAAATGCTGCTCCTTTCTCCGGGCCTGCAGCATTTCAATCATAAAAAAACTTTTATTTTAAATATAAATAACCAGGGTTGAATAGCGGTACGGTTGAAATGCAAAACCCGCTTTATAACAAAATTTTTGAAAACTATAAAAATCTTTATTTATTAAATTGTTTTCCCGTTTAATGATATATTACTCATATCTAAGGTCTTAATTTTAGCTATGTGGAAATTGGCATAATATATACATAATTTGGGAGAGACAACAGCTTTGCATTTAATAAAAATAAAACAAAAAGCGTTGGGAGAGTAATACTTAATAAAATCATGGCCATCTAATACTGAGGATTTTTTTATCGGACGTATAATTTTAATTCAGTAAATGCCTATATACTTAAAAAAGGAAATTTCAATAAAGTAAATAATACTATTGATTAGTACAATTAAAAGTACACAGGAGTATGGAAGATTAAAAATATATTTGAAAGGGTTTACATATAGAAACGTATTAATTACAATGAGTTTATATTACGAAAGCGCTTACTCAATTTTGGGAGGTCTACACATGAAAAAAATCAAAGTGGGTTTTTTAGGGTCAGGTTTCATTGCTTCTGTACACGGATCTATTCTGCAGGAGGACGAGCGGGTGGAGATTATAGGAGTTGCCGACATTGTACTGGATAATGCCAGAAAATTAGCGGAATCCCTGGAGGGAAATGTACAGCCGGTGGAAACTCTGGATGAATTGATCGGCTTAGGCGTCGACACTGTTTATGTGACAACACCGAATACCACGCACGTGGAACCCGTCATTAAATGCCTCGAAGAAGGGCTGAATGTGTTTAGTGAAAAACCGATGGCTGTGACCGAAGAAGGTGCGGAAAGAATCCGCAAGGCAGCGAAAGGGTCAAAGGGTGTCTACAATCTAGGGATGAACCGCCGGTACGCGAATACTCATAAAAAAGTAAAGGAATGGATTGAAGAAGGGGCACTTAACCCTCATCTAGGGCAGTTTAAGCTCAACCGGGGGGAACTGTTAAAGCCTGCATGGACAGCAGACTCAAATAAAACAGGTGGATTCCTGTATGAAACGACAATTCATCAAATTGACCTTCTTCCTTACTTTTTCGGTCCGGTGAAAACTATTCGGTGCGAGGCAAGACAAAACATTTCTGATAATGAATTTGATGATTTTGCAGTGCTGGTAACGTTTGAGAACGGTGGTATTGCCACGCTTGTCTCTTCTGCTCATTCTGGCTGGAGCTTCCCATTTGAAACTATTGAAATTTACGGCAAATATTCTACTGCTACGACAGTAGAGCTAGAGACGGTGCGTTTGTCACCCGGGCTGGAACAGCAAATGATAGCCGAGGATTACACACAGGTTCCGTTTTATGAAAAGGGTGGCTATATCGAAGAAGACAGACTGTTCATCGACGCGCTCGTCAATAAAACGGCTCCACCGGTAGATGTGGATGATGCGTATCAATTAACGATGCTTATCAATGCCATTTATGAAAGCGCCAGAACGGGTGAGGAAATAGACTTTTCGAGCCGGGTGAAAGCATTAAAAAAAGTATAAATTTTTTAATATTTACTTAAGCGCTTAAGTAAATTTACGGGGAGCTTTTGCATTGAAAATATGCTGCTCCCTGCACAGAAAGAATATATGGAGGTGGAGAGACAATGGAAGAAGAAAAGAAAACAATTAATGTCGGAATGGTTGGTTACAAGATGATGGGGAGAGCCCACAGCCATGCTTACCGAGACGTTCCCTTCTATTTTGACAGCCCGGTAACGCCAAAACTCGACACGATCATCGGGAGGGACGCCTCGAGAGTAGGGCCGACCGCTGAAAAGATGGGATGGGCCAATCACGCCACAGATTGGCAAGCCCTCATTGAACGAAAAGACATTGACCTAGTTGATATTGTAACCCCAAATGATACCCACAGTGAAATTGCCATCGCGGCAGCGGAAGCCGGAAAGCACGTGCTGTGTGAAAAGCCGCTGGCTTTGTCGGTGGAAGAAGCGGTCCGCATGCGTGATGCAGTGAAAAAAAACAATGTGACTCATATGCTTTGTCACAATTACAGGTTTGCTCCAGCGGTTCAGTTTGCCAAACAGCTGATTGACAGTGGAAAACTGGGGCATATCTATCACATCCGGGCAACGTTTCTGCAGGACTGGCTGATGGATCCAAACTACCCGCTCACCTGGCGCATGCAGAAAAATATGTCGGGATCGGGAACGCTTGGTGATCTCGGCGCCCATATCATTGACCTTGCCAGATTTCTCGTGGGTGAATTTGACGAAGTAGCGGGAATGATGAAGACCTTTGTCAAAGAGCGCCCGCTCGGTGACACCGTGCACAATCTCCAGACGGAGATCCGGGAAGGCGAGTGGGGCGAAGTGACGGTCGATGACGCTTCTGCCTTTCTGGCCACTTTCCAGAACGGGGCGATGGGCACATTTGAAGCCTCCCGGTTCAGCCGCGGCAACCGTGCGGGCAATCGCTTCGAAATTAACGGGGAAAAAGGATCCATCCGCTGGGATATGGAAAACATGAATAACCTGGAGGTTTACTTTGAAGAAGACGAACCGGGACTGCAGGGATTCAAAACGATTAACTGCACGGAAGCAGAGCATCCCTTTGCCGGGAATTATTGGCCGGCTGCCCATATTCTCGGGTACGAGCACACCTTCGTCAATTTGATTGCTTCTCTGATGGACAATATTGGGAATCAAACGAGCGCAGCACCGAACTTTGAAGACGGAGTGAGGAACCAGGCGATCCTGGAGGCTGTCGAACGCTCCGTAAACAAACGGGGATGGACGGCCATTTCTGAAATTTATAAACCAGATAGTGTTGAAATCAATTAAAGGAGGGTGTGCCATGGCACAGCAGGATATACGGGTAGCGGTTTTAGGTCTTGGAAGACTGGGGATGTTTCACGCAAGCAATATGATGAATAAAGTAAAGGGAGCAGAGCTTATTTTGATTTGCGACCCGATCGCTGAGCATGCAGAACGGGCTGCAGAGCAGCTTGGGGTACCGGCATGGACAGCGGACCCGGAGGAGGTTTTCCAGAATCCGGATATTGATGCGGTAGTGATCGTTACACCAACGAGCACGCATGCAGAGATGATTAAAAAGGCGGCATCACAAGGGAAGCAAATATTTGTGGAAAAACCGCTCACCTCCACCATCGAAGAAGCGGATGAAGTCATTGAAGTGGTAAAGAAAGCGGACGTCATCTGCCAGGTAGGCTTTATGCGAAGGTACGACCCGGGATACTTTGATGCCAAGCAGCGTATTGATGCCGGAGAGATCGGAAAGCCGATTTATTTTAAAGGCTTCACACGCGACAGCGGGTCACCGCCGGCATCCTTCATTAAAAACAGCGGCGGTATCTTTCTGGATTGCTCTATTCACGATTACGACATCGCACGGTATTTAATGAGCTCCGAAATTTCTTCGGTCTCCGGTCACGGACGGATTTTAATGAATCCATTCATGGAAGAGTACAACGACGTCGACCAGGCCATTACGTACCTCGAGTTTGAAAACGGCGGAGCGGGTGATGTGGAAGCAAGTCGGAACTCGCCGTATGGACACGATATCCGGGCCGAAATTATCGGAACAGAAGGCGCCATCTTTGTCGGTTCCCTCCGTAATAGCGATGTCACTGTTCAGAGCAGCACAGGAAGCAATCACGAGATTGTACCTAACTTTCAGATGAGATTCCGCGAAGCATACGTGCAGGAGCTCGAACAATTTATTAAATGTGTCAAGGGGGAAGAAAGCCCGCGGGTAACTTCAGTGGATTCCAAAATCAATATGCAGGTAGCGCTCGCAGCGACCCGTTCCTATATGAATAATGGAGAGCGTATCAATATGCAGGAACAGTATCAGGACAAAGTGTACGTACTGTAAAAAGGAAGGAGGAGGAAGAGATGCTGTATGGATTAAACGGCTCTACAACCGATCAGTGTACCTTGGAAGAAGATATCCTTGTTGCAGAGCATGCAGGGTATGACGTAGTAGAGCTTAGGACGTACAAGCTCGAGAGCTTTTTAAAGGATCATACACTCGATGACCTGAAAAACCTGTTCGAGCAATCATCCGTGAAGGCGGATGCCATCAACGCCATCGAATTCTTTAACCTGAAGCAGGGGGAGGAGAGGGAACTGGTATTAAAAGACACAGAAAAATGGTGTCAAATCGCAAGCGCTGCTGGTTCGTCCTACGTCATTGCTGTCCCGAGCCCGAGACCCCCGGGTATTTCAGATAAAGAAATCGTAAAAGACAGCGTACAAATGCTTCAGGAAATGAGCGATATTGCAGGAAAGTACCAGGTGAACATTGCACTTGAATTCATAGGCATCCAGGAGTTTTCGATAAAAACCCTTGAAGCTGCCAGAGAAATTATGGAGAAAGTAAACCGTGAAAATGTCGGGCTCGTTTTGGACGTTTTTCATTTTTACACCGGAGGTTCTTCTCTGGATGCGATTGAACAAACGCCATCTGAAAAAATATTTGTATTTCATATTAACGATGCAGAACATGCACGAATAGAAGAGCTTGAAGACAAAGACCGAATTTTTCCGGGTCTCGGAGTAATTCCTTTACAAGAGATCGGGAACAGAGTGCAGAGAACGGGACATATACGTATGGTCGGTTTGGAGTTGTTCCGGCCCGACTACTGGGAAATGGAAAAATACCACTTAGGAGAGCAGTCTTACCGGCATGTAAAAGAGGCATTGGATAAAATGTTTATATAAAGGTCAGATAATTCATACAAATAAAAGTTCAATGTTCATCTGACGGCTGCTGGTTGATAAACTTCTTTCCCGAAACCACGAAAAACTCATATTGAGCCTATTTCCCTTAAGGAAAGAAAGGAGGAAGGAAGGGAGGACCTTTCCCTTCTTAAATTCAAATGAAAAACAATCAAAGTTTTTATATAGTATCAGTTGCACTGGTTGCTTCACTGGGAGGGCTGCTCTTTGGCTATGACACGGCCGTTATTGCCGGAGCAGAACAATCGGTGCAGCTGTATCTCGTGGATAGTTTAGGATTAGGTTCGCTTATTCATGGATTGACCGTTTCAAGCGCCCTTGCCGGTTGTATTATCGGGGCCTTAATATCCGGCTTCATTGCGAATAGTATTGGCCGGCGGAATACGCTGATTATTGCTGCGACTTTGTTTGCTTTATCTGCCCTGGGATCTGCTTATCCGGAGCTGTTCTTTTTCACCCGGGGGGAGCCGACATTATCTTTACTGATTACATTTAACCTGTACCGTATTCTCGGTGGTATTGGTGTAGGTCTTGCTTCTGCGATCGCTCCGGTCTACATTAGCGAAATGAGTCCTCAGCATATACGCGGGAAGCTTGTTGTACTGTACAACATGGCCGTCGTGTTCGGCCAGACAGTAGTTTACATCGTAAACTGGTGGATCGTGCGGGGGCAGTCAAGCGCATGGATCGATGACACTGGCTGGAGGCTTATGTTTGCTTCCGAGCTCGTGCCGGCCGCGTTGTTTTTCTTTCTGCTTCTGTTTATTCCGGAAACACCGAGGTACCTCGCGCTCAAAAATGCAGACAGCCAGGCATACAATGTACTGGAAAAACTGCATGGATCCAAGGATGCAGCAAGCCGGACGCTTTCAAGCATCCAGGAATCATTAAATACACAAACACAGAAGGTTAATTTGTTCTACTACGGTAAATTAGTTCTCGTTGTTGGTTTCACTCTCGCCGTTTTGCAGCAGTTTATCGGTATCAATATTATTCTCTACTATGCTCCGCGAATTTTTGAAAGTCTCGGTGCCGGCCAGTCCGCATCAATGCTTCAGACTGTACTTGTAGGTATTATAGGTGTTCTCGTGTCCTTGATTGCGATTCGATTAATCGACAGAAGCGGAAGGAAATTCCTTCTTCTATTAGGATCAGCAGGTTGTGCGATCTGCTTATTTACCGTAGCTACGCTGTTTTTCTCAGGTATTTACGGCATCGCGACACTCGTGTTCATTCTCGGGTTTGTAGCATTTTTCCAAATGACCTGGGGTGCTGTTACCTGGGTAATGCTTTCAGAAATATTTCCAAACAAAATCAGAGGGCAGGCAATGTCTCTGGCTGTAACGCTTCTCTGGGGAGCAAACCTGGCAGCTTCGACAACCTTCCCACCACTGAATGAAGCATTTGGTGTCGGTTCGTTTATGATTTACGGTGCAATCAGTACATTCGCTTTCTTCTTTATCTGGAAGTTTGTACCTGAAACGAAAAATAAATCACTCGAAGAAATTGAGCAGATCTGGTTTGACAAAAAATCTAAAAGCGATCAGGCCAAAGCGGATAAGCAGGCTAGATCCTCATAAAATAATTGAAGTATTAAGTATTTTATAAACATTCAGTTCAAAAAGCCGGGGAACCTTCAGAAGATTCCTGGCTTTTTGTAACCGAAAGAGAGGATTCACATTAAAAATAATGAGAATTAAGTAATTGAACATCCACTGTATATTTGTTTATAATAGGCCGTTAATAAGTATAAACGGTGCAGGAAAGAGGGAAGTTAAAAAGGCGGAGAAAGAGGAGAAAAATGAAACCAACCATATATGATGTGGCAGAACGGGCAGGAGTTTCGATTGCTACGGTGTCAAAAGTCATCAATGATAAGGCTGATGTTGGACAGAAAACAAAAAAACGCGTATTGCAAATTATAGAGGAAGTAGGATACCACCCGAGCATAGTTGCCTCTGCGCTCACCGGGAAGCACACACATACCATCGGACTGGTGATCCCTGATATCGCCAACCCTTATTTCGCGGAGCTCGCGAGAAGTGTGGAAGACACAGGGCACGCAAATGGCTACAGCGTGGTTATATGTAACACTGATAACGACCCTGAAAAAGAAGTCCAGTATCTATGGTGGCTGAATCAAAAAAAGGTGGATGGTGTTGTTCTGGGCACCGGTATGCATAATATAGAAGCATTAAAAGAATTTATGCACCAAAACATTCCTGTAGTGCTGGTATCGCGGGATATTCCATCCCTTACTGTCAGCACGGTACTGGTGGATGATTTTCGGGGAGGCTACCTGGCTGCGCAGCATTTGCTTGATTTAAACCACCGAAAAGTGCTTCTGCTGGTTGGGGACCTGAATAATTCAAGTGAACAGAATCGCTTGAGAGGTTTTTATGCAGCGTTTGAAGAAGCGGGGGTTCCTCCTAAAAGGAATGTTAAAATTATAGAAGAACTGATGACTACCCAGCAGGCAGAACAAGCTGTAATAGAGGTGCTAAAAAAAGACGTTGATGTCAGTGCGGCGTTTGCCCTGACAGACTTTTTGGCTATAGGCAGTATCCAGGGAGCTAGAGGAAGCGGAAAAAGAGTGCCCGAGGACTTCTCGGTAGTAGGATTTGATAACACGTTCATTGCTGTTTTAAGCCACCCGCCGCTGACCACGATCTCCCAGCCAATCGTGGAGATGGGAGAGGTTGTCACCCAGACGCTCGTAGATCAGATTAAAGGCAAAAAACAGTCAAGCAGGACAATTATCCTGACACCGGAAATAAAAATAAGGAAGACGACAGCGAAAAACGGAATGAGCCTGCAGGAACCAGTTCAATGAGCCGTCTGTATACAATAAAAAGCAATGGCCCTCCATTAACAGAAAAGGCATTGCTTTTGTAACGCTATTTACTTTTGCGGAGCTCGGCTTTCTGTATTTCGGCTTTCGTTTGTTCGATCAGTTTATCACTCATATTAGCCATGGCCTGGGTGTGCGGGTTATAGCTGAAAAAGATAGCTGGGAGAGGGAAAGAGGCTTCTTTTGTTTCAGCCCAGACCTCTTCAATTTCTTCCGGCAATTCATAAAACCCCACAGCCCAAACGTCAGGGAGCACATGATAATGGCTGTTAAGGAGGTTTACGTTTTGTCCTCCTTCAAACAACTGTCTTCGGGTATAATGCCGTTCCACTACCGTACCGTCCTCCTGAAGCATTACTGCCCGGTATTTTGTTTCTTCCATAATAATTGACCTTCTTTCTGGAACATTAATTTATAATTTGTCGAATGAAATCTAAACTTCATGTTCCCGGTGAAAAGTAAAAATAAAAGTATTAACAACCGGACGAGAACTTTAATTGTGCAAAAGGTCTGTTTCAAAGAAAGACAGAGGCTTTAAACACTGCCAAATCAAGCATTAGTATTTTTAGAGTGGCAGGGACAGGTACGAACATGGTCATCCACCATACCAATGGCCTGCATAAATGAATACACCGTTACCGGTCCGACAAATTTGAATTTCCGTTTTTTCAATTCCCTGCTTATTTGAGAGGACAGCTCTGTATAAGATGGAACCTCTGTTTCTTCTTTCCGCTCATGAATAATTGGGTTAAAATCAACATACCGCCAAAAGAAGGAAGACAGGCTGCCGTATTCTTCCTGGATTGTCAGGACTTTTGCAGCGTTGCTTCGCACAGAAGCTAATTTGGCAGAATGTTTAATCACGCCGTAATGATGCCGAATATACTCCAGGTCTTCGGCTGCCATGGAGGCGCACTTCTGAATATCAAATTGCTGAAAAGCTTCCTGGTAATGGTGCCGTTTAGCAAGCACCGTGTTCCAGGAGAGTCCGGATTGAGCGCCTTCCAGCGTTAGCATTTCAAATAAATAGCTGTCATCTGTATTCGGACGTCCCCATTCATTATCATGATACTCCTGCATACGTTCATTTTTTTGTGACCACGAACATCTTTCCAAATGAGATCCCTCCTTTTGATAACAGTACTGACTGTAATGAAATAACTATATCATAAGGCAGGGCGTGCTGAAGCACAGGACTTTGCCTGGTTTAAAAAGCTACATTCAAAGGCTCCAGTCAATTTTAAACAAAAGCAGATTTCCTGTTACATTTTTGTAATGTAATGGTTTTCAAAGTTTTTTTTATACGCTAGGATAGGAAAAAAGAATCGTTAGAGAAAAACATAGCCAGTGGAATTAATCCTGAAAAATCGTAAGCAGCAGTCTCATCAAATAACCTGGTAATAATAGAGGGGTGGCTCTTGCTGGAAAATAGAGAATATCAACAATCATTACATGAGGGTGTTAATCCAGCAATTGTAAGAGAGGTTGGATACGCAGAAGCGTTAATATACAGTGCGCTCATAAACGAATTTAAAGAGCAAACGGCTTATTTTGGATTTTTGGAGAACGGATGGTTTCACTGCCAGGAGGCTGAACTTGCAGCGCAAACAGAGATGTCAGAACGCTATTTACGTAAAAAAGTTAGAAAATTACAACGATTAGGGTTTATAGAAAAAAGGAAGCTTTATGGCGAAAACCTTAATTACTATCGGATAGCTGTATAATGAAACAGAAGAAGTTTTTGCTGGATTACACGTCTATTTATAAATGCTGTTCTTAAAATCATAAACTAAATTGAATAAGTCCTTTGAGTTTTTTTAAACTTGAAGGGCTTATTTTTATGTCTCTGTGGCCAAAGTGAGTACAAACAAAAGAAAAACGAGCCGACGTGATCAGCAAAACGAACAGGAGGAATAACATCAGTCCCCACTTATTCCAGCAGTTGAAATCCGTTTTTAATGACAGCTGTCTTTTCTCTTCGGGAGAAAGCCCGCTGTTTTATTTGGCGGAGGTTTTCAAAAAATATGGATAAAAGAAAGTTTTGTACTTATTAGTTTGATTAAGGGGTATAAAAGGTAAAGTAGTTTAAAAATGAAGAAATTTTTGGAAAATATCCGGAAACGGGCGGGAAATGAGGGAGAACCGATGGCTGTACGGGAATCAGCTTCCGATGAATACCAACAATCGGCAGTAGTCATCGTCGATAATGAAGGAGTGGAAGAAAGAGTAAATCTTCGCGTTTTGAGTAATAAAGCTATAAAAGCATTGGCAAAGGACAGCGGCTTAAAAATTAAATCAACCAGAAAACAGGATATGATTGATGAAATTATAAATCAGTCAGATGGCTTTAAGCTGACGATTCAACATGAGGAAGCAGAAAATGCAGAAGGCTCGTCTACAAGTCAAAAAAATGAAGAAAATTACGCCGGAGTCATTATTTCGAATAAAGATGGTAATGAAGAAGAGGTTAACCTGTATTCGATGGATAAGCAGGCTGTTAAAAAATTGGCGGCAGACAGCGGACTGCAGGTAACGAAAGAAGATAAAAACGGTATGATTAAGGAAATCATGAAACAGGTTAATGAAGCGTATCAGGGGACACAAGAAACGTCTGATGAGAATAATAACGAAAACGAGTCTGAAAATGAAGAAGGTAAGAGCAACGCAGACGAATCAGGTGCCGCAACTTCTTCTTTCCTATCGAAAGCTGCACATGAAAGCCTCGTCCGTGGAGTTACACGTACCCTGGCTTCAGAATGGAAGAACGACATGCATAAAAAGCTCAAAGAAGAGCTCAAGCAGCAGGTGAAAAATGACTTTATGGAGAATTCATGGGACGATTTGATAAAAGAAATGAGGCGAGAAGCCACAAAAAGCAGCGACAGCAGAAAAAGTACTTCGTCTATCAAGGCCCTTGCCGACAAATAAAGGTTCGGCAGGGTCATTCAGAGTTGAGCAGTAAAGAAAGGAGAAAACATAATGACTGATAAAAAAGATAAAGTTACCTACGGGCTGATGGCAGCCGGAAGTTTGATCGGAGGAGCTATCCCGATGATCACAAAGGGGATTAAAAAGAAAGACGGGGAGGAGGAGTCTTCTGAAGATTCGAAGGAAGAAACCAATGCTTCGGAGGAAGAAAATGAAAGCGGGGGAGCAGCTTCCTTGTTGAAGAAGCCTCTAAAAAAAGCCGGGGAAGCCAAAGACAGCGTAAAGCAGACCGCAGAAAAATCGAAAGCGAAAATTCCCGGCATGTCAGGATCATCTTCAGAGAATAAAAATGAAGAACAGACGCCTAAAAAAGCAAGAATGGTTTCTAAAAATGAAGGCAGGCCGCAATTAAAAAATGCAGGGAACGCAGCCGGCTCTGCTTCCAAAGGAAAACCGGCGCCTTCTAAAAAGAAAAAATCCAAACAGAATGGCCCCCGGCTTACCGAAGTAATGGATAGCGTCAATGCATTTTTCGAAAACTATGTAGCTGAACCAAAGCGTATTACTTCTACAGAAGAAAAGGACGGCGTGTGGCACGTAAAAATCGATGTGCTGAACAACGATGGCAGAAAAACGAAAGTGGAAACGTACGAAGCCACCGTAGACGAAGACCTGGAGATCACTTCATATAAGCAGGTGAAATAAATTCTACTATTAAGCTTGGCCCCATGCAGACTTCTCAAAAAGAAGTGCTGTATGGGTTTTTTAGTTGATGATATGCCCTGGAAAAGCTTAAAAACTAATAGATTTACCACGTACAAGCAAAATTCAAAAGTATTTTCTTTCTTTATTTCTAATAATGTTACGCGAACACGGGCTTATTGTAATAATAGCGTAATATTTTAAATATATTTTCAGTAGTAATGAGTAAAAATACGGCAGTTTTTAGTGGAATATGTGCAGGAATACCTGTTAATTTTACATAATATGAAAAACTATTAAGGTTAGATTACAACTAAATTAATGTTATTGCCATTTGTGCTTTTTCAAGGCATAATCGGTAGCGTTGTGTTTGAGAGACGGCACAAAAAACAAAAGCAGTAAAACAACATGATAATCAATGCAGTGACGACGTAAAGGCAAGTAAACATATAGGTAAACTTTTCAATGGATTTCGTCATTAGGACGAATAACAAATATTATAATTAAAAAGGATGAATTATTTATGATGAAAAAGACACTATTCGGTACAGCAATTACAGCAGGCGTCGTATTCGGAGCACCACAGGCAGCAGACGCATCCATCGGTGACCATGGTTCTATGACTTACGGCGACGTTAACTCCTCTGTTGCAGAGCTTCAGGACACGCTGAAGGAAAAAGGCTACTTCCACGGAAATACTGGTTCTACATTCGGCCCAAGAACGCTCAGCGCCGTAAAAGACTTTCAGGCAGCAAACGGTATTTCTTCTTCTGCGGGCAACTACTTCGGCGTAGCCGGCCCAGAAACGCAGGCAGCTCTCGGCGGATCTTCTGAGTCCTCCAGTGAATCCAGCGAAGAAGTAGCAGGAGCTTCGACTTCCGAGTCCTCGAACAGCACAAGCGGCGGCGAAACCATGACAGTGGAAGCAACAGCATACACTGCTGAGTGTGCAGGCTGCAGCGGCATCACGGCAACAGGCGTTAACCTTAACAACGATCGTGACGCTAACGTCATCGCTGTTGATCCGGACGTTATCCCACTCGGCTCCACTGTAAAAGTGGAAGGCATGGGCACTTATAAAGCAGAAGACACTGGCGGCGCTATTAACGGCAATCGCATCGACGTTCACGTACCAACCAACTCCGAAGCACTTTCCTTCGGCCGTAAGGACGTTGAAGTAACAGTAGTCGACTAATCATCATAATAAACGGACCGAAACCGGAGGAAATTCTCCGGTTTCGGTTTTTTTAGCTTGAAAAAGGCTTTAAAGGGTCTTGAATTATATTAATTGTTTTTCTAGGTTCATAAACGGTTATTATATTAATAATAATGATTTTAATCTTCGTCTAATAATGATAGTCTATATTTGGTGTAAAATTATTGGAAAAGATGCCTCCCTGACGTGAACAAAATATGGCCGGAAGATTTCCGCCAAAAGGAGACGTCTTTTTCTATTATGTAGGGAGTAGGAAAGAAATGAATAAACAACAGGGTGAAAAAGAAATCATTTTAATCGGGGCCGGCATTATGAGTGCAACATTAGGTGCACTGCTGAAAGAGCTGTCCCCGGACTGGAATATCAAAGTGTTTGAAAAGCTGGAAAAGCCGGGAGAAGAAAGCTCGAATGAATGGAACAATGCAGGAACCGGACATGCGGCTCTATGTGAATTAAATTATACAAACGAGCAGCCGGATGGCTCCGTTGATATCAGTAAGGCCATCAGCATCAATGAAAAATTTCAGGTATCCAAACAGTTTTGGGCCTATCTGGTGAAAAGCGATTTGATCCATAATCCACGCGGCTTTATTATGCCTCTACCCCACATCAGCTATGTGCGCGGCGATCATAACGTCTCCTTTTTACGGACGCGTTACGAAAAAATGTCTGCGCATCCATTATTTTCAGGGATGGAATTTTCAGAGGACCCGGAAGTGCTTGAAAAATGGATGCCGTTAATGATGAAGGACCGACAGATTGAAGAACCGATAGCGGCTTCTAAAATTGCAGACGGCACCGATGTGAATTTTGGCTCGTTGACGAGTCAGCTGTTTAACCATCTTGAAAAGAATAACGTAGAAATGAAATATAACCATGACGTGGATGATATTACGCGTAACGAAGACGGCACCTGGGAAGTGAAGGTGCGCAATCATCAAAAAGAAACGCTTGAGCTGCACGAGGCGGATTTTGTGTTTATTGGTGGAGGCGGCGGAAGCCTGCACCTGCTGCAAAAATCCGGTATTCCAGAAGGAAAGGGCATCGGTGGTTTTCCGGTAAGCGGCCAGTTTATGGTCTGCCAGAATCCGGATGTCGTCAACGGGCATTTCGGCAAAGTGTACGGCAAAGCGCCCGTCGGAGCACCTCCAATGTCTGTTCCGCATCTGGACACGAGGTATATTAATAATCAGGAAACACTTTTATTTGGACCGTATGCCGGCTTCTCTCCAAAGTTTTTGAAAACGGGGTCCCTGATGGATTTATTGAAATCCGTCAAGCCGGATAACCTGATTACAATGATGGCAGCGGGAGCTAAGAACATGCCATTAACGAAATACCTGATCACGCAGGTAATGCAGTCAAAGGAACAGCGCATGGAAGAGCTCCGGGAATTTGTCCCAAGCGCAAAAACAGAGGACTGGGAGCTGCTCGTAGCCGGCCAGCGGGTTCAGGTTATTAAAGATACCGAAGAAGGTAAAGGTACCCTTCAGTTCGGCACAGAAGTGATCAGCGCGGAGGACGGCTCTATAGCTGCACTCCTCGGAGCATCTCCGGGTGCGTCGACTGCCGTATCTGTGATGCTCGAAATCATGGAGAAATGCTTCCCAGAGCAACTTGAAGCATGGGAGCCGAAAATAAAAGAAATGATCCCTTCATACGGTATGAATCTGTCAGAAAATCCAGAGATGATTGAGGAAATCCATAAGTCTACCGAGCAGGTGCTTGGATTGAAAAATCAAAAACAGCCGCAAATGACGTAAATATAATTTTAATTATTTTAAAAGCCTCTTTTCAGTTTAAACAGCTGAAAAGAGGCTTTTTTGATGTGAGCCCGAGTAATTATTGGCCGAGATGATAGTATCATGTACTTATAAAAAATAATCCCGGTAATAGTAGATCGTTATTATTAAAGTAAGTAAGGTATATGTAAGGGCGACGAAGAAAGGCATTGAGAAACGGAGAACGCTGCGGGATTCTGTTTCCATTCTAATACCTGTATCCCCCTGCGTCTGCATACGAACGGCATCGGAGGAAAAGCCGCCGGACGAAGTAAGCCAGCCGATCACAATTGTGGCAGCCAGGCCGGTTAAAAACGAAAATTCAATGAAAGCTGCAGATAAAAGAAAGGCTATAAGCCAGTTAACGGCGATAATACCGATTAGCGTTATCAAGCCGGGTAATGATTTCTTCATAGCAGGCTCTCCCTTCAGTATTATATGAAGTGTCATTGCTTCCTAATCTTTTAAGTATGCCACCATAATATATAAAATGGTTGATTATGTAAATATTATTAAAGCATTTGTAGGTATTTATGCACCGGAAAAAAGTAGCTTAAAATAGGAAATTATATACCGGATTTTTAAACGCTCGTTTGATACGATTCTTTATGTCAATACAAAAAGAGATGATAATAAAGGATGGAGAGAAGAAAGGATGAATAAATCAACAGCATTTTTACTGATAATATCTATTATCGCGATTTCTTTTGCGGCGATATTTGTAAAATGGTCCGAAGCACCGGCCACGATTCTCAGCATGTACCGCATGTATATTGCCAGTTTGTTTTTACTCCCTTTTGTCTGGTTAAAAAGACGAGACTTTAAAAATATCAAAAAACAGGAATGGGTGCTTTTCATCTTTTCAGGGGTTTTCCTTGGCATGCATTTTGCACTCTGGTTTGGTTCATTAAAGCTGACAACGGTGGCAAGCTCCACCATTATTCTGGCCCTGCAGCCGGTAGTAGCGCTGGCCGGCGGCTTTTTGATTTATAAAGAACGAGTCAGCATACCGCAGCTGATTACGATCAGCCTGTCGATTTTAGGAGTAGTGATTATTGGTTTGGGAGACCTTGGGCGCAGCAGCAGCTCTGCCTTACTCGGCAACCTGCTTTCCTTTTTGAGCGTGATAGCGGTGGTCGTTTATTTATTAATCGGCCAGCGTGTAGTGAAGCGGGTATCACACTGGCTGTACAGCTTTATAGTATTTTTTGTGGCAGGGATATCGCTTCATGCTTTTAATGCATTCTCCGGTATTCCAGTAACGGGGTACGGGGCCGAAGAGTGGCAGATATTTATGCTGCTTGCGATTCTTCCAACGATTGCCCACGTCATTTACAATCATCTGTTGAACTTTATTAACACATCCACTATTTCAATGACGATTCTGGGCGAACCGGTTGGCGCTACTATCCTGGCGTTTTTCATTCTTGGAGAAGAAGTCGTCGCACTACAGATTATCGGCGGGATGATCGTGCTGCTCGGGGTCGGATTGTTTTTAGTTCAGCAGAAGAAAGCATATCAACTTTAGAAATAATAAATGTAATTTAACGGCCGGAAAGAATAGAAAAGAGTATAATCAATGTAACAGACTCATTATTTTAATAACAGTCATCTTTGAACCACAATACACGGCAAAAAGAGGAGGACTGATAATGAATAATGAAGAATTGGTGCAGAAATTTAACAAGCAGGCCTATAAGCACGAGAGGCATAGAAAATATGAAGCAGATAATAAATGGAGAAGAAAGATATGCGGTGCCGCGAGAGGGAAAACACTGGAAATCGCTGTCGGAGCAGGGATGAATTATGCTTTTCTGCCTTTGGACGCTGAATATACCGGTGTTGATTTCAGCCCGGGAATGCTTGAGGCGGCAGAAGCCGGCGCGAAAGAATACAAAGTAAATGCTGATTTTATTTTATCCGAAGTAGAACATTTATCATTTCCGGAAAACACATTTGATACGATTCTTTCTACCGGCACATTATGCTGCTACAAGGATCCAATTCGTGTGTTGACTCTCTTGAACAAATGGTGCAAAAGTGAGGGAGAGATCCTGCTGCTTGAGCATGGGTTACTAAATAATAAAGGTGTGCGGTGGCTGCAGCATCACCTGAATCCTATATTTTTAAAATCATTCGGCTGTCATCATGACCGGAATATCAAAGGAATAGTCGATGCTTCTGATCTGGAAATTGTAAAATATGAACGGGCCCAGCTGGGATATCTTTATCTGCTTTGGACTAAATCGACCGGGTAATATATAAAAACAGTACTGATTTATTTCAATCAGCTTTTGACGTGCAGGCTCTCACATTCAATGATTAATGAAGCATTTAAACGGAAATAAACGAAGAGAAGCAGTTATGTTTTTGCTGCTTCAAATTATTTTGCACGCGAGTGTTTAAACGAGAGGAGTATTTTTATGGCTGATCAGCCGAAAAGTTTAGAAGATCAGTTCGACGGGCAGGCCGAAGCGAAATTAATGCCAATTGCAAAGTATTACTTTGAATTGAAGCGTCAGGACAAAAGCGTGCACTGGGAAATTTCTATCGTGGACAAAGACGATGAAGAGGATGTTTTTATAGGTTGGGCTGAAGAGTTGACCAACCGCAGCAATTACATCGAAGTAGACCCAATCCGGGCAGAAGACGGGGAAGATGCTACCAATCAGGTTATTCAAAAAATTAAAGAGCATCTATAATAGAGAGTTTAGAAGAAATGAATAATTGATTTAATCAGGTAAGGCTAAAGTTAATTCAGTCTTGCCTGATTTTTTGTTTAATGACAATTCCGCAAAGTAGTCATGAATGTCCTGAATGATATGTATATTATCACCTGTTTAGGAATAAAAATTTATCGATTATCAATATATTTAATGGTAGAATAAAAGCATCAAGAGGGAGGTGCTTTTGATGAAAAGAGGCTCAACGCTCTTTTTAAAGATAGCTGTCATTTGTATCGGACTGCCGGTGCTTGCTTTATGTTTGTTTGGGCTGCCTGTGATTGCGAGAGAAGCTGCGGGCAGTGAAACGGGATTCGCCTACGTTATATACGGAATTTTAGCTGTAATGTATGCAGCGGCAGTTCCCTTTTTTGCTGCTTTGTATCAGGCATTTAAGCTATTGAATTACATTGACAAAAACAAAGCATTTTCAGCATTGGCTCTCAAAGCTTTAAAAGTGATTAAGTATTGTGCAGTCGCCATCAGCGGTTTGTATATAGCAGGAATGCCGCTGTTTTACATTTTTGCGGAATTAGATGACGCCCCGGGAGTCATCCTGATTGGAGCAGGCTTTGTATTTGCTCCGGCAGTAGTGGCAGTCTTTGCTGCTGTTCTTCAAAAATTATTTCAGCACGCGATAGATATAAAATCTGAAAATGATTTAACGGTCTGAGGTGAAAGCTAGTGGCGATAATCATCAATATTGACGTAATGCTTGCGAAAAGAAAAATGAGCGTAACCGAACTTTCGGAAAAGGTCGGCATTACAATGGCAAATCTTTCAATATTAAAAAATGGAAAAGCGAAAGCTATACGATTCTCCACTCTAGAAGCAATATGCAGGGCACTGGATTGTCAGCCTGGAGATATATTGGAATACGGGGAAGAAAAGGAGGCAGAGGAATAAAGTTTAAAAAATTAATATTAAAGGGAGCAGCTAGTAGTTCTGAGGATTGCACTCCCTTTAGCCCGAACACTTTCTCTTTTAACAGGGAAAGTGTTTTTTTGTGAAGATATAACTTTTGGTTATATTTCCATCCAGAATAAGTATTATGCGCACCTGCCATATGCATTTATAGTAATTACAGGTCGAAGCCGTTCCGAAGCATTTCCAGATAGATTTGATCGGTGGCAAACAAATACATGTCGCGGTGAAGGGGAGCCTCCTGAAGAGGTATAAACACAACTCCTCTATAGTCCACGTTTTGAACTACCATCGAAGGAAGGTAGGAAATGCCGTACCCTTGAGCAACAAATCCCACAATAGCATTATAAGGAACTTCCTTAATAGAAGGAACTGGAGCATTGTAAGCATCTATAAGCCTTATGATCCGCTGGTATAGAGGGGTGGAGGGGCTCAATATTTGGGGATGCTGAAAGCATTGGGTCATGGAAAGACGTTCGAACTGTGCTAACGGATGATTGGCAGGGACTGCCGCAAAAAATTCATCGTGAAATAAAAAAGCAGAAGCCAGACCGTGGTACGAGGGTTGATCCTGGACAATAGCTGCGTCGATATCTCCTGAACGGAGGAGCGGCAATAAATCGACCGTATCATCCTTAATATGGGTGAGCTGAACCTGAAAAGGACTGAAGCTCTCCATATGCTGCGGAAAATAATACGAAGCCAGTAAAGGGTCGGCACCTATATGAATAATTCTGCTTTCCGTATGTTTTTTCATACGGGAGTGCAGCTGATTTACAAGAGGTTCAATATCATCATACAGTTGTTCTCCCTTATGGGTTAGCATCATCCCATGGGTGGAGCGCACAAAAAGGGAAAACCCAAGTATGCTTTCCAACTGTTTGATTTGTTTGCTTAAGGCCGGCTGAGAAATAAATAATTTTTTGGAAGCTCTGGAAAGATTTTTTTCCTGAGCGACGGCCAGAAAATAATCCAGCATACGTATATTCATCTGTACACATCCATTCTAAAAATAAAAGGAGCTTCTATGCTAAAATACTACACTTTTCTGAGTTTTGCTATTGTTTTAGAAGTTGTGGGTGCTTCCTACATGAAGGTAGCAAATGGATTTGCGAATTTGGGAGGAACTCTCATGGTCATCATTTGTTATAGTATAGCGCTTAGTTTTTATATTATTCTTACGGAGAACTATGAACTGGGAATTGTAAATGCCTTATGGGCAGGAGGGGGAACAGTGCTGGTAGTTCTTATTGGATCCGTTTTCTTTGAGGAAAACCTATCCGCGATTAAAACCCTGGGGGTTTTATTTGTTGTAGCAGGCATGATTGGGCTAAATATGCCCGATAACCAAAAAAGTAATAAAGGGGCCTGGTGATGGGAACATTATTATTAATCATAAGCTTAGTATTTGCTGTAATAGCGAACGTGGCGGTGAAATTATCCCGGGGGTTCCGGAAAAAGCTGCCCAGTGCTGCTTCCTTTTTTCTGTTTTTAGGATGTATCTACTTTTTGACATTGAGTGTCCAATATATTGATATCAGCATCGCATATGCGATCTGGTCCGGCGTAATGGTCGCTGCTACAGCTGCAATCGGATCCTTGTTTTTCCGGGAGCCATTCACGAGAAAAAAGCTATTATCTTTAACGTTGATTGTTATCGGTGTATTAGTGCTCCATCTTCAAAGCTGAATGACTTAAGGGAGATAAAATATATCTTATTTTAGATTCTTTTAATTTTTTGAGCCCAAGTGTCATAGCAAAAATACCTATGAAGCAAGCCGGCATTAGACCCTTTTGAACTGTTAAAATATAAGTAGCATTAGAAGATCTTTTAAAATGCTATATAATTACTGAATTTTTCAAGGGGAGGGAGACGCATGGAACATTTTTCAGAGTATCTGAAGAATATAGAAAATCAGGAGCACAGAGAGCGGACAGAAGAGGTTCTGGATTGGATAGCGAAGGAATTTTCACAGCTGGAGCCGAAAATTGCATGGAATCAGCCGATGTTTACCGATCACGGAACTTTTATCATTGCTTTCAGCACAGCTAAACGCCATCTGGCGGTTGCCCCGGAAAAAACGGCTATTGATCAATTTTCAGAAGAGATTACGAGGACAGGCTATGAGTATACGAAACAGCTCGTGCGCATTCCGTGGGAGCAGCCGGTGGACTATGAATTACTTAAAAATATAATCGAATTTAATATTGCTGATAAAGCAGACTGCTCCACGTTCTGGCGGAAAGAAAGTTAAGATCCGACAAGCATGAAGCTAGGATGAGCAGCAACCGGGTTCTTTGGCGGCAGTCTCAACGTCTGCTTTAGTATAGAAGAATTCCCATTCGTTACCATCAGGGTCTGTAACCCAGAACTTATCCTGAAGAGCATAGCAGCAAGTGGTGTCTGTTTGCTCTCGGGCGAAAAATCCTTCCTGCTGGATACGCTGTTTATGATAGACGAGAGTGTCAGCATCAGGAAGCTGCAGGCCAAAATGCTCCACCTGGTTCCCGGTCACATTGGGATGAACGTTTAGAGTGAAATTTACTGGAATGCCGGCTGGAAGAAATTTGGCGTAATCTTCCTTGTGCTTGACCGGGGGTTCGTTAAACAGCTTGGTATAAAACGCTACGGCTTTGGAAAGACTGCTGGTGTTTAATCCGATATGAATTTTCATGATTTAACCTCCTTAATTTTAAATAAATTTTTATTTTTCGCGAAAAAGGCAGCACAATTCCTCAGACAATAGATGGTTTAGTGCCTGGTCGTTCAGCATATAGTAATTCCAGGTACCGTGTTTTTCGCGATCGATGAGTGAAGCATTGAGCAAAATTTTTAAATGATACGAAAGCTTGGACTGAGGCAGGTTCATGCGTTCAGTCAAATCACAGACGCACACGCTGCCTGCTTCTGTAATATGATGCAAAATTTCCAGCCGCTGATAGTCGGCCAGGGCTTTGAATTTTTGTTCATAGATAGTGAATGGGGAAGCTGCAGCAAATTTAGAAGAAGAGGGAGAGTTCATTGAAAAAATCTCCTTTTTATATCAAATTTTTTTGATGTAATATAAGTATAGGCTGGTGCGATAGAAAAAACAATGAATAAATCAAAAAAAGTTGATGTAAAGCTCCTCCAATATTTAAATCCTTTAGTGATTGGGGACAGTTTTTCTGTTAACGAAAGCCACATCACCATTTTTCAGGTAATGTGGCAGACAATATGAAGCATAGAAACATTTCGGGAAAATCAATAAAGACATTTACTATATTAAATTATACGAAAATTAAGATAATTAATTGTTAATGTTATTCTCTTTGGTTTGCTGTTTTATGGTTTTAGTATTAGTAGATTTTCCTGAAGATAAAAATTAGGATGGAATGAAGAATCATAATCCCGGTAATCAAATACCACATGGCGTCCCGCCAGGCGTCCCCGTCAAGTGGAATGATGAAGTCCTCGATCAATCTGACTACGACCCAGCCGATAAGAAACATGGGAAAAATAATCGAATACGAGCGGTTAATAATTTTACGGCCGCGTTCATCTTTTCCTTCTTCCCCGTGTTGAAACCTAAACCAAATGATGATGGAGAAAATAACAACGGCTAAATACGGATAGAAGAACCATTCCATGTTATTCCTCTCCTTTCAAATTATATTGAAAAATATCTTCCACGCCGGTTTCAAATAAGTGTGCCAGTTCAAAAGCTAACTTGAGTGAAGGACTGTATTTATTTTTTTCCAGTGAAACAATAGTCTGGCGGCTCACACCGATTCTCTTTGCGACCTCTGCCTGGGAATAGCCCTTTTTGGCCCGGAATACCGACAGCTGATTAGTTAATTCACCTTGTTCTTTCATTCATCTATGGCCTCCTTACATTTATGGTAATATATTTTTAACATAATGTCAAAAATATATTACATGTTTATTATGTTGCCTACTATGTGTGAGGAGAGATGGGGCGAACATTTAGAGATTTTTTGACCAAATAATCTGAACCGGGATATTCTCAGGAGAGATAAAAGAGGAGGGAGAATATGAGAATGTTTGATGCGCACCTGCACATTATTGATTTTGATTTTCCTATTACTAAAAATCAAAGCTATATACCTCCGGAATATGAGGCAGCCGATTATCAGAGGGATACGGCTGAACTCAACGTCCTGGGCGGAGCAGTGGTGTCAGGTTCGTTTCAGGGGTTTGATCAGGGGTATTTATTAAAAGCTCTTCAACAGCTGGGGCCCGAATTCTGTGGAGTAACTCAGCTGCCGTCCAGTGTGAGTGATGAAGAAATTTTAAGGCTGCATAACCATGGGGTGAGGGCGCTGCGGTTTAATATCCGGCGGGGCGGATCTGAAGATATTTCCCGGCTCGAGTACATGGCACGGAGAGTGGATGAAACAGCGGGCTGGCACTCTGAACTTTACATGGACGCCAAAGGGCTGCCTGAACTCGCAGCAACTATTGAAAAGCTGCCTGCTGTATCCATCGATCATTTAGGGCTGTCGGAGGAAGGGCTGCCTCATCTGCTGAAATTAGTGGATAAAGGCCTTCGGGTGAAAGCTACCGGCTTTGGGCGCGTGGACCTAAATGTGGCGAATGCTTTAACTTCCATTTATAACGTAAACCCAGAGGCTTTGATGTTTGGCACAGACCTTCCATCTACAAGAGCGCCGAGACCGTTCAAGTATGAAGACATTGAAATGGTTCAAAATTTATTTGATGAGAAAGCAACTAATAAGATCCTGTATTCGAATGCATTGAGCTGGTATACGAAATAGATTAATTATTATACAAAAGGTATGTAAGCCTTTTTAAGCTTTTTAGACGTGAAAAAGAGCAAGCCTGTTTAAACCATGGCTTGCTCTTGAAAGCAGGAATTATTTAGACTGCCCGTAATAGGCGTTTTCCCCATGCTTTCTTTCGTAATGCTTTTGCAGTACATGGTCATCAAGGGGAAGCTCACCTGAGAGCTGGAAGGAAAGAAAGGTCATTTTTGCGACTTTTTCAAGCACGACAGCGTTATGAAGGGCGTCCTCCGGAGAGCTTCCCCACGCAAACGGAGCATGCCCGTGAACAACTATTCCCGGTACTTCCACAGGATTTTTTCCCTGCATTGCTTCTATAATGACGGACCCTGTTTCTTTTTCATAACCATTTCGGACTTCTTCTTTTGTTAGTTGACGTGTGCAGGGAATATCTCCGTAAAAGTAATCCGCCTGAGTAGTTCCGGAGCAGGGAATGCTTTTACCAGCCTGGGCCCAGGCTGTGCCCCAGTCCGAATGCGTATGAACAATACCCTTTACACCTGGAAAAGCTTTATACAGCTCGATATGGGTAGGAGTATCAGAGGAGGGCTTTAAATCGCCTTCCACAACGTTTCCTTTTAAATCCACCAATACAATATCCCCGGGAGACAGCTCTTCATAAGGCACCCCGGAAGGCTTGATGGCCAATAATTCTGTCTCGGGGTCAAATCCGCTGACATTCCCCCAGGTAAAAGTAACGAGATCATGATCAACGAGTCCCTGATTTGCGCTGCACACCTGCTGCTTCAATAGTTCCAGCAATGGGAAACCTCCTTCAATGTACGTACATGTATGATCAATAAATTATTCATTGGAATTTTCTTTAGTTAATATTGTTGGCGTGCCTGGAGTCCACCGGTCATCCGACACAGGAATTCCAAATACCGGGTTACCGTTTTCATCCCATGTAATTTCCTGCGCACGCGCATGACGATTCGGGTCATAAAGGGGATCCCCGACAATTTCAGTATAATTACGGGCATGATAAACCAGAATGTCGCTGCTGCCATCTTCAGATACAGTAAAGCAATTGTGTCCCGGACCATATTGTTTATTCGGTGAATAGCTTTCAAAAACTGGCTCTGGGCTTTTAGTCCAGGAATTTGGATTCAATAAATCTGCCCCGGCATCACTTGTCAGCAGCCCCATGCAGTAATCGATACCAGTGGCACTTGCTGAATACGTAATAAAAACCTTTTCGTTTCTAATCAAAACGGAAGGACCTTCATTGACCCAAAAGCCTTTAACTTCCCACGGCAGTTCAGGTTTAGTCAGCAAAACGGGGGTAGTCGCCAAAGTCCATGGATTTTCCATCTCAGCAATGTAAATATTTGAATGGCCCTTTATATTTACATCCTGCTGTGCCCAAACATAATATTGGATACCATTGTGTTCAAAGGTGGTTGCATCAAGAGCGAATGCACTCCACCCTGTATTTATTTCACCTTTTTCTTTCCATTCGCCTTCAATTGGGTTGTCTGATTCATTTTCAATCACAAACATTCGGTGATTGAACGTATTATCATCAATGTTGTCGTCAGGAGCAGCGGCATAATAGATATACCATTTTCCATTCACACGGTGAATTTCAGGGGCCCAGATTAAATGACTCTGAGCGCCGCTGCTGTGTTTACTCCAAATAATGTGTTCTTCTGCGTCGTACAGGTCATTCAGATGTTCTGCGCGCCGCAAAATAATCCGGTCGTAGGAAGGGTGCGAGCCGGTAAAGTAATAAAACCCGTCATGGTGCTTATAAACAAATGGATCGGCTCTTTGTAAAACAATAGGGTTTTTCAGATTCTCCATAAAGCCCACTCCTTAAATATTAATAGTTTAAGCTGAAATATATTAATTAATAACGACGTATTCCAGGCCAACCAGCTTTGCATAATTAATAATCTGCTCTGTCGTTACATTTAATGAAACGACAGTGTGGTGACCGCCACCATTTTCAATCCAGGCTTTTATCCCATCCTGGAGGTTTGGTTTAACGCTCCAAAGTATACGGGCTACCGGGAGATTCGGTGCAGGAGCAGGCGGTTCAAATGCCGAAACTTCATTAATAAGAAGCTTGTAATGCGTTCCAAAATCCGCCATCGAAACCACGACCCCGTCCCCGGATTTACCATCAAAGACTAAGCGTGCTGGGTCTTCGCCGTTTCCAATGCCTAAGGGCGATACCACGATTTTTGGTTTATGGTTTGCCAGCGTGGGATCTACTTCAAGCATATGGGATTGAAGGATGGCTTCCTTCCCAGCTGTTAATTCATAGATATAATCTTCCATAAACCCTGTTGCCTCGTTATGGCTCATCACCTTCATCAAACGGTCAAGCGCAGCCGTTTTCCAGTCTCCTTCAGCAGCAAAGCCGTATCCTTGAGACATTAGACGCTGCACCGCAAGGCCGGGAAGCTGTTTCATTCCATGTAAATCTTCAAAGTTGGTTGTGAAAGCATTGTAGCCTCCATCGTCCAGGAAGCGTTTAATGGCAATCTCGTAGCTTGCCTGTACTTTAACACTGTCTTTCCATTTTTCTTCTGTATAGCTGCCGTAATCAAATTCATAAAGGTCCTTGTATTCTGAAAGGAGTGCATCAACCTCTTTATCTGTAACACGATTGACGTATTCGACAAGGTCTCCAATCCCGTAGTAATCGACGACCCATCCAAATTGAATCTGCGCTTCAATTTTATCGCCTTCTGTAACGCCCACATTGCGCATGTTGTCACCGAAACGGGCAACCTTAATGTTGAAACTCTCATTATAAGCTGCAGCTGTGTTCATCCAATGGGCAATCTCCTGTTGAATATCAGCGTGCTTCCAATGGCCGGCGACCACTTTGTTCTGCTTGTTTAAACGAGCGTTGATAAAGCCGTATTCGCGGTCCCCGTGGGCCGATTGGTTCAGGTTCATGAAGTCCATGTCGATGGTTTCCCAGGGGATACTTTCATTAAATTGAGTAGCTAGATGAAGCAGCGGTTTTTGCAGGATTTTCGTCCCGCGGATCCACATCTTCGCAGGGGAGAACGTGTGCATCCAAGTGATAACACCCGCGACTTCGTCACGATAGTTTACTTCTTTCATGGTGCGTGTAATTTCATCTGTATTGATTGCTAAGTCTTTTAAAATAAGCGGGTAAGGTAAAACACCGCTCTTATTTAATGCATCAGCTATATGCTGGGCATGAGCCTTTACTTCCTTTAACGCTTCTTCTCCGTAAAGCTCCTGTGCACCGACGATGAACCAGAATTCTTTTTTTTCGATAGCGGGCATAAGTATCCTCTTTTCTTATTGATAGTTTAATTTACTTTGACTTGTTCGCTGACTGCTTCGGCCGGTGTTAAATGCTCTACCGCCGCCTGTTCGATGACGAGACCTTTTTTATAACGTTCCATAAAAATTTCAAAGCCTTCCACATCAGAACGGTCCGGGTGGATTTCCGTGGTTTCGATGTCGTTAAAAACCTTATTGTCCAAAAATTCTTCCAAGGCCTCGTCCTGGCCTTTGTTCTTCATATAGGAGGCCAGTACAGCAATACCCCAGGCTCCGCCTTCTCCGGCCGTATCCATAACAGAAACAGGCGTATTCATTGCAGCAGCAACTATCCGCTGTCCAACCACTGGAGTTTTGAATAAGCCGCCATGAGCGAAGACATTATCAATCGCCACCTGTTCTTTATCTGTTAAAAGATCCATGCCGATTTTTAGGGCACCGAAGGCAGAAAAGAGGTGTGTTCGCATGAAGTTAGCTAAATTGAAATTGCTTTCCGGAGAGCGTACAAACAAGGGGCGGCCGCTTTCCATTCCTGTAATATTTTCACCGGAAAAATAACCATAGCTGAGCAGGCCGCCGCCATCAGGATCCGCTTCGAGAGCTTTCTGCAGCATTACTTCAAATAATTCGTCGGAATCAAGCTTTTGGCCAGTTGCTTCTGAAAACTCCCGGAACAATCCAAGCCATGCGTTCAAATCACTTGAACAGTTATTCGCATGCACCATGGCGACAGAATTTCCATTTGGTGTAGTAACTAAATCAATTTCTGGATGCGTGTTAGAAATTTTTTGATCCAGTACAATCATTGCAAAAACAGAGGTCCCTACAGAAACGTTACCGATACGTTTTTTCACACTGTTCGTAGCCACCATTCCGGTTCCGGCATCACCTTCCGGAGGACAAAACGGAATCCCGGGCTGTAGATTTTGTGATTTATCCAGAATTTTGATGCCGTCATTGGTTAAGGTGCCTGCCTGTTCGCCGGCTGTAAGAACTTCAGGAAGAATGTCTTTAATTTTCCATGAATAATTTCTTGCTGTAATGAGGGTGTCGAACTGTTCAAGCATGAAATCGTTGTAGTCCTGAGTAGTTTCGTTGATTGGAAACATCCCCGATGCATCCCCGGCTCCAATGACCTGTTTTCCGGTCAGCAGCCAGTGGATGTATCCGCTTAAAGTCGTAATCAACTGAATACGCGGCAAATGTTTTTCATCATCGAGTATAGCCTGATAAAGGTGGGCAATACTCCATCGTTCCGGGATATTGTACTGAAATAGATCTGTTAATTCGCTGGCCGCAGCTCCGGTGGTATTATTACGCCACGTCCGAAAGGGGACGAGCAGTTCTCCGGTGTGATCAAATGGCATATAGCCGTGCATCATAGCTGAAATACCTATCGAACCAATAGTTCGGAGTGTAATCCCGTACGCGCTTTCCACTTCGGATTTCATGTCACCATAAGCCTTCTGCAAACCAGCAATAATATCTTTCTGATGGTATGTCCAAAGACCGTTTTTCATCTGGTTTTCCCATTCATAGCTGCCCGTGGCGATTGTTTCAAAGCTGTTGTTCATCAGTACTGCTTTAATACGCGTGGAGCCAAATTCAATTCCGAGTGAAGTATGGCCTTGAGTAATGGCTTGTTTCATTTCTGACTGCTTCATTTTGACTCATTCCTTTAAAAAGCATTTTTAGTAACTCGAATGAATCTCTCATTTCTGTTTCATTGCGTTAATGAAATCAATGGATAAAACATAACTTGTACGTATAAGTTATGTTCATTTAACCACGAAACGAAGCTTCTTGCAACCGCTTTCTATCCTTTTTAAACAACATAATTAGAAAAGAAGGAGTGAGAAATTGTCATTAGTTTAATTTTAAAAAAATACTTGTATGCAACTAATGTAAAAATAACCCAAATTATTGAAACTTGTACGAACATATGATAGTTTTCTTGTGAACGTTATCATTTCCAATTATTGAAAGGGGACATTGAACATCATGAAAGAGAAGCAGTCAGTCTGGTATGTATTGTTGATAGCTTCCGCAGCAGGAATGGCAGGGTTTTTGTATGGTTTTGATACCGCAGTAATTTCAGGCGCCATCGGCTTTTTGCAGGAGCTTTATAATTTAAGTCCGGCTATGGAAGGATTTATTATTTCAAGTGTTATGGTAGGAGGAGTGGCCGGGGTCGGGCTGTCCGGATATTTAAGTGACCGCTTTGGCAGAAAAAAGATTTTAATGCTGTCGGGGATTCTCTTTGCTGTTTCCGCCTTATGGTCTGCGCTCGCTATGAGTGTTACTTCTCTCATTCTCGCAAGAGTTCTGGGCGGTCTCGGAATTGGCTTTGCCTCTGCGTTGTCAGTTACGTATATTGCTGAGTGTGCCCCGCCTGCTATACGCGGCCGGTTGGCTTCTATGTATCAGTTGTTCACTATTATTGGTATCTCAGCTACATTTTATATTAACCTTGCTGTGGCAAACTCGGGCAGCTATGGATGGGGAGTTGAAACAGGCTGGAGGTGGATGCTCGGATACGGAGTAGTGCCGGGAGTTCTCTTTTTTATCATGCTCATCTTTATTCCTGAAAGTCCCAGATATTTAGTGAAAAAGCAAAAGCATACAGAAGCATTTCGGACATTGGAAAAAATCAATAACACCCGCACAGCTGAACTGGAACTTGAGGCTATTCAAACCTCTCTTCGAAGTGAATCAAGCACATCAATTAGAGAGCTGTTGAAGCCGGGTCTTCGAAAAGCAATGGCAGTCGGTATTTTCCTGGCTCTATTTAATCAGGTTATCGGAATGAACGCTGTAACTTATTACGGACCAACGATTTTCCGGCTGGTTGGGTTTGAAAATAATACTGAATTTCTGGCCACCAGCTTAATAGGAACCGTACAGGTAATATTTACAGTAGTTGCTATTTTATTAATCGACAAAGCAGGAAGAAAACGATTGATGGGCGTAGGATCGAGTTTGATGGCAATATTTATGGTTCTTATTGGAAGCGTTTTCTACTTTGATGTAGGTAATGGAATCTGGGCGCTGCTTTTTATCATGGGCTTTACTGCAGCATTTTGTATCTCAATGGGCCCAATTCCATGGATTATGATTCCGGAAATTTTTCCAAATCATATGCGTGCAAAAGCAGTCGGAATTGCCACCATGTTTTTATGGGGAGCTAACTGGGCGATAGGGCAGTTCACGCCTGTACTCATCAATAACGCCGGAGGTGCTTTTACATTCTGGATGTTTGCGGTTATTAACGTTATTTGTTTTGTTTTTGTGATGACCATAGTACCTGAAACGAAAAATAAGTCTTTAGAAGAAATAGAAACAATATGGGAGCCTTCCAAGAAAGCCTATCGCTTTGAAAAATAAACAGTTCTAAGGCCCGGAGGAGCCCGGAATTACTGTGCTTTAAAATAATATTTACAGGAATTACGAATTGTAACCAGACGAAAAAGGAAGCTGCCCGTAATAAAAGGGGCAGCTTCCTTTTTTGAGTACGGTCCAGCTGTCTGCCGGTCCGTATTTAATATTTATTCTGTTTCCAGCGCTGGTGTGAATTGGAGACTCCGTGTCGAATGGCGGTCAATAAAATGAGGCTCGTATACAATAGAGGAAAGGGCGGCATCCGGCTGTTCAATGAGAGTCGTTACATATTTGGCTGCGTCCTCTCCCATACGTTCTTTAGGATGTACGATGGAAGAAAATTTCACTTCGGAGATTTGGGTAAAATGGGAATCGTCAAAACTTACGACAGAAATATCCCCAGGAACCTGCAGGTTTTTATCGCGGAGCACATCGAGAAGCTGCAGCAGGAGTTCATCGTTATAGGTGACAAGTCCAGTAGGCCCATCAGTCTGATCCCTTAAAATCTGTTCAACAGCCTGAGCAGCCTTGGAATACTTTTCATCGGTGGAATACGTGATCAAAAGGGAGGGATCCACCGGACAGCCGTAGTGCCGATGAGCTTTAAGGAAACCTTTCATCCGCTGCACGCCCTGCATGTCATCCGTTTTAAATAACCCAATTATCCGCCGGTGGCCCAACTGGATTAAATGCTCCGCGTTCCGGAATCCGGCTTCCTGATCGTTTAAGGTTAAACTCAGCGGTTCAAGCTCTTCATAATACGCGTTCATCATAACATAAGGGATACCGGCATTTTCGAGATTCAGGTAGTAATTTAGATTGGGATTAGCCTGCGCGCTGCGTGTCGGCTCAATAATCAGTCCATCGACCTGCTGGGTAAGAATATTTTCGAGCGCCTGTTTTTCTTTATCAAAATCGTTATTGGTGCTCATAAGAATAACGTTGTAGCCTTTATCGCTTAAATACCTTTCAGCTCCGCGTATAATATAGGGGAAAATATAATCTGAAATGTACGTAGTGATAATGGCTACGTTTTTACGGGTGGAGGGGGAAGAAAATTTAGAGCGGTCTGCACAAAATGTGCCGACGCCGTGCTCCCGGTACAGCCATCCCTCGCTCACAAGCTCGCCGATAGCCTGGCGTACCGTATGTCTGCTTACTTCAAAGTTCTTTACGTATTCGTATTCAGATAGAATTTTTTGGTGGGGACGGAAGCTGCCGTCCAAAATTTTGGATTGGATGTGCTGCTTTAATTGTTTATATTTTGAGACCATCATGCACCTCTTTTTCTTTTTATCGTATCATACACATGCGTACAACTGAAGAAAAATTGTTTTGTCAGTATTTGTCGGCATTTGATATCTAAATATTGAAATAAATATATAGAAAGCGCTTGCAATAAATGTACCTGTATGGTTAAATAAAAAATAACTTGTACGTATAAGTTAGGAAAATAGATAAGGGGGACAATTATGAAGCGTTGGTCGATTTTTGGTGGTGCGATGCTGTCTTTGGTTTACTTAGCAGGTTGTGGCGGCGGGAGTGGTAGCGGAAGTGATGGTGAAGGAGGCGGAGAAGGAGGAGAAGGCGAAGCAGATGAAGTAGAAGTAATCGGGGAAGATAGTGAGAATGCTACCGAATTAACTTTTTGGACATTCAATGAACAACATATTGGTATTTATGAAGATGCAGTAAACAGATGGAATGAGGAGCATGAAGACAGGCCGATTAAATTACAAGCTGAGGTATACCCTATTGATCAGATGAATAATAATTTGCTTCTCTCTCTACAGTCGGGGTCTGGAGCTCCTGACATGGCGGACATAGAAATTAGTTACTTTGCCAACTTCCTTGAAGGTGACGTTCAATTAGAATCGATGAATGAATACGTAGAGCCAGTGCTCGACGATATGGTGGAAGAACGGTTTGATATATATTCCAAGGATGATAATTATTACGGTATGCCTTACCACGTTGGCGCTACAGTAATGTACTATAATACGGAGATTATGGAAGAGGCCGGGGTGGATATAGATGAAATTGTTACCTGGGATGACTATGTAGAAGCAGGAGAACAGGTGGTAGAAAATACAGATTCTATGATGACTACAGTGGAGGTTGATGAGCATTTCAGCTTCTGGCCTTTAATCAGTCAAAGAGGATCCGATTACTTCAATGATGAAGGCGATCTAACCCTGGCAAACGATACTAACGTTGATACACTTCAATTTCTAGACGACATGGTGAATGAACATGAAGTAGCAGAAGTAACACCAGGCGGATTTCATCACTCTGAAGAATACTATGGATACATGAATGACGGAGGAGCCGCTTCGTTAATGATGCCAACCTGGTACATGGGCAGATTTATTGATTATATGCCTGATCTCGAAGGGAAAATGGAAATTCGTCCACTGCCGGTATGGGAGGAAGGCGGAAACCGCACAGCTGGAATGGGCGGTACAGGTACAGTAGTAACGAATCAGACGGAAGAGCCGGAACTGGCTAAAGAATTTTTAGCCTATGCGAAATTGTCTGAAGAAGGAAATATTGCACTCTGGCAGGAATTAGGATTTGATCCACCAATGTACACTGTGTGGGATGATGAGGCCATGGATGAACCTAACCCTTACTACGACTACTTTGACGATGAAATCTTTGACACCCTTCTGGACTTAAATGGGGAAATCGAAGCGTTGAATATTACACCGGATCTGCCGGATGTGCAGTCCGAAATTCACACGAATGTGCTGAACAGCGCTATCAGGCAGCAGAGCCAGGACCCAGAAGAAGCATTAAAGCAGGCTGAAGACGCAGTAAGCAGCGGGCAGACAGAAGAATAGAACTGGGGGGCTTTTGCCCTCCTTCTATTATTATTTAGCGGAAAGGAGCAGAAAATGGAACGTTCAGAAACAATGTCCAATAAAAAGACTTTTTCTTTAAAAGGTATTCTGCATTTCCTGAATTCAAAGAAGGTTGCTCCTTATGTTTTTGTATCGCCTTTCATTGTATCTTTCCTGGCACTGTACTTGTATCCAATGATTCAGGCGATCATTATGAGTTTTCAGCAGGTTCTTCCTGGCCAGACGACTTTTATAGGAACTCATAATTATGAACGTATTTTAAACCCGACTTTTTTTCAGGCGCTGGGAAATACAGCAACCTACGTGTTTTTTACAGTCATTATATTGGTAATGATTCCAATTATACTTTCAGTATTTTTAAACAGTAAATCCCTGTATTTTAAAAATTTCTTCAGGGCTTCACTTTTTATACCTGCTCTTACTTCGGTTATCGTCGCCGGTATTATTTTCCGGATGATGTTCGGGGAGTCGGAAAACTCCTTTGTAAACGAATTGCTTGGACTTGTTGGCATGGACCCGGTGCAGTGGAGGTACGGAGCAGGCACGGGAATGTTTTTAATGGTGCTGCTTGCTTCATGGCGCTGGATCGGCGTGAACATACTATACTTTCTCGCTGGTCTGCAGAACGTTTCGGAGGAGTTATATGAAGCGGCTGATATCGACGGAGCGAGCGCATGGCAGAAATTTTTATTCGTTACGATGCCTGCTTTAAAGCCTGTTATTATTTTCGTAGCCACCATTACGATCATTAACGGCTTCCGGATGTTTGAAGAAAGCTTTGTATTCTGGGAAAACAGTTCTCCCGGCAATATTGGCTTAACCATTGTAGGATATATTTACAAAGAAGGCATTCAGCAAAATGACATGGGCTTCGGCGCAGCTATCGGAGTCGTGCTAATGCTGATCATATTTGTTGTAAGCATGATTCAGCTGAAATTCTTTGGCGCCTTCAAAAAGGAGGATTAAAGAGTGATGGGCAAAAATAATAAAAAATGGGTGTCAATTCTATTGACTGCATTGTTTGCAGTAATAACTGTAATTGCTCTCACCCCGGTAGTATCATTGATTGTAGCTTCTATGCGGCCCTCTTCAGAATTGATGAGGCAAGGTCTTTCGTTTTTTTTCGATCCAGCCAGTCTGGATCTTGGTAATTACCTGGCTGTATTTTCTGAGGAAGGGGCCAGCTACTGGCAGTGGTATATGAACAGTCTCATTGTTAGTGGAGGCTTAATTGTATTATCACTATTCTTTTCCTCCATGGTGGGTTACGCGCTAGCGATGTACAATTTCAAAGGAGTAAGAGTTATCTTTATGCTCGTATTGTTTGTACTGATGGTACCGTTTGAAATCTTAATGCTTCCCCTTTACCAGATGATGACCGGTTTAAACCTGGTGGACACCTATTTTGCGGTAATGCTTCCCTTAATTGTTGCCCCGGTGGCAGTGTTTTTCTTTAGACAGTATTGTCTGGGGCTGCCGAAGGAACTAATGGAGTCCGCGAGAATTGACGGATGCACAGAGTACGGCATCTTTTTCAAAATAATGGCGCCACTCATGGGTCCTTCGTTTGCGGCAATGGCTATTCTCCAGGGGCTTACCAGCTGGAACAACTTTTTGTGGCCGCTGCTTGTATTAAGATCAAATGAAATGTTCACGCTTCCGGTAGGCTTGGCCACATTGCTTACTCCATATGGTAATAACTATGAGCTCCTGTTTTCCGGATCCGTTCTTACCATTGTTCCTATTGTCATTCTGTTTCTGTTCTTTCAGAAATTCTTCATCTCCGGCCTTACTGTCGGCGGTGTTAAAGGCTGATTACTCCAGAGGGAGGAAAAGGTATGAAAAAGCTCCCATTAGAAAAATTGAATATGATTTTCGCATGGATCAATAAACTATTTATATTAAACGTATGCTGGATTGTAGGAATGCTTAGTGGCCTGATAGCATTTGGTATTTTTCCAGCTTCGACTGCAGCACTTGGTGTTTCAAAAGAGCTTTTAAACAGCAGGGAGATAAAGGTAGGGAAAAAATTTATTCAGTTTTACAAGCGGGATTTCATACAGGCAAACATGCTTGGCTTCCTGTGGTTGGGAGGCGCCTTGCTTATCCTTGTTAACTATGCGGCGCTGAATAACGGTTTTTCCGCAAACGCAGTAACAATATTTTTCTACATTGTTATTTTAGTCGTTTACAGTTCACTGACAGTGCATCTGTTTGCTTTACATTCAAGCTTTCAAACCAGTTTATTAACTTACTTTAAAAACGCTTTGATTATTGGAATTACAAAAATGCATATTACTGTTTCATTAATAGCGGTTCATTTTGCTTTAATCTACGGGGCGTTAACGGTCCCGGCATTTTTCCTCTTTTTCTACGGCAGTCTTTCCGCATTAGCAACTGTATTTATTACGAAAAACCTGTACCAGCGTCTGGAAGAAAAAAGTGTACGAGAGCAGGAATCTAAGAATTACAGCATAACCAAGGAGCGTACAAAATATGGCGAAAAAACAACCTAAAGCTTCAGTTATTGTAGATAAGGATTTTGTAATTTCCGAGGTGGATGAGCGAATTTACGGTTCTTTCATCGAGCAATTGGGACGGGCTGTATATGGCGGCATTTATGAGCCGGGACATGAAAATGCAGATGAACAGGGCTTTCGCCAGGACGTGCTGCAATTAGTCAGGGACCTGCAGGTTCCCATCGTTCGTTATCCAGGGGGGAACATGGTTTCTGCGTATAATTGGGAAGACGGCGTCGGGCCAAAAAATGAACGGCCGAGACGGCTCGAGCTTGCCTGGAGCACCATAGAGACAAACGAAGTGGGTACAAATGAATTTGCCGACTGGGCGGCAAAAGCCGGCACCGAGGTTATGATGGCTGTAAACCTGGGGACGAGAGGCATCGATGCTGCAAGAAACCTGCTTGAGTACTGCAATCATCCCGGAGGCACGTACTATAGTGATCTGCGGAAAGCCCACGGCTACGAGCAGCCGCACAATATTAAAACGTGGTGCCTTGGCAATGAAATGGACGGGCCCTGGCAGATCGGCGGCAAAACGGCTGACGAATACGGACGTCTCGCTTATGAAACAGCGAAGGCGATGAAAACTGTGGATCCATCGATTGAACTGGTGAGCTGTGGTAGTTCGAATTCCGCTATGCCGACCTTCCCGGAGTGGGAAGCGACGACGCTTTCACACACCTACGAATTTGCCGACTATATTTCACTGCACCAATATTATGGAAACCATGATAACGATACGGCTAATTTTTTAGCAAAATCATTGGATATGGATCAATTCATTCGTACGGTCATCTCTACATGTGATTACATTAAGGCTAAAAAACGAAGCAACAAAACGATCAATCTCAGCTTTGATGAATGGAATGTATGGTTTCATTCGACCGAAGCGGATAAACAGCTAGAGTCGTGGCAGATCGCGCCGCCGCAGCTGGAGGATGTTTATAATTTCGAAGACGCTTTGCTCGTAGCTAATATGGTTCATACGCTGATTAACCATGCTGATCGTGTAAAGATGGCCTGTATGGCGCAGCTGGTAAACGTGATCGCCCCGATTATGACGGAAAATCAGGGGAAAGCATGGAAGCAGACCATTTATTACCCATATTATTATTTGTCGGTCTACGGGCGCGGAAAAGCACTGCACCCGATTATTCATTCGGATAAATACGATTCCAGAGAATTCTCAGACGTTCCATACTTAGATAGTGCGGTAGTATTGAATGAAGAACGAAATGAACTGGTGCTTTTTATGACCAACAGGCATCTAGAAGAATCATTATCCATCTCTTATGACCTGCGTTCGTTTGAACAGGCGGAGGTAGTGGAGCATGTCGTGCTCGAGCATGATGATCCGAAAGCGGTGAACACGAAAGATAAGGAAGAAGTAGCACCGCACAACGGCGGCAATGCTGTTCTGGAAGAAAAGCAGCTGCAGGCAGAGCTGCCGCGCATGTCCTGGAATATGGTAAGACTGCGTATAAAAAAATAAATTGAAGTGGCCAAAAGGGTTCTTGGATAAATGTCTAAGGACCCTTTTTTAATTCGAAACAAATATTATCCATAATATTCCTTCCATTATTGACTCCTGATATGATGAAGGAATAAAGAGTAGAAGCTGTTGGTAATTGGAGGAACCAAAAATGAAGGGAAAACAAATAATAACGCCGGCTTCCTTGCTATTGACGGCAATTATCGCTGGAGGTCTGGGGCTCGGCTATGAATTAGGAAAGCCAATTATATCCGCTGGACTGATAGTAATCTTTATTCTGACGGCTGCCTGGGGCACTTCCTGGATAAGTACTCCAAAAAAGTAGCCGGATGGTTAGTAATACGAAACGCCAAATGACTTTTCAGGAGGAAGGCATCATGACGTCTACATTTCCGGATAATCCAATACCGCCTCAGGAGTTTGGAAATTCGTTTCTGCTCGGAGATTTTGTTCGCATTTACGAGCAAACTACCAACGATTTTAAGCGGCTTGCTGCCAGAGAAGAATTTCAGAAAATGGCCGCCGGCTTCAATAAAGGGGTAACAGCATATAGTCTTCTGTTTTCATATCAAATAGATGAACATTTAGTGCAGTACGTTTGGAACGACGACCGGAATGAGCGGGCGCTTGATGTCTACATGGATGATCAATACATCATACACGGATTGGCTATGATTCCCGTAGCTATTGATCCCATTGGCGAAAAGGAGGAATCCAGGCAACAGTATCGCTGGCCGGTAGAGCCGGGGGTAGGATGGACAATCGTCTGGGGTGGAAATCATCCTCTGGCTAACGCTCATCACCATCTATTCAACCAACGCTATGCGTATGATCTGGTAATTCAAACTAACGGAAAAACCTATGAAAAATCGCCGGCAAGAAATGAGCACTATGCGGCGTATGGGGAACCAATTTATGCGCCGGCAGAGGGTACTGTAGCTGCGGTTGTGGATGGAATCCCGGACAACGAGCCGGGAGTCATGAATGAAGAGAAGCTGGCGGGTAATGTGGTGGTTATTCATCATGCTTTCGAGGAGTACAGCGTTCTGGCTCACCTGCAGCCCGGTTCGATTCTGGTAGAGGAGGGCGAACGCGTTTCAATAGGACGGCTGATAGGAAAATGTGGTAACTCAGGCAATTCATCAGAAGCCCATCTGCACATGCAGTTGTCGACCCGGGCAGATTTTCTTCAGGGGACATCTATCCGTATGAGGTTTGAGAACGGCTGCAATCCTATCCGCGGTGAGCAAATCAATGAATGATATTAAAAATGTATTCGTGAGTGATTTGTATTTATATGTACAGAGATATCCAGAGTAAGCAGTCATATTTTATAGTTAAAAAGAATTTGGCTAAAACAGGAGGTGGGCAAATATGAGAGATAAGAAACGGGAAACTCTTGAATATACTTTTGCTCAAATTAATACATATGATCTTATCTTTTTGCTCCCGATGGCCTGGCTGTTTTCATACCTCCCCGTCCATGGTTTATGGAGTATTGTTGTAAATGTCTTCATTATTATTTTTGTTGGTATTGGATTATTTTACGTTACTCATACGCTGGTGGAAGCAGGAAAACGCCGGAACAGAAAATAGTTAATCGTATTTCACTGCGGACGGTCGTTGTTCTCAATGGTTTTTTCTTAATCAAAAGAGAGCCAGGTGCTATAATGAGTAAGAATAGAATATAACATCGCTCTTCTGTTGCTTGGTTTTCTGGAATTTTTCATAACGAATGCAACGAACCTGGCAAGGGTTCGTTGTTTTCTATAGCTGGGGGTGTTTAATTGAAACAAACGATAAATACCGGGTCAGTCATTGGAGGAATTTTTCTCACGGCTGTAATTTTTTTTAATATCTATTTGATGATTGTTCAAGACTCTTTCATTTCCAATCTATTATCAGCGGTCGCTATTGTTTTACTTCTCATCATTGTTATCCCCTTTTGGGTGCTTATGGTAAAGTATGTTTTTAAATCGTGAATATGAAAAGACTGTCTCCAGGCGTATAAAGAGACAGTCTTTTGCTTTGTTTATGGTTATTCATTAAATTTTATGTCTTTCACCTCTACTTTATACCACGTGAATTTTCCTTCTTCTAACATCCAAGAAACAGTTAATGTTGTAGGAATATCTATCCCATCAATAGTGGAATTCTCTACAACCTCCCCGACGCATTCCAGAAGTTTTGCATTTTTACCACTATCCTTATATCGCAAAGCGCTAATTTTTTCTATATTTCCTTCAGCACTAAACTGATATGTGGCGGACCCCGAAACGTCGTTATAATTCATAATGGCTTCGGCGGAAAACTCATCGATCTGCCTCCATTGAATATAAGAGCTGAGCGCAGCGGAAGGGTACCAGGGCAGCTCAAGCAAATACCTTTGCAGGGTGGACTGATTAAATTTTTCATTATCAGCTATGTTTACGATGGGAATAATCGAAGCTATTTTGATTTTCATTTGTCCCCTGCCATGCGTAAAAAGATCTCTTCCGACTACGTTGATGAAGGGGAGCATTTTTATTTCTGTCTTCCAGAGAAACGCTGGTTCATTGACTGTGATATATTGTTCCGCATTTGATTGATACCACTTTTTCTGTGAAGGCTTCAATTTCATTACTCCCGTTTGTTTTAATCGTACCGACTTTATTTCACGTTTGCCCGCCAGTCCAATATTCATGAGCCATCTCGCTACAGGGAGAGGAAGAGTTTCGATTCTTTGCTGTGTTATCGGCATAGCTGGGTCATTTTCGCTAGTAGCGGAAAGAGAAGCGATTTCTTTATTTGTAAAATAGTGAAAACGCCATTTTTCGAGAATTAATATAATAATGAAAAACATAATAAAAGAAAGAACTTTCATCAGCTGCACCTCCAGATTACAGGACTCATTTCCTGTGTGTATGGCTATATCAAAAGTATACTGACATTCCGTTCTTCTTAGTGGTAATACCGCTATTCCCTTATAAAACTCTCATCAAAAGACGAACATGAAGAAAGTTTTTAGTTTTTACTTTCTAGAATTTTCTTCAACTTGCATTTGAAAGGGTAAAGTATAATTGAATTATAAAATATTATCCGAAAAGGGGTAGCGATATGGAATATCGGGAGTTTTTAGAAGAAATTGTCGGTATTATCTGGGGCGGGGATGCGGAAAATATTTCCGAAGGTGAAGAAGACTACAAAGCTGCGTATAATGTTAAACTGCTGGATTTAATGAAGGAAGGAAAAACAGAACAGGAAGCGAGAAGCATAGTCATTGCTGAAATTCGGGATGATTACAAAGAATATAATATAGATGAATTCTTAAATGAGACGGCAGAAAAAATTAGAAAGAAAAAACAATAAAGTAACATTTCGCGATAGAATATGTTATGATTTATTATAATGAACGTTCAATAAATAAAAAAGGGGGAACGATTTATGAAAGCGGCATCGAAAAAAGAGGTTATATTGAACACCGCAGAAGATCTTTTTTATCAGAACGGGTTTCATGCTGTCGGGGTCAAAAGTATATTAAATGAAGTCGGAGTGGCGCCGATGACGATGTATTATCATTTTAAGTCTAAAGAAGTGTTGATTATAGAAATATTAAAGCGCAGGGAAATGCGTTATTTCGACTTTATAAAAGAAAAAACGGAGGGAGCAAATAGTTTCACCATATACGCAGAATCACTGATTCAGGCCCATGTGGACTGGATGAAAACGGACGGCTTTAATGGATGTTTGTTTTTAAGAGCAAAACAGGAATATGAGGGAGTCAACGAAGAGATTACTGCTATGAGTAAGGACCATAAAACCAACCTATTAAATAAAATTGAGCGCGACATCAAACCTTTTAATAATTCCAAAACGCTAGGAATGAAGCTGTTCATGATACTGGAAGGAATTACGTCCATGGCTCAAATTCTGGAGATGGAAGAAATAGAAAAATCGGCATTCGATTTGGCAAAAAACATGCAGACGGCCCATGAATAAACATGATAAGAGAGCATCGTTATTTGACGGCTCTTATTTTTTCACCGTTTATTGAATGAACGATCAATAAATAAGAAGGGGCGAATAACTATGAATGCGAATAAATTAATCCTTGCGGGACTGCCGATGATTGCGGTGACCTACGGGCTGTCCCGTTTCAGCTACGGACTGATGCTTCCCTATATTAATGAAGCAATCAATATGACCCAATCCACGAGTGGAATCATTTCTTCTATGTCCTATGTGGCGTACTGTATAGCGATAGTAGCAGCGATGATGTTTTCCGGGAAGGTGACTTCGAGGCTGATGCTGGTGGCAGCGGGACTGTTGTCGATTATTGGCCTTGGCGTTATCTCCGTTTCTTTGACTCCGATCGGGCTTGGGGCGGGGATATTTTTAGCAGGGATGAGTACGGGCTTATCGTCCCCGCCATATGCCAGTATTGTAAATACGACGGTAGAAGCCAGGGAGCAGAACCAGGCGAATGCCTGGATCAATTCCGGTACAAGCATCGGAACGGCATTCACCGGTGCCATCGCGATTATGATGGTGGACAGCTGGAGGGAGACGTATGTGATCTTTATGGTTATCGCCGTAATCGTGCTGGCTGCCAACTACAAAGTACTGCCTCACGAGCCGGCAATTGAAAAAAAGAGATCGGCTGGCTTTGTGAAGCAGGAGTGGAAGCAGTCTGTCCAGCTGATCGTGGCCTCGCTGCTTCTGGGCATCTCTTCTGCGGCATACTGGACCTTTTCGAGAGATTTTATCGTAAATTTGGAGGGCGTACCTGGCTACCTCGGAGACTGGCTCTGGGTAATCATCGGTTTGTCAGGTTTATTGGGCGGTACCGCCGGCATCTTTATTAACCGGTTTGGCATTTGGAACGCCTTCAGGCTTTCAGTAGTAACGCTGTCCACTGCGTCTCTGCTTCTCGGCAGCTGGCCCGGCAGTCCCGTGGTTGGTTTTTTGTCCCCGTTTCTGTTTGGGAGTTCGTATGTTTTCATTACCGGGGTCCTAATTGTGTGGGGCGTTTCAGTATTCCGGACGAATCCCTCCATTGGGCTGGGGCTGCCGTTTTTAATGCTTGCCCTGGGGCAGGCGGCAGGATCCATTTTTTCCGGAATCGTCGCTGGTGCGTTTGGTTATCATACACTGTTTCTCGCCGCTTCTGTAGTAGGTTATGCGACGATCATATTCAAATATCAATCGCACTAAAGATGTTCCCGGGCGTGTTACTCTTGAATTTCTTCTTTATATTTCGCCTCGCGCGGCCATATAAAGTACGTAATGGAGATAACTAAATCGATCACTACGATGAGAGACCATAATTTAATCGTGCCGCTCAATGCTTCAGTTCTGTCTGCGTTATTAACGACAAAAATAACTCCCCACAGCATCCCTGTTCCCAGCGCATATGCCAATACGTGTTTGACCCAGTCCTTAAAGTATTTCCGGGAGTAGGCATAGCCGTAGAGCCTGAACGGCTTGTCGCCCTGCCTCATAATATAATACTTGAACCGTTCGTCGGCCCAGCGGATCATCTGCTTTCCAAAAACAATGGATACCGCAATATAAATGGCAGCAATGGCATGAGCCGTGGTAGCTATTGCCCCGCCCATAAGATCCACGGAGGCCGCAGCCAGCAGCACCAGGTCCAGGACGGGAGTTAAGGCGAGAAAGAATAACCCGAGTCTAGGCATTTGAAACACGTAACGAATAATTAACCCGGCGGCAATAACCAACCAGAAGGCTATTTCGATCCCAATAATCAACAGCAGTATGAAATTCATCTATGCTCCTCCTTAAGCCAGGAATAGACTTCTTCGCGAATCAGTTTAATAATATTATTATTATCTATGCGGTCAGGGGTTAACCATTTATGCAGGGCCAGGCCGTCAACGAGGGCGTGAGCACGCATGGTAGTGAGCTCGACAGGCAGGTCCTCCTGCAGCATTTGTTTTTCTTTCAAATACTGTAAGGTTTTTTGAATGAGCATTCGTATCTCATCTCCCATGAAATTCGTTCCTGCTGCATGGATTTCGTACTGGAACGCCATCCATACCTCCATATCCGCATAGCGGTCATCATCCAAAGGGAGGACCGCGAGTATCGCCTGAATGACCCGTTCCTTTTCGGTGACATTTTCCTGCCCGAAAATCTCCTGAATTCTTTGGGCAACTTTATGATTTACTTTTTTCATGACTGCATCGAGCAGCGAGCTGTGGGTAGGATAGTAGTAGCGGATCTGCCCCGGCGTCATGTCAGCGAGCTTTGCGATATTTCTTACCGTCGCGCCTTTCGCCCCGCTGTTCACAATGGACTGCCAGGCATATTCAATAATCTGCTCTTTTTTCTTTTCGTGGTCAATGAGTTTTGGCATAGTACACCCCGGTATTTAGAAAGTAATGTAAGTATACCATCTTTTTAATACATGTGTATTAAAAAGAAAAAGAAATTTCTGGAACATTCCGTAAAACAAATATCCCAGACTAAACGAACAGTGGTATAGTGGGCGTATAGAAGTGTTCAAGGCTTAAGAGGCGAAAATAAAAGAGGTGTCCGAATGAAAAGTGAAAAGCAAAAAATGATGAATGGAGAGCTGTTTTTACCGCACGACCCTGAACTTGCATCGGAGCGGCTGCAGGCGAAGCTGCTGCTTGAAGAGTATAACTCCACCAGTGTCCGGGAGAAAGAAAGAAGCAATCAGCTGCTACAGGAAATCGTAGGCACAATGGGGGAAGAAGCCCGGATTAGTGCGCCGTTCTGGTGTGACTATGGTTATAATATTCATCTTGGTGCCCGTTTTTTCGCCAATTTCAACTGCGTTATGCTCGATGAGGCGCCAATTACATTCGGTGACGGAGTGATGCTGGGGCCGGGCGTGCACATATATACCGTAAATCATCCGATGGAGGAAGCCTCCCGCGCGACGCTCCAGGAATACGGAACGCCTGTGACGATCGGACATAATGTGTGGATCGGGGGAGGAGCCATCATTAATCCCGGCGTTCGCATTGAAGACGGCGCAGTTATCGCTTCGGGAGCAGTCGTTACCAAAGACGTTTCTGCCCGTACGCTTGTGGGCGGAAACCCGGCACGTCTTATTAGGCGTTTGGACCAATGAATCTTTCCGGCAATTAGATGATTTTATTTTTACAAGGAGATGATTTTATGAAGCCAAATGTGTCTGTGATTACTATTGGAGTGCAGGATTTACAAAAATCGCTGCGCTTTTATCGTGATGGGCTGGGGTTTCCTACTGAAGGGATTGTAGGGGAGGAGTTCGATCACGGAGCAGTAGCCTTTTTTGATCTGCAGGCAGGGCTGAAGCTTGCCATTTGGAATCGTAAAAATATTGCGCATGAAGCTGGTATAAAGGCCAACCAGCCAAATCCTGCGGAATTCACTCTCGGTCACAACGTGAATAGTAAAGCGGAGGTGGACGAGATTATGGGGAAAGCGGAACGTGCAGGTGCCTTTATCACAGACCCAGCACATGATGCATTCTGGGGAGGGTACTCCGGACATTTCCAGGACCCGGATGGCCATCTGTGGGAAATTGTCTGGAACCCGGCATGGATTGAGGCAGAGTGAGCATTGTTCAGTTAGGCTGCAGCCGGCCTATGTAAAGTTATAACAAAAATCAGCTTGGAGGAATTTGCTGTGAAACGAGCATTGTTTCTGCTTTTAGATGAGTATGCTGACTGGGAAGCCGCTTACCTGTCGGCTACATTGAATGAGGGTAAGGAGTGGGCGGTTAGTACAATTTCTCTGCATGACCAGGTTACATCTATCGGAGGCTTTAAAACAGCGGTGGATTATAAAATCAACCACCATCCGGATTTCGATTTGCTCGTATTAATAGGCGGCAACAAATGGGACGTTGAAAGCGATGATATTTTTAATTTAGTGGACAAAGCGATCACTAAAAATATTCCGGTCGGTGCCATATGCGGAGCGGTAGATTATTTAGCAAGGAATGGATTTTTAAATCATTTCAGCCATACCGGCAATTCGGCTTACTTCTGGCAGGACTACGAAAACTATCATCCGGATGCAGAGTTTATGGAAGAGCAGGCTGTTAAAGATAAAAACCTGGTAACTGCGAATGGCACAGCCCCCATAGAGTTCACTGAACTGGTTTTGCACATGATTAATTTTGCTGCGGCGGAGGAAATTGAAAAGACAATGTATATGTACCGCTACGGCTATTACGAATACACTGAAAAATACGGAAGCCCATTTTTATAAATGGAAATTAAGGAAAAAATACAAAAATAGAAAGTATCCAGAATTGCTAATTTTCAGCGGTTTTTGATTTTTCGATTAGATCTGAAGATATAAGGCGGGTTTACACAGCAATTGCGGCGGGTATCACTTATTTAGCTTTAAACGATAGGTGTCCGGGGCGATCAGTTCTGGATCTCAGCCGCTGTTTAAAAAGGAAGGAGCCCCGCCGTGGATAATCAAAAACCAAGAGTAGGCTTTGTATTTTACGGAGCCCTGGTAATACTGCTTATTATGGCGGTTGTCGGAGTCGCAATTCCACAATCGTTTTTTAACGCAAGCTCTGCAGTAAGATCATTTGTATCGACTCATTTTGGATGGTATTATCTTTTACTTGTGTCAGCATTTGTACTATTATGTGTTTACTTTATTTTCAGCAGGTATGGAAACATTCGTCTTGGGAGGCCGGAGGACCGGCCGGAATACAGCTATCCGACCTGGTTTGCGATGCTGTTCAGCTCGGGGATGGGAGTAGGACTAGTGTTTTGGAGCGGGGCGGAGACAGTATCCCACTACGCAACGAACGCCCCGGAAGCAGAGGTCGGAACGGACCAGGCCCTTGTCGATTCTATGCGCTACATGTTCCTGCACTGGGGAATACACCCTTGGGCTATCTACGGTGTTACCGGCATCTGTTTTGCCTACTTTACATTCCGTCGGGGCGCCCCGGGCATGGTAAGCGCCATGCTCAGCCCGATTATGAACGAAAAAGGCATCGGTGGAAAAGTGGTGGATATTATTGCCCTGATTACTACAGTATCGGGGATTGCTACCGTCCTCGGGCTTGGCGTGACCCAGGTTTCCGGCGGTATGTCCTACTTGTTTGGCACACCGAATAATTACACGATGCAGCTGATTGTTATTGTCGTTATTACTGCAATGTTTTTAGTATCGGCGTATACCGGCTTAAATAAAGGAATTAAATCCTTAAGTAATGCAAACATCTATTTAACAATCATTCTGTTTATTTTAATGCTTTTTATCGGGCCAACGTTATTTTCCATGAATTTGTTCACGAATACACTTGGTACGTATATACAGACGCTTCCGCAAATGAGCTTTCGGATCGCGCCGACATCTGAAAGTACAAGAGAGTGGATTAATGCGTGGACCATCTTCTACTGGGCCTGGTGGATCTCATGGACGCCTTTTATAGGAATATTTATTGCCCGTGTGTCGAGAGGACGCACTCTGAAGGAATTCACTATCGGCGTCATTCTGGTGCCGTCAATTGTCAGCTTTATCTGGTTCTCGCTGTTTGGCGGAGCCACATTGAACGTACAAAGCACCGGCATGGCAGACATTGCTTCGCTGGCTCCTGAAGAAGCGATTTTTGGCGTGTTTGATCAATACCCGCTCAGCACAGTCATGTCCGTCATTGCACTACTGCTAATTGTTTCATTCTTTATTACTTCAGCAGATTCTGCCACCTTTGTGCTTGGTATGCAGACCTCCAACGGAGCAATGAATCCTTCGGCTGTAGTGAAGTTCATCTGGGGACTCATGCTTTCTGCTACAGCGGCCGTGCTGCTGTATTCCGGAGGGATCGATGCGCTGCAGAACGTCATGATTATATCGGCGCTCCCGTTTTCTCTCGTAATGATACTGATGGTGTACTCGCTGTTTAAAGCACTCCGGGAGGAAAAAGATATTGAAACAAAGGGTAAAAGTAAAAATGCTGATAAACCGGATAAAGCTTCCTGAACTGGTTTGGAGAACTCCGGATAAAATTGGGAGTTCTTTTTTTATGGGAAGCTATTTTACAGGTGAAGTCCGAAATCCTTTATTGTCGGTGAGATTCAGCTTTCTGCTGGAGCTACGAGCTCTACTTTAATACGGTCCGGGTCTTCAAAATAGAGGGCGTAGTGATTGTTTCCCCCGGCAAAGGGATGCAGGTCTTCATAAAGAATTGGGATATCCGCTGCTCGCAGCTGCCTGGTCATTTGATCCACATGCGATTTCGACCGGGCATGGAAAGCAATATGGTTCAATCCTGTCCGGCGCCGGTGATAAGAAATGTCCAGAAAACGATCTTCCGTCTGAACAAATACGATGTAGGAGAAATCCAATTTAAAACTGATCCCATCCGGCCATTGCTGAAAGACGTGATAGCCAAGGTCTTCCAGCAGCCACTGCCAAAAGGCCTTCGATTGTTCGAGGTCAGATACATAAAGCTCAATATGATGAATGTGCCCGTTCATCTGAGATCCTCCTTTTATCTGAAGAAAAATAGGAAAAAGTTTTTCTCTCTTTTCCTATTTATTGTAAAAAAGTATCATAGAGAGAAGATAAAGTAAAATGAACATCTGAAAACATCTTTCCCCGGGGAGGAATATACATGAAGTCTTGGAAAAGTTAATCGGGGGAGTGGAGAACAATGCAGAACATCCGTGTGTATCATTATGATGCTTTCAGTGAAATTCCGCATAAAGGGAACCCAGCAGGCGTTGTTTTTGACGGAGACAACGTGACAGAAAAAGAAATGCAGGCGGTGGCGTATCAGGTTGGGTTTAACGAAACGGCCTTTGTATTATCTTCCGAATCAGCAGATATACGTCTGCGCTTTTTTACACCGGGCCACGAAATGAATTTGTGCGGCCACGCTACGATGGCTTCGGCTTATGCATTAAAAAACAAAGGACTGCTTGGTAATAAAGAACGTATCACGGTGGAGACGAATGCTGGAATTATCACCGTCACAATACAAACGTCTGCCCATCAACAGCGCACAATGACAATGACCCAGGCGCCGCCAAAGTTGGAAATGTTTCATAGTTCCCGGGCTTCTCTGGCCGCTTCGATAGGATTACAGGAAAATGATATTCAAGCTGATATGCCTATCGTCTATGGAAATACTGGAACTTGGACGCTGCTGGTGCCGATCGCTAATTTAAAAAGCTTTGAAAAAATGAGACCTGATAATTCAGCATTTCCATCGGTTCTCACAAAAATGCCGAAAGCATCCATTCATCCGTTTTGCCTGGAAACTTATGATAAAGCGGCGGATATGCATGCGAGGCACTTTTCCTCCCCGTACTCGGGAACCGTGGAAGACCCTGTCACAGGAACAGCCTCCGGAGTTATGGGAGCTTATTGGGCGGCGTTTATTGATGAGCATTTTCAATCGCCTCTACAACTTACCGTAGAGCAGGGACAGGAAATGAATAAAGATGGAAGGGTTCACGTGCAGGTCGTAAAACATCAGGATAAGATTGAAGTGAGTATTTCCGGCCATGCAGTGTATGTGACCAGCTTTGATGTGAAAATATAATAGGCAAGCCATTATAAATAAAAAGATAGACGGCAACGCCAATCTCATTTTTCAAGAGTAAAAACAATTATATTTTTTCAATACACTAAAGGTAGTGTGATGATAAAAATCGGAGAAGAAGGTTGAGATTTCTGTGCAGTGATGTTTCATTAATCTATAATATGAAATAAGACGGGAAAAGGAGACTATACGAAGAGATAGCATGAATACAATTACAATAGCAATTCTTTTATTTATTATCGCCGTCGAAAAGTATCAATCGAATGTAAAATACATAAGCTTGAAAATCGGATAAATGAAATGAGAAATTTCATATCAGCAAAAAGGAGATACGAAATGAAGATTATGACAATATGCCATCAGATATTTTGCATTGTAGTTCTTGTATTAGTGGGATTGGATTTTATAGATGTTATTACTATACCTTTCTGGCTTTTTAATGGACTGGTAGCTGTATTACTTATATCGACAATTATTATTTGGATAGACCAGAAAAAAAGAAAAAAAGCGACCATTGAGTCGTGAGACATTTTTATAGTGTGGCTGTATTAGACATTTTCGAGGAGGCAGTTAAACATGAAAAATAAGTATGTGCGATTTCTGGTATATTTTCTTTTTGGTATGATTGTAGGAGTGGTATTACTCTCGCTGGTAAATTAAGAAGGAAATCCTTATGACTTGAATGACAATTTTGTTGATAAAAAGGAGAAGCATATATGGCTATTTTTTACGTCCTGGGCAGTATAGCTTCCGCAATATTTCTCTATGACTGGGGCAAAAAAACGAATGAAAATAAGAGTTAAAGGATGGCCGTTAATTAATAAAATATCCCTTCTTTCATTCCTTTATCATTTCATAAATAGCGATTCCTATCCATCCCAGCCCCGTACCTAACCAGATAAAAAATGTTAAAACTGCATAAGCAATGCCTGTAAAAGGATCATCTGGCCTGAGAAAACTATAAATAATAATTCCTATTCCTCCAAATACTAATAAAGCAGTCAAAGCATGAACAAATCTCTCTGTCTTCGGCAATAGATAGCTGAAAAATATGATGGCGCCAATAACAATCAATATCGCAAAAAAGAATCCATACTGCGCTATAAATGTCATGATCTGTCGCCCCCTTATGCTTGTGTTAATGATGTCCTTGCTGTTAATACCTAATTTTACCATCTATTTAAAGGCCCGGTCTTTTTCAAAAGTCCGGGTCTTTAAAATTTTGTTTATACCCCAGCGGCTCTAAAGTATTGCTGAATACGGATAAGTTGTAATGATGTTAAATCTGCTTTCTTTTCCTTATAATGAAAGGAAAGAAACTAAAGGGGAGCTATATGAATAAAAAACGGTGGTTTTTTAGTATAACGGCAGTTCTTCTTCTGGCCGGCGGCTGGTATTTGTATCAGGCGTTTACGGCCTCGGAATATGAAGAAGTGGTCGCGACGGAACAAACGGAGCTGCAGGGGGATTTAGAAGGAATGGAGCAGGCTACATTTGCCGGGGGGTGCTTCTGGTGCATGGAGCCGCCGTTTGAATCCCAGCCCGGCGTCGTCAGCGTGATTTCCGGCTATACGGGCGGCGAGGAAGAAAATCCTACGTATGACGAAGTGTCGAACAAAGAAACGGGTCATCAGGAAGCGGTTCAAATTACGTATGATCCTGAAAAAATCAGCTACGAAGACCTTCTGCAGATTTTCTGGCGCCAAATTGATCCGACGGATGATGAAGGACAGTTCGTGGATAAAGGAGAGCCGTATTTATCGGCTGTATTTTATCATGACGAGGCCCAGCGGCAGGCAGCGGAAGCGTCATTAATAGAGATGGAGAACTCCGGACGGTTTGATGGAGAGATTGTGACGTCCATTGAAGAATACGATATGTTTTACGAAGCAGAGGCCTACCATCAGGATTATTATAAGAAAAACCCGGGAAGGTACGAATATTACCGCAGCAACTCCGGACGTGATGCCTATTTAGATGAGGTATGGGGAGAGGATAAAGAGTACGAAGTAAGCACAGATTCCCCGTTTGTCGTAGAGGATAAAGAAGCGGCCGTGTCTGAACTGAACAGCATGCAGTATGAGGTGACGCAGGAAGACGGAACAGAGCCTGCTTACGATAATGCCTACCATGATAACGAGAAAGAGGGAATATACGTTGATATCGTCTCCGGGGAGCCGCTATTCAGCACGCGCGATCAGTATGACTCCGGTACAGGCTGGCCGAGCTTCACGAAGCCTCTGGAGCTGGGTAATATTACGTATGAAGAAGACGGTGGCATTCTAGGCACGAGTGTGGAAGTGCGCAGCAAGCATGCAGACTCCCATTTAGGGCATGTGTTTCAGGACGGACCTGAGCCTACAGGCCTTAGATACTGCATGAATTCCGCAGCCATGGATTTTATTGCGGCCGATGAACTGGAAGGCACTGAATACGAAGAGTATGCAGCTGATTTTAAATAGCAGAAAAAATGCGCGTCTCCCAATTTATTTTACGGGTCCTATGTTCTAATTAAACAACAAAAAAGCGGAAGCAAGAAGCAGCCTCGTATCTCTTTAACAAGGGATGCGGGGCTTTTTTTAGAGCACATGTTACCGATTAAAATATCTACCGTCTCTTCTAAATACGGTTATTTGAATTGATATTTCGAAGAAAAATTTTTATGAGAAGAACATTCAGGATTCTGACAACGACTGGGAGGTGCCTGTTTGGTATGATAGAGGGACGAAACTTATCAGGCTTACCGGCATCCATGGAAAGGAGGAAGCCGTGAATATTATCGAAAAATATCAAACGCTCCTAATTATCATGGCGGTAGGCACAGGCCTGGCTCTGGGCCAGGTGAGAGTGATCGGTGCCCACGCGGAGGTACTGATTGTTCCTTTTTTGCTGCTGATGCTGTATGGCTTGTTTTTATCTATTCCGTTAAAGGATCTGCATAGGGCCTTTACGCATCGGGTCTTTCTCGGTGTGAGCCTGGGGATCAATTTTATCTGGACCCCGCTGCTTGCCTGGGGTCTTGGCGCCTTGTTTCTGACTGATCATCCGGCCTTATGGCTCGGATTTATTATGTTGATGGTAACGCCCTGTACTGATTGGTATCTTGTCTTTACATCTATAGCTAAAGGCAATCTCGCATTATCGACGTCGATTCTTCCCCTGAACCTTGTCCTGCAGTTCCTGCTGCTGCCGTTATATCTCTTCTTGTTCGCCGGAACGATCGAAACGGTGGCACTGCCGACGATCATCGAAAGTGTCCTGCTCGTGCTGCTGCTTCCGTTTCTGCTGGCTCAGGGAACCAAGTATCTTTGGCGCCGGCAGCCCAAATTTCTTGAACACAGGCTGCTTCCATTCTTTTCACGGGCCCAGATTTTCTTTCTGGCCCTGGCGGTAGCCGCGATGTTTGCCTCTCAGGGTTCGGCGCTCTTAAATAACTTGAGCGTTATTACCATTCTCGTGCTGCCGATTCTCCTGTTTTTTGGCATCAATGTGACGGTCGCCCAAATGACCAGCCGGGCCCTGCGGTTTTCTTACGAAGAAACGGCCAGCCTGACATTAACCACAGTGGCACGGAATTCTCCAGTGGCCCTGGCGATTGCAGTCACCGCTTTTCCAGATCAGCCGCTGGTAGCCCTGGCTCTGGTGATTGGTCCGTTGATCGAGCTGCCGATCCTGGCAGGAGTTGCCCAGGTGCTGCTTGCGTTTCGGAGACGGAACCGCCCGCGCTTCTGATGCCAAACATTTTTTTACTATTAATTGTAAAAGGTAGGTGGAAGTAGTACGATAATCATGAAACGCTGGCAATAAGTTACAGTAGATAACTGGAAGAAGGATGAATATATGAAACGAAAACTGCTGATAGGAAAAGAGCTTCTAATGATCGGGCTGACGGTAATACTTGTCGTAGCGGCTCTCATTTTTATACAGCGAGAGCCGGAGATGATTTCACATTCCTCCTCTACGGATGAGTCTTCTCGTTCAACTGCCAATGAAGAGAGCGATGAAACAGAGGAGACAGAAGCTGAGGGACCACAGGAAAAAGCAGAAGAAACAAAGCCTGGGCAGGTATACAAGCCCGTAGAACCAGAGAGTGACAGCCTCCCATTAAAGGATCAACTGGAGCAGGAAGAATTGGAAGCGATGCCTGAATCTGAAGCAGGAACAGGAGAAAGTACAAGGCTGGTTCCGTTTGGAGAAACACTAATCAAAGGCGTCCAGGATCAAACGGATGGACCATTGAAGGAACATCGGCTAGTTACGTATTATGGTCATCCCGACTCCGCCAATATGGGAATACTCGGGGAAATGGAGCCTGACGCTTTAATGGAAAAATTAAAGGAACAGGCCCAGGCTTATTCCAACGCTGATCCATCTCGCCCAGCTGTTCCCACTATTGAACTCATAGCGACCGCTGCCGATCGGGATCCCGGTTCGGACGGAAACTACGTTCGCATGACTTCACCGGAGCAGATAGACAAGTATGCCAAGCTTGCCAAAGAGAATGATGCTTTATTGATGCTCGATGTCCAGTTGGGTAAGGACTCGGTGTTAAACCAGGTGAAATCCCTGGAAAAGTGGCTGAAGCTTCCTTATGTTCAACTTGCCATTGATACTGAATTCCATGTGGATGAAGGAGAAACGCCGGGGGTGGACCTTGGCCAGGTCGACGGAGCGGAGATTCAAAAAGCCGTGGACTACCTTACGAAAATGGTGGAGAAGAACAACCTTCCGGACAAAATGGTTCTCGTTCACCAGTTTACCGATGCAGCGCTGGCGAACAAGGAAGCCATTCAGCCGACTGATCATGTAGAAGTGGCTTTAAACTTTGATGGGTGGGGAGGGTCTGCTGTGAAAATGGCTAAATACAGAGACCTGGTGCGCAATGAAGCTGTGCAATACGGTGGTTTTAAAGTGTTTTATGATAAAGATGAACCGGTGATGAGTCCTGAAGAGGTCATCCAGCTGGATCCTGCCCCGGCCGTGGTGAATTACCAGTAAAGGCTCTTCGAACTTAAGGCGAAGGATTTTCATGAGTTTATTTGTTATCATCTTTTCTGCGAATATTTTACCGGAATGAGTATTTATGTTGAAAGGTTTTTCGTTCACCGTTTAAACTGCTTCAATAATAAAAGCCCGTCTGAATCTCGTGTTAATCATACAGAAAACAGTTTTGTTTATTGGCTAAGTAAGTGATTGAACAGTAACTGGGCGGCATTTAGACTACAAAAAGATAAGCGCAATAATGGAAAAGCTAAGAAAATCATGAATGGCTGAAGATATATATGTCTTCAGGCATTTTTTATTCACACATCCTTTAAAAGAAAAAGGCGTAGATATAAATGGAGATCTTCCTGTCACGGTTATCTGTCTGCCAGTAAAAACTGGATTAGGGTTGCCTGGCAAAGGTGTCAAGAAAGGCACGGAGCGAACGTTGCTGTAGATTATCGTTTCGGTAGATAAACCATGTCGTTGCTGCCTGATACGGTGATTCGAGGGTGTGCGTGGCGATGCCCTGGGTTCGATTCCGGCGTTGAAGGTACGATTGGGAAAGAAGGGAGACACCGATGCCAGCTTTCGTGAGTTCGATAATGGTATCTAAGCTGGCACACTCCATGATTTTCGGAGCAGAGAACTGGTGGTTGTGCATCCATTCGAGCAGCGTTTGTCGATAGATGCATCCTTCTTTTAATACTAACAGCGTCGGGGCGTGCCCGGGTTTTTGGATCATGGGCACCGAAAGCCCCAGCGTTGTGATCAGTACTAATGATTCCTGAAGCACCGGCACGCTGGACACGTCCGGGTGATCGATGCTTCCCACTACAAAAGCGCCATCGAGGTCATATGCTAACACCTGTTGGGCCAGGTTCTTGGTTTCACTAATGGTTAGTGAGACTTGGAGACGGGGGTGCTCGGTCATAAGCTGCTGTAGAGCGGCAGGCATGTGTGTGGAGGCAGTTGATTCAATGGACCCAAGACGTAATTTTCCTTCCATAGTTGGCCGTGCAGCCATCTCTTCCAGCATGTCCTGCTCCAACTGCACAAATTGGCGGGCATAGGTCCACAGCTTGTCTCCGTCTGGGGTGAGATGAACCCCTTTGGCATGCCGATACAGCAATGTTGTCTGCAATTCTTCCTCTAAGCGGCCAATGCGGGCACTGACGTTGGACTGAACGTATCCAAGCGTTTGAGCCGCCCGGGAAAGGCTGCGGCTTTGAGCCACGGAGAGAAAAATCTTCAAATCACGTAGTTCCATGCTACCTTCTCCTATTAGTAAAAATGATGGGCAGATCTCATAAGCATTCATTTTTCATGGTTGGTGTTGTTCTTTAGTATAGAATGTAGTCCACGTTTCGACAAGCGTAGATGAATGAAGAACAGACATTAACATATTAAAGGAGATGACTCAGGGATGGCGTGGTTTTTTATGATTTTAAGCTTTGCGGGAGGGGCTGCTCTGGCTTTTCAAGCGGGCGTCAATGGAGAAATCGGAGCCAAAATGGGAAGTTTGCCAGCCGCATTGGTCGCCTATGCTGTTGGTACAGTGTTTTTGTTGGCGAGCACATTGGTTCAGGGCTTTCCGCCAGCGTTTCCGTCGCTGCCCTTATGGAAATGGATGGTGGGAGGACTGGGCGCTTTTTATATTGTTTGTATCATTCTGGCAGTACCAAGGATTGGCGCTTCGGCAGCCATAACCGCCGGTATTGCTGGTCAACTCCTTTTAGGACTGTTTCTTGATCATTTCGGTGCTTTTGGGACTCCGGAGATTCCCATAGATACGTCCCGGCTGATCGCGGTCGGACTGATCGGAATCGCTCTGTATCTGTTGTATCAATAAAGCCAGGAAGCTTTTTAGATGGAAAATGACAGATAGTCGTTATTATGTTAAGCGAAAAGACTGTGCCAAATAAGCGGCGATTTCCAAAGTTGTTTTACGTTTGTTTAGAACTAGACTTCTGATAAGAGCAATTATGTTTAATAGGTGTTACTACACATTGTTAGGATAATAAGCACTAATAAAATCTATAAAACAGCAAAAAGAGAGAGTCTTGGGCCTCCTTTTTTATATCTCTATATTCAATTCTTTTCTTCATGGGCTTCAAGTAACTTTCTTTCCCTTGCTGCTAATGGAGTAACGTTCATGACGTTTTACAGTCCTTATTCGCCGTATGATCTTGGTTTGATCGCTTCTCTCATTCGTCGACTCGTTTCTCCAGCCGACGAAAGAGCATATGGGCTCGAAGTATTTCTCCAATGACCACAAACATTAAACTGCCAAATGGGATGATGACCCCCCAATTCATTAAAATTCCTTCCTCAAAGTTTGTACTTCAATCGTAAATTATTACCAAATGATTTCATAGGTATGAATTCAGCTTTGCTTCTTATCCAACACGCTTTTAAAGGAAAAATAGTACCATTTTTTAATACATTCGAAAGATTCATTCTATCGTTAATCTCGTTTTCGCTTAGCATAAATCGTCGAACGGGGAACGCCTGTGACTTTCCACAATATCATTCACACTCATGTTATTGGTTGTTCGATTTTGGAAGAGCTGTAAGGATGGAAAACACCCCGTTTTCGATATCAAAACGGGGTGTTCGGGGCACTGTCCAGAAGTTGAGGGTTTTAGATGCATGGAGTATGAGATCACGAATAGATAAACTGAATACGAAAAAGATGCAGGGAGAAATAGACGAGAATATTTGTCCTTTGAGGAAAAGCTCCACGTATTAGAGAAAAATAGCGAAGGCCGCATAGATGAGGAGACCGCTCATCACCACCCGCACCGGCCGATCGTATGTGGCGAAAAACGCTTGAAACATGCTCCCAAATACCGACCATAGGAGCAGGGCCCCCCATCCGAGAACGATGGTGATGATCATATAACCAAGCACTGCCAGTAATGATCCCGTGAGTGGCAAAATAAAGGCACTCATGACCGTTAAAAAGAATAAGATGCTTTTGATGTTGAAAAGCTGGACGAGCACGCCGGTCCAAAACGATGAACGGCCGGGTTTGCCAGTGGTACTGGAAGAGGACGGGCGGCTCACTTTCCAGGCTAGATATAAGAGATAACCGGCTCCTAACGTCTTCAAGTACGGTTCGATCATGGGTATCCATTGATACAACGTCGATGTAAAAATACCGCTGAGGAAGCCAAGGAGTGCAAATCCGGTTAAAATCCCACTCGAGAATCGCCACGCTCCGGTAAACCCTTCTTTTCGTGCTTCATTCATCATTAAAATATTGCTCGGCTCAGGCGTGATAGAAGTAACGATGATATATGAAAGAAATGCGGCGATATTCATTTGATCCCTTCCTTTTTGATTGCTCATTGGCCCTTTCTATTGTATGGTACTTATGACGATTCATAAAATTGAAATTAGTAAAACGACTATCGAATTTTTCGATTAAAAAACCAGAAAGGAAGCTCTCGATGGAAATCCGGCACATTCTGACGTTTCAAACCATTGTAAAAACAGGGAGCTATACCGAAGCTGCAGCCGTCCTCGGTTATACGCAGTCCACGATTACTTCTCATATGCAGGCACTCGAACGAGCCATTGGCGGTCCCGTCTTTTTATATGAATATAAACAGCTGCGACTGACCCCGCTCGGGGAAGAACTCATTCCCTTGGCTGAAGACCTGCTGGCGACGCACAAGCGGATGACGCAGATGCACCACTCCCAGGAGGTTCAGGGAGTGTTAAAAATTGCTGCTCCCGAGTCGCTGACTATTTCCCGACTTGGACCGGTCATTCAAGCGTATTCCCGGAAGTACCCTCAGGTGGAAGTGGTCCTGACCAACGGCACCTGCAGCAAAAATCAGACGGACTTGCTCAGCGGCCGGGTCGATGTTGCTTTTATGGTGTATCCGGAAGTTCACTTGGAACGATGCGAGCATTATTCATTCGGGCAGGAGCCCATGGTGCTTGTCGGGCCCCCGGAGGGGCCAGGTCATTTCAATGATTATAAGATGGGGGGATCCGACACCAGTTTCATTACCAACGAACAGGGATGCAGCTATCGGACGCTGTTTGAACGGTATATGGCCAAGCACGAACTCCCGGTGTTTCGTCCCATGGAGTTGTGGAGCATTGAAGCTATCAAGCAGATGGTGCAATGTGGGCTGGGATTTTCCTTCTTGCCAAAGGTGACCGTAGAAAACGATATCTCCCGTGGCCGTCTACGGCTTGTCGACCACGAGGAAACGTTCGACCCTCTTTACAGTCATATGCTCGTCAAAAAGAAACAGTGGCGTTCTCCAGCGGCCAGCGCATTTGCGGAGCTGGTAACGGCCACGATTCCCTTATCATCGGAAGGAGTGGTGTAACGTGCCAAGTATCATGGTCTTGTACGGAAGCTCCAGACGGAACGGAAATACTGATTTGTTGGCAGACCGCGCGACGGAAGGGCTGGGCGTTACCCGGGTCTACCTGCAGGATTGGGACATCCAGCCGATCATTGACCAGCGCCATGAAGGGCATGGGTTTTCTCCTGTGGCCGATCACTACGAGACCCTGCTAGAGGATTTTTTAAATCATGACATTTATGTGTTCGCAACTCCACTGTACTGGTTTGGGATGTCGGCCCCCCTTAAAGCGTTTTTCGACCGGTGGTCTCAGTATAAGGATGATCCCGCCTGGTCCTTTCAAGAACGTTTGAAAGGGAAAAACGTCTATGTGATTACGACCGCCAATGATGAACCAGTCGAAGAAGTGTCCGCCCCGCTTCTCCAACAGTTCGAACTCATTTGCCGTTATATCGGCCTCCACTACGAGGGGGCCATCATTGGTCAGGGCAGCCGGCCCAAAGAGGTGTTAAACGACGTTAGGGCTTTACACCAGGCGGATGAGCTCCAACAGAAATTCAAGAAGCTCCTTTCTCGCGAATAAAAACGAAAGAGCAAACCAATGTTAAACCAGGAAAGCCCTCTGGCCCCTAGACAAAAAAAGCGACAAGGCATAAAAAAAGGAAGCAAACACCCTCATGGAAAGAGGCGTTTTTGCTTCCTTTTTATTTGGGAACTGCTGATAATCGCGATTATGTTAAGTAGATATCTGGATTAGCTTGATTTCTCATTGTCATTTGAGGGTTCATCTAAATTAAAGAAAAATTCCACAAAATTTCTTCCAAATTTCAAAAAACGAAAACCAGCCTGCCGACAGTTAAAGCGTCGGCAGGCTGGCTTGATGAATCAGAAGCAAAGATACCCAACCACCGGGGAAGGAATAGCGCCAAGCAAAAGTTCTTAAAGAAAATGAGGAATTTTTTAACAAAAGATGATGCCCTTTTGATAGAAATGAGCAAATATTAATAGAAATTGATATCTCATTAATAGAGAAGAAAACCTCCCATGTAGTATGGTAGAAAAAATCCTTGATAGAGAAGGTAAGGGGGCCCTCCTCATGATAACGAAAGCACATCCCCGGTTTCACTTGTTCTATGAACAGGAACTGAAAAAATTGGAACGGGCGGAGAATGACGAATTGGTGGAGCTGTTTATGGCTCAGAATCGGTTTTTTGATCGTATCTTTCGAAGCCAGAAACGCGAAGCGAAACAGGAACTGGGCACGATCTATCGAATTATTTCGTTGGAACCGGATGCCTATAAACGCCTCCAGATTCTAAAGAAGTATTATTTCTTTTTGGTTGGAGGATTCACGGACCGTCATGCCCAGGCTTTTTCCTATGACCGGCATACGTTGGCGGCATCGGTCGCTTTAATCAATGTGCTGGACGAATGGGAGCGGGACGAGGATTTTTATGAAGGCATAGATGTATTGGTGAATGTGATGCTCGAGCTGGTGTGGAACCAGGACATTCCTATCTACCACCACCCTCTTATTTCCAAATTTATTTCCCTGGTGGAACAGCACCTGTCGAAAAAACTGCCCATGGCTTATCTCACCGATCAACTGCAGGTGTCCCGGAGTCATTTGTCCCGACTGGTCAATGAAGAACTGGGCATGTCGATTCCCAATTACGTGAATTACAAACGGGTCCAGCACGCCGCGTTGCTGCTGCAAACCACCAACGATTCGGCCAAAACGATTGCGCGGCAGCTCCAATTCTCGAGTCCCAGCTATTTTGGGATGTGCTTTAAGACCATTTACGGATACACGCCGAGACAGTACCGGGCGATGGCGACCCGGCGCTAATCACCAACATCCATGAAAAGAAGGAGATGCCATGGTTATTTCCCTGCAAAAGTATAAAATTCAACGAGCGATTCGCTACCTCTCTGCTCAACTGCATCAGGATGTCCTGCAAGCATTGATGTACCAGGACCGAGTGTATCTGACAACACTGCCGGAGCAGAAACCTCTGGTAGAATCTCATCTACAGATCCTTCAAGATGAAGGCGCTGCTTATTTCTGGGAAGTGACAGACCACTCCGGGAGGAATGCGGAGGAGGAAACCCTGTATGTCGGAGCGGCGTCCGACGAGTTTCACCAGGAACTGGCTCCGGCCCTTCAGACCGAAGATCACCGACCGAGGAAGCGAATGAAAGGAGGCCGGACGAATGCGGACGCAAAGCGTTAAACAGGCGGTGATCTTCTGCCTGGTTTCGGATGGGGATGCATTACCTCTGTCGACACTCAAGAGACAAGTCATGGAAATGCTGCCGTTTCCCGTCCATGCGAAAGAAATCAGCGATTCCGTCTGGCAATTGAGGCAAAGCAACGCGGTGAAACAAGAAACGTCTTCGTCCGGTTCCTTGGTCATCAAGCTCCACCAGGAGCGTCCCCCGACCCATCAGTGAGCACCAACCACGTTGGCACCTTTGAGCGGTCCCCTCGGGCAAACCGTTAGCCCGCGGATAGTATCAGGGTGGCCTTTCTTGGTGGGAAGAAGGAAGGTGCGTTGGGCGCCAGCCAACGTAAGAAACAGCAAACATGGCCCAAAGGAGTACATAAGACATGAAAAAGGGATTACTGATGCTCGCGACCACGCCAACCTGGCTGGCAGGCGCTTGCAGCGAAGAACCACCATCGGATCCGCCGGATCTTTCTACCAGTCCGGTGACAGCGGACACCGTGGACAAAGAAGTCACGGCACTTGCCAGGAACAACAGCTTCCACATGGAGGACTTGGGCAAAGTGGAAGTACTAAAGACCGGCACGGGCCAGCAGGAAACCGTGGGCCCTCTCCATATGAATATTGGCCGGGTGAGTGTGATCAAGGTCACCCCGGAGGAAGATATACGGAACGAATATCTGGATGCCTCGCGTCCATCGATGACAGCGGTGGTGGTGGATATGATCAGCATGAATAAAGGAGAAGTAGCTGTGTCGGTTACCCCCGGAAGAGATGACGATCACGGAGGCCGACGAACAGATCTCCCCAGATGAGAGGTGGAGCACGTGGCCCGGCGGGGACATTTTGGTAGGGGAGACGAGGGGTGGAGCGATCTGGTACCCGGTCGAAGAAGTTCCGATCAAACTCACCTACACGGTCCGCCTGGGGATAGATGCTGAGCGCGAGGAAGCCTTGCCGAAAGAACAGACCTACGTTTTTGATCTTCAGGAAGCAGAACCAGGAGATGTTACCCCGGAAACCCTGGGAGGGGCGTGGCGGCAAGCGAACGTCCAACGACCGGAATAATAGGAGGGCGGTCTTTGGTTATCATCAAGAGAAAGTATGGCCGTCTAACCGATGAGGATAGGCGAGAACAAGTCTCAGAAAATTTGAACACGTATCATCGAGATAGGTTCAATAAGTATCATTCAAACGGAGGGGCTATCCTTCCTCATGGAGTGAACGTGATCAATTATACGAAACCGATAAAGTTTTCATGACCATGAGATATAATGAAATCAAAAGGGAATCCCCGAAGTAAGGGGACATTTGGATTGAAACGACGGTAACGTTGCGATTAGATGATATGTCTTTTTTTTCTAGTGATATTTAATAAGGGAACGGCTATTTCTCGGAGGCCGTATTGCCATCAAGAAAGGAGAACCCAATGGACAAACTTTCCCTGATTTCTCAAATCAGTTTATTTGAAGAATTAACAAAGGAAGAACTGCGCACGATTGATCAAATGAGTGAAATGCGTCCGATTCAAAAGGGGGCCATTATTGTGTCGCCGGAACGACCGATCCCGGCGCTTTTTTTATTGAAACAGGGCCAGGTTCGGTTGTATCGAATGAATCATGAAGGCAAACAATTCACGGTTGATATTTTAACTAGCGGTAATATCTTTGGGGAAACAAGCTCGATCGCTTTAACAGACGAAAACGTGTACGCCGAAGCCATGATAGATACGTATGTGTGCATCATTAATGTGGAAGAGTTTGAATCGTTCATTGAGCGGCATCCGAAGATCGCTTTAAAGCTGATCAATATTTTATCCAATCGGCTGAAGGAAACGTATTCCATGAGTGAAAAGATCGCGTTATCCGATGTCCGGTACCGGATTTTATTTCTCCTGTTAAAGTTGAGTGAAAAAGAAGGCAAGCGGTACCATGAATGGCAGTCTATTGAGATGAAATTAACGCATGCCGATATTGCGAACATGATTGGCTCGACAAGGGAAACCACAAGCGCGGTCTTAAGCACCTTAAAAAAAGAAGAAGTGATCAAACAGGAAGGCGTTATCTCGGTGAATGCCGACAAAGCGTACAAGATTTTAAACGAAATATAAAAAACAGAGAGGGGGATTGAGATATCTCAATCCCCCTCTCAGGCTGTCGAGAAAGTCTCCTTTCTCGACAGTTTTTTTGTAGGCAAGCGCCCCGAAGGGTCGTATACTAAAAAGAAAAGGGGCGATATCGCCATGCTTGGCAAAG
>NZ_JBQLIC010000012.1:0-58459 GCF_056034385.1 Marinococcus sp. LNHM3E3-2.2
AATGCCCTAAAAATGTGTTGCTTTTGATTGGGGCTCTGGCTTGTCTTTCCTTTTCAAAGAACGATCTGCCGCTCAAAGCGACAATTACTATCATACCAAGTAGGTAAGTGAAAGTCAACAACTTTTTAAGAAATATATTATTTCCGGCTGCTGTTTTTTCGCCTCTCTCGGAAGCGCATGTATAAATATATCACCGTGGCTCTAAGCGGTCAACAATTTTTTATAATTTCTTTTAAAAAATGCAGAAATAAATTAACGTATAATTAGCTATTCATTCCATAAGACCTTTTATAGGCCTTTCCTTTGCATTCTGATTACTAACTGCTTCGGATTTTATGCTATTCTAGTGGTATGTAATGGAAGAAAGGAGAGAATTGAACGTTGGCCGATATTCATTGGAATGATAAAGAATTATTGATTTTTGATCTGGATGGCACTCTATATGAGGATACTGAACACTTTGATTATTATGCTGAACGGCTGGCTGCTTTTATTGCAGACAAAGACCGGCCTGCGTTTTTCTCCGAGTACGAAGCTGTTCAAAACGGTGAACGTGATCTGCAGATAGGTACAGCATATGATGCAGAAAACGACCGGATTCTCTACCTCGACCCGGTCACCACCCAACCAGTAAGAGTCGTCAATTGGAGCGGGAGAGAAATAAAACCTTCTGTTTGGGCGGAAGAGTATAAGAACCTTTCTTTTGACTTTGACAGAAAAATAGCTATCGGGGACGGATGGTGGCCTCCCCATGCTACTGCCAGACATTTCGGAGTTTCGAAAGAAGAAGCCTACGCCGCTTACGTGGAAACAAAAACATATATGTCATCTGAGTCCTTCCAGCTTTCCCAGACTCCTTCGCTTCGGTCCGGCCTGCAATGGCTTCAATCTAACGGCAAGCAGATGGTGTTAGTTACCAATAGCGACGATGAAGATGCAGAATCTATTTTACAGCAATTAAACCTTCATGATCTGCTTCCTCCCTACACTAGAATTACTTCTGCCAACAAACCAGCCGAAACGAAAGATCATTACGAAAAATTATTGGAGGAGTACCGGGTGAGCCCCCAGGAAACGATGGTCATTGGGGATAACTTAATGAATGATGTAATGCCCGGCGTTCTGCTCGGGATTGAAGGCATTCATATAGGCCCTTTAGCTGATTCTCCTTCTAAATATATTTATACTGTTCCATCTCTGCAGCAGCCGATGGAAAATCTCATCCAATACAATAAATAGAAAAAAGCCGCCCGCAGATATCTGCGGGCGGCTTCTGTTTATTGACTGCTATTCAACAGGCACTTTGTTCATAATAGTTGACGCCAATTCATCATAAAGCTCACCGATTGGATGTTCCGGCTGATAAACAGATGGGGCAAACACACTATCATCTTCAAGCGGCTGTCCCAATGGAATGCGGCTAAGAATGCCAACCTTTAACTCATCAGACAGGCGGTCTGCCCCGCCCTCACCAAAGACATATTCTTTCTCACCGCTGCGGCTTTCATAATAAGCCATGTTTTCAATAATACCCAATACACGGTGATTGGTTTTTATCGCCATTGCTCCGGCACGGGCTGCTACAAATGCTGCCGTCGGGTGCGGCGTAGTGACGATAATTTCCTGACTTTCCGGCAGGGTAGTGTGAACATCGAGTGCCACATCCCCTGTACCCGGCGGAAGATCCAAGAGCAGGTAATCAAGGTCTCCCCACTCCACTTCGTTAAAGAAGTTGTTCAGCATTTTTCCGAGCATCGGGCCTCTCCATACTACCGGAGCGTTATCCTCTACAAAGAATCCCATCGAAATGACTTTAACGCCGAAACGCTCTACCGGATAGATCCGTTCATCCTGTACTTTCGGCCGTTCTTCAATGCCCATCATGTCCGGTACGCTGAAGCCGTAAATGTCTGCGTCAATAATACCTACTTTTTTTCCGGCACGGGCCAGCGCCACAGCTGTATTTACTGTAACCGTAGATTTACCAACTCCGCCTTTACCGCTTGCAATGGTAATAAACTGAGTTTTGTTATCCTCGGATAAAATCTTCGGTCCTTCTTCCCCTTTTAGGCCTCCGGCTTTTTCTACTTCTTCGGGTTCAAGAGTCTCAAAGCGGAGTCCTACTGAGTCGGCCCCGGCCTCTTTGATCGTATCCACTACCTGCTGCTGCATCTGCATTTGTTCGGGAGTACCAGTCTTTGCCAATGCTATTTTTAAACGCACTTTGCTGTCATCTTTGACACTGATACTGCGGATGCCGCCGGTTTCAACAATCGGCTTCCCCAGATCAGGATCTTCTATGGACTGAAGTGCTTCGCGCACCTGTTCTTCTGTAATCACATTGCACACCTTCCTTCTCTAGACTATAGCTGTAACTATTGGAAACATTCCTTATCTAGCATACCGTTTTTAAGAAGCATATTTCAAACGTTTACAACTAAAACCTGCTGTTTTTCTCTATATACAAGCAAACAATACAAAAAGAAAACCCCCTCTGCTGAATGCAGAAGGAGTTTCCGGGTAAAGAGATGAATTAACGCTTCGAGAACTGTGGCGCACGACGTGCTGATTTGAGACCGTATTTTTTACGTTCTTTCATACGTGCGTCACGAGTCAGGTAGCCTTCAGATTTCAGTGTAGGACGGAAATCCGGGTCTACTTTCAAGAGAGCGCGCGCTACTCCGTGACGAATAGCACCAGCCTGGCCGGTGAAACCGCCGCCTCTTACAGTTACTTTAATGTCATAAGAACCTTCCGTGCCTGTAGCAGCGAGTGGCTGCTTTACAACAAGCTTCAATGTTTCAAGGTTGAAATACTCGTCGAGTTCACGGTCGTTTACAGTGATTTTTCCATCGCCTGGCTCAAGAAAAACTCTAGCCGATGAGTTTTTCCGGCGTCCAGTACCGTAATATTGTACTTGTGCCAAATGTAGTCCCTCCTTTTATTTTAACCGCGCAGCTGCAGTTCTTCTGGTTGTTGTGCGTGGTGTTTGTGCTCTGGGCCTTCGTATACGAATAACTTCTTGCCTTGTTCGCGGCCAAGAGTATTTTTCGGAAGCATGCCTTTAATAGCAATTTCGAGCATTTTTTCTGGTTTCTCACGGCGCATGTCGTCTGCGCGTGTAGATCTCAGTCCACCCGGATAACCGCTGTGACGGTGATAATACTTTTGAGAAAGTTTTTTCCCGGTTAAGTGGATTTTTTCTGCATTAACAATAATCACGTTATCCCCAACGTCAATGTGCGGGGTATATTGTGGCTTTGTTTTACCGCGAAGGATTGCAGCGACTTCACTGGCAAGACGTCCGAGTGTCTGGCCTTGTGCGTCTACTACGTACCATTTGCGTTTTACGTCGCCTGGCTTAGCCATGTATGTCGTACGCATAGTTGTTTCCCTCCTAAATCAATTCTCTGCCGATTATATCATCGATCACTTGTCATATTTACGCTCATCATTCCGTATCCCGGGGCAGTGGGACGTGAAATGCCAAATAACATCGTATAATAATAGGGGCCAAATGTCAATGTTAAAACACCAGGAAACGTTGTTTTTTTATAATCAATTTTTTCCGTAGCCGGCTACGCTTTCAGCTGGCCTTAAAGACTGTTAACGCACGACCAGCCAGAGTACTGTGTACAGTGCGCAGCCTGCGGCAAAATACCGGAACGTGCTCTTCCGGTGCTGAGGTATTTCTTCCTGCATTACCTGATAAATAATACCCCCGGAAATAAACGCATAGATAACTGAGACCCACTCGTCCTTTAAATCAATGAGCAATCCAAAGAGCCAGCCTGCTAAAACTCCCGCTACTAAAAGCCACCGGCCAAATTTATCAAAGAGACGATGATTGATGGAGCGCATGCTGATATCTGAGGTTAACAGATAGACCGAAAGGGCAGCGAAATAAAAGACAGTTTCCTTTGCTGTGCCCATTTGGCCATGAAGCAGCAGGTAGCCTACGATAACATTAAACAATGTATAAAATGTAAGCGGAATTAAAAAGTAGAGGTTCCCGCTCCGAAGACGATCCCTCACGCTGTCTTCCCGATGAAATGAATGAGCAACCTTTTCAAGGGCATAGGTTAAAAGCAGGCCTCCCATAGCCACCAGGTAAGCATCATTATTTACCGTTTCTAAAAAAGCAGTACTGGTCTGGCTGTCAATCTGCTTTTGAGAAGTGCTCAAATTTGGCAGAGTGATAGAAAACACGTAAGCGATCGCTACTCCACCGGAAATCGAAATCAGCTTGCGGCGACCTGCGTTGGATATACGTCCGACAAATTTAACCGCAGCATGGACAGCAGCAAAAACCAGGACGAACAGAAAACTTACAAACGTCATAACCTCAGCTCCCTTAATTTTCTACCCACTACTGCTTTTTATAACCGGCCTGGATAAATACTTTCATCTGTCAGTAATTCACCTTCCAAAGATACAGACCGTGGCCGGGGGCCGTGTTACCGGCAGCAGCCCGCTCCTTCGCTTCAATAATAGATTTCATTTCTTCAGGGGAACGGTTGCCCTTTCCTATTTCGAGAAGCGTTCCTACAGCAATGCGAATCATATTGTATAAAAAGCCCGACCCGCGGAACGTAAACCACAGCTCCTCCCCGTCTAGCGTAGCATCTGCTTTGTATACCGTGCGGGTTTTTTCCTTCACGTCGGTATTGGCAGCGCAAAAGGAGGAAAAGTCGTGCTCCCCTTCAATGTAGCGGACTGCCTTCTGCACAGCTTCAACGTCCGTTGGATATGGGTAATAAAAGGCATGATTTCGGCGAAACACGTCACGCTCCTTACGCAGCAGCACGCAGTACCGGTACTCTTTCTCCACTGCGTCAAAACGTGCGTGGAAATCTTCATTGGCATACGCGGAGTGCCAGACGTGGATATCTTTTGACAGAAAGGATTCAAGGGCCTTTCCCCATTTGTGCTCCGGCAGCTGCAGCGGAGAATCAAAATGGAATACCTGGCCTTTTGCATGCACACCTGAATCCGTCCGGCCTGAAGCATGGATTGGCACATGGACACCTTTGTGCATTTTCTGGAGCGCCTCCTCGATTTCTCTCTGGACCGTCCGGCGGCCCGGCTGCACCTGCCAGCCTTCAAAAAACGTACCATCATACGCTACTGTTGCTTTCACTCTAGGCATTGGACTTTCCTCCTTTCGTTTACTGGCGTAAAAACAATAAAATAACTCCAAATGCCGCGATCAGAACGCAGCATAAAGTATCTCTCCAGCCCCACACGAGCAGACGGAGCTTTGTCCGCCCTTCTCCTCCGTTATAGCCGCGGGCCTCCATAGCATAGGCCAAATCCTCCGCCCGGCGGAAGGCACGTACAAATAACGGCACTAGAAGAGAAACAAATGCCTGCATCCGGTCCCGCATGGAGCCTTTGTTAAAATCAGCGCCGCGGGCCGTCTGGGCTTTAATAATTTTTTCTGTTTCCTGCAGGAGCGTAGGAATAAACCGGATCGCAATCGACATCATCATCGCCACATCGTAGGCGGGAAACCTAAAGCGCTCGAGCGGGGAAAACATTTGCTCTAATGCATCTGTAAGGTCAATCGGGCTCGTTGTCAGCGTTAAAAGCGACGTGAAATACACGAGCAGCAGCAAGCGAAGAGAAATAAACAGTCCCTGGCGGATGCCTTCCTCATAAAACGAAAATATACCGATCGAAAAGAGGATGTCTCCTTCTCTTGTAAAAAAAGCGTGCAGAAAAAATGTTAATATCACTAAAATAAATACCGGAAACATTCCCTTGCGGATATATCGAAATGGCACTCCGGAAAGAAAATAAACGGCTATCGCCGCCGCTCCGAAAAGCGCATATCCATTCCAGCTGTTCACGAGAAAAACTACAATGATTAAAAACAATACGGCGGCAATCTTCGCCCGGGGATCCATATGATGAAGAAAGGAGCGCCCCGGCAGATACTGGCCGATTATGACATTTTCAAACATGTGGCACCTCTCCGTTCTGAACGGCCTGCTCCCAGTAATCTGCAGCTTCTGCCGGAGAAAGCTTATAATGGGGGAAGCGGATGCCGCTGTCCCGTTCAATCTGCTGAAGCACCCGTACCTGCTCCGGGATATCCAAATCCATTCCCTGCAGCTTTTCCCGCTGGGCATAAATGGCTTCCGGTTCTCCCTGCATTTTGATCTCTGCATCCTCCATCACATACATGTACTCAGCAAATGCAGCCGCCTCCTCCATTTGATGCGTAATCATAATCGTTGTCGGCTGATACATAAGCTGCCAGTTCATAAATAGCTCCAGAATTTCTTTTTGTCCCTGGGGATCGAGACCAGCAGTTGGTTCGTCCAGAATAAGAATGTCCGGGTTGGTGGCAAGCACCCCGGCTATTGCTACCCTCCGCATCTGCCCCCCGCTCAGCTCGAACGGCGAGCGCTCCAGCAGTGTTTCACTAAGCCCCACCTGCTGCAGCAATTCTGGAAGCTTCTTTTGTATCTCCGCTATGTCCATTCCCTTATTTTTCGGCCCAAACAATAAATCTTTTTCGACGGTTTCCTCGAACAGCTGGTGCTCGGGATACTGAAACACCATTCCTACATGACTCCGCACCGCTTTGACCATTTTTCGCTTTGTTTTGGCTTCCAGCTGGTAATCCCCTACTGTTACCACGCCGGCGGACGGCTTAAGCAGTCCATTGATGTGCTGCACAAGTGTTGATTTCCCGGAGCCGGTACGCCCAATAACAGCCGTCACTGAAGAAGAGCGGAAGCAGGCATCTATGTTTTTAAGTGCTAATGTTTCAAACGGCGTTTTTTTCATATACACATGGCTTACGTTTTGAAAATTCACATCCATGCTGCTACTCTCCTTCAACCATGGTACGGAGCGTTCGTATATCGATCCTCCGCTTCTTTGCTTCTCTGTAAAGCTGATATTTATACGGAAGGGGCATCCCTTCTGCCTCCATCCATTCCAGCTGATCCGGGATGCTGGCCGTAGTTACATCTTTTTCGATTCGTCCTGCTTTCATGAACCAAATACGGTCGGACATAAAGGCTTCTTCAAGATAATGAGTAATCGATACGATTGTGATGCCCGATTCGCGGCACAGCCGGTTCATTGTTTCCAAAATTTCTTTTCTGCCATTCGGGTCAAGCATGGAGGTCGATTCATCAAACACCATCACCTGAGGACGTAAAGCAAGAACTCCGGCTATCGCCGCCCGCTGCTTCTGGCCTCCCGACAGGCGGTGCGGCTCCATATGTAAAATATGCCCGATGTTTACCCAGCGGCTGACTTCGTCAATGCGTTCGAGCATTACTTCTCGCGGAATTCCGGCGTTTTCCATTCCAAAAGCAATATCGTCACGCACCGTCGGAGCCACAAACTGATGCTCAGGGTTTTGGAAAACCATCCCCACTTCCCGCCGAATCATTTGCAGAGAATTCTCATCTGTTGTCTTTTTACCCAGCACAAGAACAGCCCCTCCGGTCGGCTGGGAAAGGCCGTTAAAGAGACGGGAGAGTGTCGATTTCCCGGAACCATTGGCTCCTATAATCGAAAGCCATTCCCCTTTATGAATCTTTTTATTTAATCCTTTCAACACCTTTTCGTCGCTTTCCTCGTATTGATATTCAAGATTCTGGAGTTCGATAATCGCCATGCCTCTCCCCTCCCTTTAATGTTCGATTTTTGCATAGAAAAAAAGCAAGACGCAGTCTTTACAGACATCGTCCTGCCTCTTTTACATGTTACCTTCATTTGCAAATGAAAGAAATGTATAAACGAGGGCTTCCCGTTTATACAAGTTCGATAATAGCCATTTCAGCAGCGTCTCCACGGCGCGGTCCGAGTTTCAGTACGCGCGTGTATCCGCCTTGACGGTCTTCGTAACGAGGACCGATTTCAGAGAACAGCTTCTGAACAGCATCCTGGCCTTCTTCATTAGCTGTTTCCTTGCGAACGAATGCAGCTGCCTGACGGCGGGCGTGCAAATCTCCACGTTTTCCAAGAGTAATAATTTTTTCTGCGATCGGCTGTACTTCCTTCGCTTTTGCGTGAGTTGTTTCGATCCGGCCGTTAATAATAAGGTCGGTAGTCAAATCACGAAAGAGCGCTTTTCTTGCCGATGTGTCGCGTCCAAGCTTTGAGTATGGCATTACAATTCCCTCCTTTGATCAAACAAATATTTATGATTAGTCCTCTTCGCGCAATCCGAGGCCGAGCTCACCGAGCTTTTCCTGAACTTCTTCCAGCGATTTGCGTCCGAGGTTGCGGACTTTCATCATATCTTCTTCTGACTTCTGCGTCAGCTCCTGCACAGTATTGATGCCTGCGCGTTTCAGGCAGTTATAAGAACGGACCGAAAGATCAAGCTCTTCAATTGTCATTTCAAGCACTTTTTCTTTTTGGTCTTCCTCTTTTTCCACCATAATCTCCGCATTCTGTGCCTGATCGGTCAGGCCGATAAAGATATTCAAGTGCTCATTCATGATTTTTGCACCAAGGGATACTGCCTCTTCGGGACGGATGCTGCCGTCTGTCCAGACATCCAACGTTAACTTATCGTAGTTGGTAATCTGTCCGACACGGGTATTTTCCACCTGGTAATTTACGCGCTCGACCGGCGTATAAATAGAATCAATGGGAATGACACCGATTGGAAGGTCGTCGCTGTTGTTTCCCTCAGCCGGGACATAACCGCGTCCGCGATGAGCGGTAAGGCGCATATGCAGGTTGGCGTTTTTTGATAACGTAGCGATGTGAAGATCCGGATTTAGAATTTCCACGTCGCTGTCGTGCGTGATGTCCCGTGCAGATATCGTACCTTCTCCCTGCACATCCACTTCAAGCACTTTTTCATCATCAGAGTACACCTTTAAAGCAAGCTTTTTCAAATTCAAAATAATGGTTGTTACGTCTTCAAGTACGCCTTCAATCGTAGAAAACTCGTGAAGAACCCCATCGATTTGAACCGTAGAAACCGCTGCTCCCGGTAACGAGGATAAAAGAATACGACGCAGGGAATTCCCCAGGGTAGTACCATAACCACGTTCCAATGGTTCAACAACAAATTTGCCAAACTTGGCATCTTCGCTCACTTCGACCGCTTCAATGTTAGGCTTTTCAATTTCGATCATTTGTTTGCGTACCCTCCTTCAAACGTCGTACATCCGGCAGCCGGTGCCGGAAAGTAAGGAAAACAGGAAAGCGAAATGCAAAAGCACTCCTTCCAGCCTGAATCCTTTGCAATAGTCATGTTCGCTTTCAGTTATGCACGTGGACGTTTTGGCGGGCGGCACCCGTTATGAGGTACTGGCGTAACATCACGAATGACCGTAACTTCTACACCGGTTGCCTGAAGGGAACGAATTGCAGCTTCACGTCCAGCTCCTGGACCTTTCACTGTAACTTCTACGCTTTTCAATCCGTGTTCCATTGCAGCTTTTGTTGCTGTTTCTGCAGTCATTTGAGCTGCGAATGGAGTGGATTTACGGGAACCTTTGAAACCAAGCACTCCAGCGCTTGCCCATGCAAGTGTGTTTCCCTGGACGTCCGTAATGTTTACAATCGTGTTGTTAAACGTCGAGCGGATATGAGCCACACCCGACTCTATATTCTTGCGCTGACGGCGTTTACGTGGTGCGTTCGACTTTGCTTTTGCCATAATAGGTAACCTCCTTTATGAATAAATTATTTACGTTTGTTTGCTACTGTACGACGCGGACCTTTACGGGTACGGGAATTGTTCTTCGTGTTTTGTCCGCGAAGCGGCAGTCCACGACGATGACGGATTCCACGATAGCTTCCGATCTCCATCAAGCGTTTGATGTCGAGGGACGTTTCACGGCGAAGATCCCCTTCTACCGTATGGTTGTTATCAATAGCCGTACGGATACGGGCGAGTTCGTCTTCAGTTAAATCACGCACACGGGTGTTTTGGTCAACGTCAGCTTCGTTCAGAACCTGAACTGCAAGCGATTTGCCGATGCCGTATACGTAAGTGAGTGAAATAGCAATACGCTTATCACGCGGAATATCTACTCCTGCAACACGTGCCATGCGGGCACCTCCTTTTTATTATCCTTGTCTTTGTTTATGCTTCGGGTTCGAGCAAATTACCATTACCGAACCTTTACGGCGAATAACTTTACAATTGTCACAAATCTTTTTAACGGAAGCTCTTACTTTCATTTTCCATTTACCTCCTTCACTGCATGCATGCCATGCATTGGTAAGAGTGCTCAAGAATGAACTTGCGGGTCTATTTGTAGCGGTACGTAATACGTCCGCGGGAAAGATCGTACGGTGAAATTTCTACAGTTACTTTATCACCAGGAAGAATCCGGATAAAGTGCATACGAATCTTACCGGAAACATGCGCTAAAATTTTGTGTCCATTTTCAAGCTCGACACGAAACATAGCGTTTGGAAGAGGCTCAACCACCGTACCTTCCATTTCAATAACATCATCTTTAGCCATGAATTAATTCTCCTTTTCAAATAAGGCTTCTTGTTCAAAAAAGGTGTAAAGAGCGTGCCGGATTTTCGCGTTAGTCACTCGGCCGGTTTCTATTAAACTCGACTGTACCTCCGGCGAAATATACGAAAGCAATTCTACGTGGGACGTGTTTTTCTTCTTTCCCCGATCGAACTTTCGTCTTTCCCCGTCCGCCAGCATCAGAAACTTATCATCCAGCACATCGATTACTACCGCGTACTGACCAGCTTCGCGCCCCCGGGTCACTCGAACGATTTGTCCCAGATCGGGTCGCCTTGACTCCGAATCTTTCATGCATGCATCCTCTTTTCCTTAGGCTTCGTTAGGATTTAGCAACCTGAAACCGTAATAAACGGACCAGGTTGTCCAACCATCGGAGAGGGTGTATACGTGTTTGCTCTAGGCAAATTCAGTGTACCCCTAAAATGATGGTATTGCATCATGTTCCCGGGTCGTATCCGATGGGCTCCGCGTTACTTATGAAACGCTTCTGCCACATCGCACTTCCCGTATTATAACGAGTTCCCGACCCGTTTTACAAACAATCATGCACGAAGGTCTTTCAAGAGTGCTTCAATGTCATGAAATACTTTATCTATATCCTGATCTCCATCGATGTTACGGAGATATCCTTTTTCTTCATAGAAATCAATCAGCGGCTGCTGCTGTTCAATGTTTACTTCCAAACGGCGCTTAACCGTTTCCGGTTTATCATCATCGCGCTGAACGAGTTCACTTCCGTCTACATCGTCAATCCCTTCCTGCTTCGGCGGATTGTAAATCACGTGATAAGTCCTGCCTGAAGAAGGGGAAACGCGACGGCCGGTAAGACGTTCTTCAAGTTTTTCTTTTGGAACATCGATGTTCAGTACGTAATCGAGCTGCCTGCCCATATCCGCCAGCATTTTTTCCAGTGCACCAGCCTGCGCCGGAGTTCTAGGAAAACCATCGAGCAAAAATCCGTTTCGGCAGTCTTCTTTCTGCAAACGTTCTTCAACAATACCGTTTGTGACTTCGTCTGGAACTAAATCACCAGCATCCATGTAAGACTTTGCCTGTCTGCCAAGCTCGGTCTCTTCTTTAATGGCTGTGCGGAACATATCCCCAGTAGAAATGTGGGGAATATTGTATTCTTCACTAATTGTTGCAGCCTGCGTGCCTTTTCCAGCACCCGGCAGCCCCATCAATATCAGATTCACGCTATCTCCTCCAACGACTATTTTACCCGAAGGGAAGCGGCATAGGCGAGCTTCGTCTTCGAGGCCAATTCTATTTAATGAAACCGCGATAGTTCCGTTTAACTAACTGGCTTTCTACTTGCTTCATCGTTTCCAAAGCAACCCCTACAACGATTAGAAGGCCTGTACCGCCAATTTGAATCGACTGTGGGAGACCCATCTGTGTGATGAAAAAGACTGGAATGATGGCAACCACGGTTAAAAACAGGGCTCCGACGAATGTAAGCCTGTAGAGCGTCCGCCGGATGTACTTTTCAGTGGCAAACCCTGGGCGTATGCCGGGAATGTAGCCACCCTGCTTTTTCAGGTTCTCCGTCATTTGTTCGGGATTCACCTGCACAAAGGCATAAAAGTACGTAAACGCAATGATTAAAGCTGCATATACGACCATTCCTATAGGCTGCGTATAATCAAAGTTATTTACAATCCAGTTGGCAATCGCATTCTCTTCCCCAATAAAGCTCGCTGCTGTTGGCGGAAAAATAAATAACGCCAAAGCAAAAATTACCGGGATAACCCCTGCAGCGTTTACTTTTAAAGGAAGATGTGTCGACTGGCCGCCAACCGGGCTCCGTCCAACAGTTCGTTTTGCGTATTGAATAGGAATTTTGCGCAGCGCCTGCTGTACAAAAATGACGCCTACAATAATAGCAAGAACTGCTACTGCCAGAAGCGCTATAGTGATAATGCCTATATATAACTCTCCGCCAGCATCCTCGATCTGCGTCGCATAAATTTGGTTGATTCCATTAGGAATACCCGCCGCAATACCGGCAAAGATCAGGATAGAGATACCGTTCCCCACACCTTTTGCAGTGATTTGCTCACCAAGCCACATTAAAAAAGCCGTGCCGGCTGTCATTATCAACGCAATAAATATATACTTTGCAGCATTTGGGTCCGGAATAAGCCCTGGAAAATAGTTGTTAAACCCAACTGACATTCCAAGTCCCTGAACAAACGCAAGAACAATAGTAAAATAACGGGTGAACTGATTCAGTTTCCGTCTTCCTGTTTCCCCCTGCTTTGCCCATTCTGAAAATTTAGGCACAACATCCATACGAAGCAATTGTACCACAATTGAAGCGGTAATGTATGGCATGACGCCCATCGCAAATATGGAATACTGCGACAGCGCCCCGCCTCCAAACGTGTTTAAAAAGCCAAATGCACTTGCTTCATCAGAGAAATTTAGCACCTGGCGGTTTGTTCCAGGCACCGGAATAAAACTTCCGATCCGAAATATAATCAACATGGCTAAGGTGAACAACACCTTGTTTCGAATGTCACTCACACGAAACATGTTGATAATCGTGCGGAACATTAGACCACCTCGGTTTTTCCGCCTGCTGCCTCAATTGCTTGCACTGCTGAAGCAGAGAACTTGTTCGCGTGCACCTGAAGCTCTTTCTCCAACTTGCCGTCGCCTAAAATTTTCACGCCATCTTTGTACTTGCTGATTACGCCTTTTTCAAGCAACGCTTCTGGAGTTACTGTTGTACCGTTGTCGAAGCTGTTGAGCGTTTCCACATTAACAATAGCGTACTCTTTACGATTAATATTCGTAAAGCCGCGTTTTGGCAAACGCTTGAAGATAGGGTTCTGCCCACCTTCAAAACCTGGACGTACACCACCGCCGGAACGGGCGTTCTGCCCTTTTTGTCCGCGGCCGGAAGTTTTGCCGTTGCCGGAAGCCGGCCCGCGGCCTACACGGTTACGCTGTTTGTTTTTGCCTTTTGCAGGCTGAAGTTCGTGGAGTTTCATGTTGCCACCTCCCTGTCATTTAGGAATGAAATTTATTAGTTCAGTTCTTTTACCGTCAGCAGGTGAGCTACTTTGTTCACCATACCGCGGATTGCAGGATTGTCTTCTTTTACTACCGTACGGTTGATTTTATGCAAACCAAGTGTACGGACTGTAACACGTTGTTCTTCCGGGCGCCCGATCATACTGCGGGTAAGGGTGATTTCCAATTGTTTGGCCATTTGCTTTCCCCCCTTATCCTAACAATTCTTCGACGCTCTTACCACGCAATTTAGCTACTTCTTCAGCTGTTTTCAAAGAAGTTAATCCGTTGATAGTAGCGCGAACCATGTTAATAGGATTGTTGGAACCGAGAGATTTCGACAGAATGTCCTGTACGCCGCCAAGCTCTAAGATGGCACGTACCGGTCCTCCAGCGATTACCCCAGTACCTTCAGATGCAGGCTTCAATAGAACGTTGCCTGCGCCGAAGTGACCAGTGATTTCGTGTGGAATAGTTGTTCCTACGATCGGAATCTGTACAAGGTCCTTTTTAGCGTTTTCTACCGCCTTACGGATTGCTTCTGGTACTTCAATAGCTTTACCCTGGCCAAAGCCGACGTGGCCGTTACGGTCTCCAACTACTACGAGTGCTGCAAAGCGGAAGTTACGTCCACCTTTTACAACTTTTGCGACACGGTTGATGGTTACAACACGTTCTTCAAGCTCCAGTTTATTCGGATCAATACTTTGCATTCTTGTCCCTCCCTTACTTTTTAGAATTTTAGTCCGTTCTCGCGGGCTGCTTCAGCGAGTTCTTGAACACGGCCGTGATAAACAAATCCACCCCGGTCAAAAACGACTGTGTCATAGCCTTTTTCTGTAGCACGCTTGGCGAGAGTTTCTCCGATTTTGCGGGCTGCCTCTTTATTGCCGCCATTTTCGATTCCGGAATTTTTCTCCATTGTCGATGCTGCTGCCAGAGTCACTCCTGCTTCGTCGTCAATCAGCTGCGCATAGATATGCTTTGCAGAACGGAAAACGTTCAGACGAGGACGTTCTGGTGTGCCGCTGATTTTGCGGCGGATACTCATATGGCGTTTCTTACGTTTTTCATAACTTGTTGCTTGAGCCATCGTACAGTTCCTCCTTTCGTGCTTGTTGCGATGTTAATTAACCGATTATTTACCCGTTTTACCTTCTTTACGGCGAACTTCTTCACCTTCGTAGCGGATTCCTTTGCCTTTGTAAGGTTCAGGAAGACGCACAGAGCGAATGTTGGAAGCTACTGCCCCGACGCGTTCTTTATCAATACCGCGGACGGTCACTTTCGTGTTAGAAGGTACTTCAATATCGATTCCTTCCTCGGAAACAAATTCTACCGGGTGGGAGTAACCAACGTTTAACACTAACTTCTCGCCAGTCTTTTGCGCACGGTAACCTACGCCGACGAGCTCGAGGTTCTTTTCGTACCCTTTTGTTACACCTTCTACCATGTTGTTTACAAGGCTTCGGGTCGTACCATGAAGCGAACGGTACGTTTTATTGTCAGAAGGGCGTTCAAAAGTCACTTCCGACTCTCCAATATTCACAGTAATAACCGGGTGAAGATCACGGCTCAATTCACCTTTTGGTCCTTTAACTGTTACTGTATTTCCTTCTTTAGCGATTGTTACGCCTTCTGGAATTTCGATTGGTTTCAGGCCAATACGAGACATATTGCACACCTCCGTTCTTTATAACGATTTTATTACCAAACGTATGCGAGTACTTCGCCGCCAACGTTTTGTTTTCTTGCTTCTTTATCAGACATAACACCTTTAGATGTAGAAATCACTGCGATACCAAGTCCGCCCAGCACTTTAGGAACCTCGTTGGATCCTGCATAAACACGGAGACCTGGTTTACTGATACGTTTGATACCGGAAATAACTTTCTTGTTTTCCGTACCTGTTTTTAAGAATAAGCGGATCATTCCCTGTTTTTTATCATCGACATATTCAACGTCGCGAATGAAACCTTCCAGCTTGAGGATTTCAGCGATTTCTTTTTTAAGGTTCGATGCAGGAAATTCTACTTTCTCGTGGTTCACCATGTTTGCGTTGCGGATACGAGTAAGCATATCAGCAATCGGATCTGTCATGACCATTTGAATACCTCCCTCCCAGTTACGGGGTCGTGCGCCGGCGCCTGCCGGCGTTTACGTGAATAATTTATTTTTGAAATGGCATGCCCATTTGATCGAGCAGCTCGTAAGATTCTTCATCAGTAGAAGCAGTAGTAACGATAACGATATCCATTCCGCGTACTTTTTCTACCTGATCGTAGGAAATTTCCGGGAAGATCAATTGTTCGCGTACACCAAGCGTGTAGTTGCCACGGCCGTCAAATGCTTTGTTTGACACACCGCGGAAGTCACGGACACGTGGAAGCGTGACGTGGATTAATTTCTCCAGGAAGTCATACATACGTGCTCCGCGCAAAGTTACCTTTGCACCGATTGGCATACCTTCACGAAGTTTAAATCCTGCAATAGAACGTTTTGCTTTTGTAATCAAAGGCTTCTGCCCGCTGATTGCTTCCAGCTCTTCTACTGCTTTATCCAATGAGCGAGGGTTTTGTACTGCTTCCCCAACACCCATGTTAATAACAATTTTATCAACCTTCGGTACTCCCATTACGGAAGAGTAGTCGAATTTCTCGTGCAGACTCGGTACGATTGATGTTTGATACTTTTCTTTTAAAGCGTTCATTCGTGTGACCTCCTCTCGTCCTTTGTCTTACTTAGTTCAGGGCTTCACCTGATTTTTTGGCGACACGTACTTTTTTGCCGTTCTCTACCTTGTGACCAACACGTGTTGGTTCGCCGGATTTCGGATCAAGCGGCATAACGTTTGATACGTGAATGGCAGCTTCTTGGTTTAAGATACCGCCTTGTGGGTTTTCCTGGGAAGGCTTCGCATGTTTTTTCACGATGTTAACACCTTCGACGATTACACGTTCCTGTGCAGGCATTGCTTTAAGGATAACGCCTTCTTTGCCTTTATCCTTGCCGCTGATTACTTTTACTTTTTCACCCTGTTTAACATGAAGCTTATTTTGGGCCATTTTCGCACCTCCTTAACGGGACATCACGACTTCGCATGATATTTGTATTACAGAACTTCCGGTGCAAGGGAGATAATTTTCATATACTGCTCATCACGAAGCTCTCTTGCTACTGGGCCAAAGATACGTGTTCCACGTGGTCCTTTGTCCGTACGTACGATTACAGCTGCGTTTTCGTCAAAGCGAATGTAAGAACCGTCTGGACGGCGAACGCCGCTGCGGGAACGTACAATAACTGCCTGAACTATTTCGCCTTTTTTGACAACGCCCCCTGGTGTTGCTTGTTTGACAGAGCATGTAATCATATCACCGATATTAGCAGTTTTACGGCCGGAACCGCCTAAAACTTTTATGCACTGTACTTCGCGGGCACCAGAGTTATCCGCTACTCTTAAGCGTGATTCTTGTTGGATCATAAGTCACGGTACCTCCTTTCTTTAAAAACGATTTAAAGAATAACTGATTCTTCTATTACTTTCACGAGACGAAAACGCTTGTCTTTCGAAAGCGGGCGGGTTTCCATGATCTGGACGATGTCGCCAACTTTTGCAGTGTTTTCTTCATCGTGGGCTTTAAACTTTTTGGAGTCTCTGACACGTTTGCCGTACAACGGGTCTTTTTTATAAGTTTCAACAACAACAGCAATCGTTTTATCCATTTTATCGGATGTCACGCGGCCGTTATAAACCTTACGGTTGTTACGTTCTTCAGCCATATTGGTTTAACCTCCTTTTCCTTTTAGCCTTTGTTCATCCCGAGTTCACGTTCACGCAACACGGTTTTGGCACGTGCAATATCTTTTCTTACAGTACGGATGCGGGCGGGATTTTCCAACTGACCAGTCGCTAATTGAAAACGAAGGTTAAAAAGTTCTTCTTTCAGGCTTTTTGTTTGGTCTTCGATTTCTACTGTGGTTAGATCTCTCAATTCATTAGCTCTCATTTGCCTCACCACCCACTTCTTCGCGTTTCACAAATTTCGTTTTAATCGGTAACTTGTGAGCTGCAAGTCTCAAAGCCTCACGGGCAATTTCTTCGTTAACCCCGGCAATTTCAAACATGATCTTTCCTGGTTTTACAACAGCTACCCAGCCTTCAGGAGAACCTTTACCGGAACCCATGCGGACTTCGAGGGGCTTCGCTGTGTATGGCTTGTCCGGGAAGATTTTGATCCAGACTTTACCGCCACGTTTCATATAACGAGTCATAGCGATACGTGCAGATTCGATCTGGCGGTTCGTGATCCAGGAAGCTTCCACTGCCTGCAGTCCGTACTCGCCAAAAGTGATTTCTTTGCCGCCTTTTGCACGGCCTCTCATTTTGCCACGGTGTTCGCGACGATACTTTACGCGTTTTGGCAATAACATATTAGTTGCCTCCTTCCTCTTTGTTCGTTCCTTTCGTTGGAAGGACTTCTCCTCGATAAATCCAGATTTTTACACCCAGTTTACCGTACGTTGTATCTGCTTCTGCAGTGCCGTAATCAATATCTGCACGCAACGTATGGAGAGGTACTGTTCCTTCACTGTATCTTTCAGAGCGGGCGATGTCTGCGCCGCCTAAGCGTCCGTTTACTTCTGTCCGGATCCCTTTTGCTCCTGCGCGCATCGTACGCTGAATAGACTGTTTCATTGCACGACGGAAAGAAATACGATTTTCAAGCTGGCGGGCAATGTTTGCCGCTACGAGACGGGCATCCATGTCTGCCTGCTTTATTTCTGCAATGTTAATGTGAACCCGCTTGTTAGTCAGGTTGTTCAAGTCTTTACGGAGTGCTTCCACTTCCGAGCCACCGCGGCCGATAACCATTCCTGGTTTCGCAGTATGGATCGTAATATTCACACGGTTTGCCGCACGTTCGATTTCCACAGTAGAAATAGAAGCGTCAACGAGCTTCGTTTCGATGTGACGGCGCACTCTGTAGTCCTCATGAAGCAAAGTCGCGTATTCTTTTTCCGAATACCATTTCGATTCCCAATCACGGATGACTCCAACACGAAGTCCGATAGGATTAACTTTTTGTCCCACGCGTTATCCCTCCTTTTTTTCTTCGACGATTACAGTAATGTGACTCGTACGTTTGTTAATGCGGCTTGCGCGCCCCATTGCACGTGGGCGGAAACGTTTGAGTGTTACTCCCTCGTCTACGAATGCTTGGCTGATGTAAAGATTTTCTGGTTCCATCTCATAGTTGTGCTCTGCGTTGGCGATAGCAGAGTTAATAACTTTCTCAACAATCGGAGACGCCGATTTTGGCGTGTTCTTAAGGATGGCAATAGCTTCTCCGACGGATCTTCCCCGGACTAGGTCTATCACAAGACGAGCCTTGCGGGGGGCGATACGGATCTGCTTTGCTACTGCTTTTGCTTCCATGTTTCTTTACCTCCCCTCAGGTCTTATCTTTTCGTTTTTCTATCGTCATTTTTATGGCCTTTAAACGTTCTAGTTGGTGCGAATTCACCAAGCTTATGGCCTACCATATCTTCAGATACATAAACAGGTACGTGCTTGCGTCCGTCGTACACTGCAATCGTATGGCCGACAAATTCCGGGAATACTGTGGAACGGCGTGACCAGGTACGAATAACTTCTTTATTGTTCGAATCGTTTAGTCTCTCGATTTTATTCATCAAGTGCAAGTCGACGAAAGGTCCTTTTTTTAAACTACGACCCATGAGAGAACCTCCTTTCGCGATTAACCTGCGATTCCGGAGAACCGCAGCTTCATCTTTTTATTATTTTTTCTTACGGCGACGGCCACGCACGATATATTTATTGGAATCTTTATTGCGTTTTCTTGTTTTATAGCCAACTGCAGGCTGACCCCAAGGGGATACAGGTGCAACGCGTCCGATTGGCGCACGGCCTTCACCACCACCGTGTGGGTGATCGCTAGGGTTCATTGCGGAACCACGAACGTGTGGACGTTTGTTTAACCAACGGGAACGTCCGGCTTTACCGATGTTCACCAGCTCATGCTCTACGTTTCCAACCTGACCGACAGTTGCACGGCAGGAAGCGAGGATTAGACGGGTTTCACCGGAACGAAGACGCACGAGTACGTACTTGCCTTCTTTACCAAGAACCTGGGCTTCTGCTCCAGCGGAACGAACGAGCTGTCCGCCGCGGCCTGGCTTCAATTCGATGTTATGAATAACAGTACCTACCGGAATATCACGAAGGTCCAATGCGTTACCAAGTTTGATATCTGCACTCGAACCAGCCATGATTTCCTGACCGATTTTCAACCCTTTTGGAGCAAGGATGTACCGTTTTTCGCCATCAACGTAGTTGATAAGCGCGATATTTGCTGAACGGTTTGGGTCATACTCGATCTCAGCAACTTTACCTGGTACGTCGTTTTTATTACGTTTAAAGTCAATAACACGGTATTGACGTTTATGCCCGCCGCCCTGGTGACGACTGGTCATACGACCCTGGTTATTACGACCGCCTTTTTTATGAAGCGGTTCAAGCAGCGAACGTTCTGGTGTTTCTGAAGTGACTTCGCTGTGCTTGTTTACCGACATGTGACGGCGGCCGTTTGTGGTCGGTTTATACTTTTGGATAGCCATGCTCATTACCCTCCTTCGTATCTATTTGTTAATTAAGCACCTTCGAAGAATTCAATATCTTCGCTATCTGCTGTAAGCGTCACGATCGCTTTTTTACGGTTGGGTTTGTACCCTTCATGACGGCCAAAACGACGGAATTTACCTTTTTTGTTCATTGTATTTACTTTCTCTACCTGAACATCAAAGATTTCTTCAACCGCGTTTTTGATTTGGAATTTATTAGCTTTCACGTCTACTTCAAACGTGTATTTCTTTTCGTCCATCAAGTCAGCGGAGCGTTCTGTAATAACGGGTTTTTTAATTAGGTCACGTGCTTCCATTATGCGAACACCTCCTCTACTTTCTTCACGGCGTCCTGTGTCATAACCAATTTGTCATGTTTCACAACGTCCAGGACGTTTACACTGCTTGCCGTGAGGAATGTTACGTTAGGAAGATTGCGTGCAGACAGACCGACTGTTTCATCGTCGTTGCCGGTAACAATCAATACCTTCGTATCAATGGAAAGAGAAGAAAGTACTTTAACCATCTCTTTCGTTTTCGGAGCATCAAACTTCAGCTCATCAAGCACGACAAGATCATTTTCCTGTGCTTTGCTTGCGAGTGCTGATTTGATAGCCAGACGGCGAACTTTTTTCGGAAGCTTATAGCCGTAAGACCTTGGCGTCGGACCGAACACGATACCACCTTTCACCCATTGCGGGGAACGGATGGAACCTTGACGGGCACGGCCTGTGCCTTTTTGGCGCCATGGCTTGCGTCCGCCACCGCGGCGTTCGGAACGGTTTTTCACTTTGTGCGTTCCTTGTCGTAACGATGCTTGCTGCATGATTACTGCGTCATACAGGACGTGCTCATTTGGTTCAATACCGAAGACAGTGTCTGCTAATTCGATATCTCCTACGCGGGAACCGGTTTGGTTTAGTAAATCTACTGTTGGCATCTTGCGCCCTCCTTTCTATTATGCTTTTTCAGTGTTTGCTTTCACAGCGTTCTGTACTGTTACGTAGCTGCGTTTCGCACCAGGAACATTGCCTTTAACTAAAAGCACGTTGCGCTCGGTATCTACTTTAACAATCTCCAGGTTTTGTACTGTAACCGTGTTGTTACCCATACGTCCAGGGAGCTTTTTGCCTTTCAATACGTGGTTAGGGTCGATAACGCCCATCGCACCAGGGGCACGGTGGAAACGGGAGCCGTGCGTCATTGGTCCGCGGGATTGGTTATGGCGCTTGATAGCACCCTGGAACCCTTTCCCTTTGGATTTCCCAGTGACGTCTACGATATCTCCTTCTGCAAATGTTGCTACACTGACCTCTTGACCAACCTCGTAATCCTCTGGGTTTGTCCCGCGGATTTCTCTAACGAAGCGCTTGGGGGTCGTGTTTGCTTTCTCAGCATGTCCTTTTTCCGGTTTGATTGCGCGTGCTTCTTTTTTGTCGTGAAAACCTAGCTGAATAGCTTCGTATCCATCGGACTCAGTAGTTTTCTTTTGAAGCACAACGTTTGGCTCTGCTTCAATGACCGTAACTGGAAGCAGTTCGCCGTTTTCTTTAAACAGTTGCGTCATGCCGAGTTTTTTACCCAAGATTCCTTTGGCCATGAGTCACACCTCCTAATAAATTTTGATTTTCATATATTTGTTATTATAATTTGATTTCGATGTCTACACCCGATGGTAGATCTAAACGCATAAGCGAATCTACCGTTTGTGGCGTTGGCGTTAAAATGTCGATTAAACGTTTATGTGTACGCATTTCAAATTGCTCACGAGCATCTTTAAATTTGTGCGTAGCACGAAGAATTGTATAAACAGATTTCTCTGTTGGCAATGGAATCGGTCCAGAAACACCTGCACCAGAACGTTTTGCCGTGTCTACAATCTTTTCAGCGGATTGATCCAACACTCTGTGATCATACGCTTTTAAACGAATACGAATTTTTTCATTAGCTGCCATTAAAAGCCCTCCTTCTCGTCCGATTTTACAGACATACTCCGCGAAAATTTCCTCACACCTGGTCATGGCAATGGACCCGGGTGTGTCAGCAACCTTCCGCATCATCGCCTGACCGTGGGTGGATATAGAAGTATTTCTATGTCTCCCATGGTCACACTTCATCTATTATAGTGATCGTTCGCCTTTTACGCAAGGGGTTTTTCAAAAAAATCTCGGTGCGCCCCCCCCCTTTTTCCCTTTTATCTTTAAGAGCTTTAATTAATATGGAAGAAATAAAAAAACCTCTAATGCTTTTCAGCATTAGAGGAGAATAATCGGGTGATTATTTTTGGATAGTAGAAACAACGCCGGCGCCAACTGTACGGCCGCCTTCACGAATAGAGAACTTAGTTCCTTCTTCGATAGCGATTGGGTTGATGAGCTCAACTGTCATTTCTACGTTATCGCCAGGCATTACCATCTCAACGCCTTCAGGCAGTTGGATGATACCAGTTACGTCCGTAGTACGGAAGTAGAACTGTGGGCGGTAGTTAGAGAAGAATGGAGTATGACGTCCACCTTCGTCTTTGGAAAGTACATAAACTTCTGCTTTGAAGTTAGTGTGTGGAGTAATCGAACCTGGCTTTGCAAGAACTTGGCCACGTTTGATGTCATCACGGGACACACCACGGAGAAGCGCACCAATGTTGTCGCCAGCTTCTGCATAGTCAAGAAGCTTACGGAACATTTCTACACCAGTAACCGTGGATTTGCGGGAGTCTTCATCGATACCGATGATTTCAATTTCGTCCCCAACGTTAAGAACGCCACGTTCAACACGGCCAGTTGCAACTGTACCACGGCCTGTGATAGAGAATACGTCCTCTACAGGCATCATGAATGGCTTGTCTTTGTCACGGTCTGGAGTTGGAATGTAGTTGTCTACAGCTTCCATCAGTTCAAGAATTTTGTTTTCATACTCTTCGTCGCCTTCGAGGGCTTTCAGAGCAGAACCGCTGATGATTGGTACATCGTCACCAGGGAAGTCGTATTCGGATAAGAGGTCACGAACTTCCATTTCTACGAGTTCGAGAAGCTCTTCGTCGTCTACCATGTCAACTTTGTTCAAGAAAACAACGATGGATGGTACACCAACCTGACGGGAAAGCAGGATGTGCTCACGAGTCTGAGGCATTGGGCCGTCAGCTGCGGACACAACGAGAATCGCTCCGTCCATTTGAGCTGCACCAGTGATCATGTTTTTAACATAGTCAGCGTGACCTGGGCAGTCAACGTGTGCATAGTGACGGGAATCAGTTTCATACTCAACGTGTGCAGTGGAGATCGTGATTCCACGCTCACGCTCTTCAGGTGCACCGTCGATTGCGTCATAAGCCATAGCCGTTCCGCGGGAATATTTTTTGTGAAGTACCGTTGTGATCGCAGCAGTCAAAGTTGTTTTACCATGGTCAACGTGACCGATAGTACCAATGTTCGCATGCGTTTTCGAACGGTCGAATTTTTCTTTTGCCATTATAATTGTCCTCCCTTTATTTCAGGTAATTAATGTTGTATAGCAGCCAGGCGGGCGCTGCTATCAGTAAACGCCCTACCTTAGCTTACAATAAATCCGTCATGCATACAATCATCAAGCTGCCGGATTTTTACTGTCCTGTTGCCTGCTTGATAACATCTTCAGAAACACTTTTTGGCACTTCTTCGTAATGATCGAAGAACATGGAATACGTTCCGCGGCCCTGCGTGTTGGAACGAAGAGTCGTGGCGTACCCAAACATCTCAGCAAGCGGTACAAATGACCGGATAACCTGAGAGTTGCCTCGTGCTTCCATACCGTCTACACGGCCACGGCGGGATGTTACATCACCCATAACGTCGCCCATGTATTCTTCTGGAACCACGATATCTACTTTCATTAACGGTTCAAGCAGTACCGGCTTACATTTTTGCTTTGCTTCACGCAGAGCCATGGAAGCCGCAACTTTAAATGCCATCTCGTTAGAGTCGACATCGTGATAGGAACCGTCAAAAAGAGTAGCTTTTACGTCGATAACCGGATAACCGGCGAGCATACCGCTTTGAAGGGACTCTTCAATACCGGACTGCACGGAAGGTACATACTCACGAGGTACCACACCGCCGACGATTTTGTTTACAAATTCAAAGCCGGCGCCTTCTTCGTTTGGCTCAAATTTCACCCAAACGTGTCCGTACTGACCGCGTCCACCGGACTGACGTACGAATTTACCTTCGCAGTTAGCTTCCTGGCGGATTGTTTCACGATAGGATACCTGAGGGGCACCTACAGTCGCTTCTACTTTGAATTCCCGTTTCAAACGGTCAACGATAATGTCAAGGTGAAGCTCACCCATACCTTTGATGATCGTTTGTCCGGTTTCTTCGTCTGTTTCTGTCTGGAAGGTCGGATCCTCTTCTGCAAGCTTTCCGAGAGCGATACTCATTTTGTCATGGTCCGCTTTCGACTTCGGCTCTACAGAAAGGGAAATAACCGGTTCAGGGAAGTCCATCGATTCAAGCACGATGTTGTCTTTTTCTGCCACAAGTGTGTCACCGGTGCTCGTATCTTTCAAACCGACGCCCGCTGCAATATCACCGGCATATACCGTTGAAATTTCTTCACGGGAGTTTGCGTGCATTTGAAGAATACGGCCGACGCGCTCACGTTTATCTTTCGTGGAGTTTTTGACGTACGACCCGGAACTGAGTGTACCAGAATATACGCGGAAGAAAGTCAGCTTACCGACATAAGGGTCTGTGGCCACTTTGAAGGCCAGTGCAGAGAACTTCCCGTTGTCGTCTGCCGGGCGCTCTTCCTCTTCTTCCGAGTCCGGATATTTACCTTTAATAGCAGGAACATCCAATGGAGATGGAAGATAGTCGAGAACAGCGTCGATCATAAGCTGAACGCCTTTGTTTTTAAAGGCAGAACCACAAAGTACTGGATAAAACTCAACGTTCAGCGTTCCTTTACGGATTGCCAGTTTGAGTTCTTCATTTGTGATTTCTTCTTCTTCAAGGTATTTCATCATAAGATCTTCATCGAGTTCTGATACAGCTTCCACCAGCTTCTGGCGGTACTCCTGAGCCTGTGCCTGATACTCTTCCGGAATTTCACGCGCTTCCGCACGGGTTCCGAGATCATCAAGGTAGTAGTAAGCCTGCATTTCGATAAGATCAATAATTCCTTCAAAATCATCCTCAGCACCGATCGGAAGCTGAATTGCCTGAGCATTCGCGCCGAGACGCTCTGTCAGTGTGCTTAAGGAATAAACAAAATCCGCGCCTACCTTGTCCATTTTGTTAACGAAAACAATACGTGGAACATGGTAGGTAGTTGCCTGGCGCCATACAGTTTCTGTCTGCGGCTCCACGCCGGACTGCGCATCCAATACAGCAACAGCTCCGTCAAGCACACGCAGGGAACGCTCTACCTCTACGGTAAAGTCTACGTGGCCAGGAGTGTCGATGATATTGATACGGTGGTTTTTCCATTGGGCTGTCGTCGCAGCGGAGGTGATAGTAATACCACGCTCTTGTTCCTGCGACATCCAGTCCATTTGAGAAGCACCTTCATGGGTTTCACCAATTTTATGGATACGACCCGTGTAATAAAGGATACGCTCTGTTGCTGTCGTTTTACCAGCATCAATGTGAGCCATGATTCCAATATTACGGGTTTTTTCCAAGGAGAATTCACGTGCCATGGACTTTCTTTCTCCTTCCATTCATCAAAGTAGTATTTTCCGCGGTACTGCTTACCAGCGGTAGTGAGCAAACGCTTTGTTTGCTTCAGCCATACGATGAGTATCTTCACGACGCTTAACAGCAGATCCTGTGTTGTTGGAAGCATCAAGAATTTCATTTGCAAGACGCTCTTCCATGGTTTTTTCTCCACGAAGACGAGCGTAGCTCACGATCCAACGAAGTGCCAGAGTCGTACGACGGTCTGGTTTAACTTCAATTGGAACCTGATAGTTAGCTCCCCCTACACGGCGGGCTTTTACTTCCAATACAGGCATAACGTTTTTCATAGCCTGATCAAAAACTTCCATCGGCTCCTGACCGGAACGCTCCTGCACGAGGTTAAATGCTCTGTATAGGATATTTTGCGCTTTTCCTTTTTTACCATCATTCATTACACGGTTGATCATGCGTGTAACAAGCTTGGAGTTATAAATAGGATCAGGCAGAACATCACGGCGTGGTGCTGGTCCTTTACGAGACATAAATCCTCCTCCTTTCTTTATATTATGAACGAGCTGTTATTATTTCTTTTTCTTCCCGCGCTTGGTTCCGTATTTGGAACGGCTTTGCATACGGTTTTGTACACCGGCAGTATCAAGAGCACCACGAACAACGTGATAACGCACACCAGGAAGGTCCTTAACACGGCCTCCACGGATCAATACTACGCTGTGCTCCTGGAGATTGTGACCAATACCAGGAATGTATGCTGTAACCTCGATTTGGTTAGTCAGGCGCACACGTGCGTACTTACGAAGAGCCGAGTTTGGTTTCTTCGGGGTAAGTGTGCCTACACGAGTACATACACCACGTTTCTGCGGAGCATTTTGATCTGTTGGGACTTTACGCAAGCTATTGTAACCTCGGTTCAATGCCGGAGAGTCAGTCTTTTTAGTCTTCATCTGACGGCCTTTACGAACCAGCTGATTAATAGTTGGCATAGTTGTTTTCCTCCTTTCCGACTAAGTTATTTCAAGACCACCGTTCCAGGTGGTTCATTGATAAGCAAAATGAAAGTTTTTGCCGATGAGATCCGAAATCCCACCAGCAAAAACTCGTTATTGCTTTTTTAAAGCGATCGTAGCCGCTCCTACATCAATTCCGCAAGCTTTTCCAAGTTTTTTCATCGAATCGACAAACTGGATGGAAACACTGCTTTCATTTGCAGCTTTAAGAATACGCTGCTGAATTTCTACAGCGGCATCTTCTGCCACAATGATTTCGGAAGCTGTGCCATGTTCAATCGCTTTAAGCGTTTGTTTAGTTCCAATTAAAACTTCGTCAGCCTGTGTTACTTTTTCATAAGACATCATTCATCCTCCAAAGCACAGGAGCTTAACGCACCTTAGATAGCATATCACCGCGTTTTTGCGATGTCAACACTATTTCATTCCGACGAATATACTTCTTCGCCCGATTCCTGCATTTCCTGAACAGCTTCTTCCGGGAGAACCTGTTCGAGGCTGCGGTAACGCTGCATGCCTGTACCGGCCGGAACCAGTTTCCCGATAATAACGTTTTCTTTCAGACCTAAAAGCTCGTCGCGTTTGCCGCGAATAGCTGCGTCCGTAAGAATTCTTGTCGTTTCCTGGAACGAAGCGGCTGAAAGGAAGGAGTCTGTTTCAAGCGATGCTTTCGTAATACCAAGAATGACCGGCTGACCGACGGCTGGCTGATGGTGTTTTTGAAGTGCTTCACGGTTTGCTTTTTCAAACGCATGCACTTCCACCAGACTGCCAGGCAGAGCATCTGTATTACCGGAATCAGTAATCCGGATTTTACGGAACATTTGACGGACCATTACTTCAATGTGCTTGTCGCCAATTTCAACGCCCTGCATGCTGTATACCTTCTGAACTTCTTTCAGAAGATACTGCTGTACCTGGTCGAGTCCGGTTACTTTCAACAGTTCTTTCGGATCGATCGAACCTTCAGTAAGAGCCTGGCCGACTTCCACCTGATCTCCTACTCCTATGCGGAGACGGGCACCATAAGGAGTTGTATAGGAGCGGCTTTCAAGCGCGCCCTGCACCGTAACTTCTTTTTTATCCGTCAGATCTTTCACATCGACAATTTCGCCGGAGAGTTCAGAAATGACAGCCTGACCTTTCGGATTACGGGCTTCAACAAGCTCCTGGATACGAGGAAGGCCCTGGGTAATGTCATCCCCGGCTACCCCGCCTGTGTGGAACGTACGCATTGTAAGCTGCGTGCCCGGTTCACCGATAGACTGGGCAGCAATGATTCCTACTGCTTCGCCCACTTCAACGTCGGCTCCTGTAGCAAGGTTACGGCCGTAGCATTTTTTGCAGACGCCGTGATGCGTATCGCACGTAAAGACAGAGCGGATAACGACTTTTTCGACGCCGGCTTCTTCAATAATACGGGCCGAATCCTCATTCAGAAGCTCGCCTTTTTGAGCCAGTACTTCGTTCGTTTCAGGATGACGCACTGTTTCAAAGGCTACACGGCCGATGAGGCGGTCCTGAAGTTTTTCAATGATTTCGTTACCTTCACGAAGCGTTGCTACCGCAAGTCCGCGGTCGGTGCCACAGTCATCCTCACGGATGATAACGTCCTGGGCCACGTCCACAAGACGACGGGTCAGATAACCCGAGTCAGCAGTTTTAAGCGCTGTGTCGGCAAGACCTTTACGCGCACCGTGCGTGGAAATAAAGTATTCAAGTACAGTAAGTCCTTCACGGAAACTTGATTTAATCGGAAGCTCGATGATTCGTCCGGATGGATTGGCCATCAGTCCGCGCATACCTGCAAGCTGGGTAAAGTTCGATGCGTTACCACGGGCACCGGAGTCACTCATCATAAAGATAGGGTTTCTTATATCAAGCGTACCCATAAGTTTTTCCTGAATGACGTCTTTGGCGCTGCCCCAAATACTGATAATTTTATCGTAGCGCTCTTCTTCGGTAATCAAACCGCGTCGGAACTGTTTCATCACCCGCGAAACCTGTTCCTCGGAATCCGTCAGCACGTCCTGCTTATCCGGAAGTACAACAATATCCGAAATACCAACAGTAATACCTGCTTTTGTAGAGTAATGGAAGCCAAGATCCTTCATACGGTCAAGCATTTTCGACGTTTCGATGATCTGGAAGTTCTTAAATACCGCTGCGATGATATCCCCCAGGAAGCCTTTTTTAAATGGCTGTATGAGTTCGCGGTTTTTAAATTCTTCTTTTATATCTGTCGTGCTCGGTACTACATATTTTTCCGGGAGCTCCTGTTCAAGGTTTAATGCTGTCGGCTCGTTCACATAAGGGAACGATGTCGGCAGAATTTCATTGAAAATGAGCTTTCCTGGTGTCGTTAAGACGAGCTTGCTCATCTCTTCTTCACTGAAATTCGTTTTATTTAACGCACGGACAGGCAGAGCAATCCGGGTATGCAGATGCACATAGCCGTTTTGATAGGCAGTGAGCACTTCTTTTATATCATTAAAGGTAGAACCTTCACCCATCGCATTTTCACGCTCAAGTGTCAGGTAATAGTTTCCAAGCACCATGTCCTGGGAAGGTGTAACAACCGGCTTGCCATCCTTAGGGTTCAGGATGTTCTGCGCTGCAAGCATGAGCACCCGGGCTTCTGCCTGCGCTTCTGCCGAAAGCGGCACGTGTACAGCCATCTGGTCTCCGTCAAAGTCGGCGTTATACGCTGTACATACGAGCGGGTGAAGCTTGATGGCGCGCCCTTCGACCAGCGTCGGTTCAAACGCCTGAATACCAAGGCGGTGAAGCGTTGGAGCACGGTTTAAAAGAACCGGATGTTCGCGGATAACGTCTTCAAGCACATCCCATACTTCCGGATGCACGCGTTCTACTTTCCGCTTTGCGCTCTTAATGTTGTGTGCCAGACTCCGGTTCACGAGTTCTTTCATTACAAACGGCTTGAAGAGCTCAAGAGCCATTTCTTTAGGAAGCCCGCATTGATACATTTTCAGGCTTGGCCCGACCACGATAACAGAACGACCAGAATAGTCAACACGTTTACCGAGAAGGTTCTGACGGAAACGTCCCTGCTTCCCTTTAAGCATGTGAGAAAGAGATTTTAGCGGACGATTTCCGGGACCGGTAACTGGACGGCCGCGGCGCCCGTTGTCGATCAGGGCGTCGACAGCTTCCTGAAGCATCCGTTTTTCGTTTTGTACGATGATGCTCGGTGCTCCCAGGTCAAGAAGACGCTTCAAACGATTGTTCCTGTTAATCACACGACGGTACAGATCGTTCAGATCAGAGGTTGCAAACCGGCCGCCATCAAGCTGAACCATTGGACGGATTTCCGGAGGAACAACCGGGAGCACGTCGAGAATCATCCATGCTGGATGGTTGCCAGAGTGACGGAACGCTTCAAGCACTTCCAGACGCTTGATCGCACGAGTGCGGCGCTGTCCCTGTGCTGTTTCGAGTTCACCTTTTAGGCCATGCACTTCTTTTTCAAGATCAATATCCTGAAGAAGCTTGCGGATGGCTTCTGCACCCATTTGAGCAGAGAAGGTTTTGCCGTACTTATCGTAATATGCACGGTACTCTCGTTCGGAAAGCAACTGCTTGTATTCAAGCGGCGTCTCCCCTGGCTCCGTTACTGTATAAGAAGCAAAATAAATAACTTCTTCGAGCGAGCGCGGGGACATATCAAGAACAAGTCCCATACGGCTCGGAATACCTTTAAAGTACCAAATATGAGATACCGGAGCTGCAAGCTCGATGTGGCCCATGCGTTCCCGGCGCACTTTCGAACGGGTAACTTCCACTCCGCATCTGTCACAGACTACGCCTTTATAGCGAATACGCTTGTATTTGCCGCAGTGGCATTCCCAGTCTTTTGTCGGACCAAAAATACGTTCGCAGAACAGCCCGTCTTTTTCCGGTTTTAACGTCCGGTAATTGATCGTTTCTGGCTTTTTCACTTCACCGTGTGTCCAGGAACGAATTTTTTCCGGAGAGGCAAGTCCAATTTTCATATATTCAAAGTTATTGACGTCTATCAAGAGGTCGACCTCCCTTTCGATCTATAAAGGTGGCATGGCTGAAAGAGGGACAAGAGGTGCCTACAAAAGCTGATAAGCTTTTAATTAGACACCCCGTGTTCTCCATTTTACCGATGAGACCTTATGCGTTTTCCGAGGACTCGAGTCTAAGATTCAAGTTATCTCCGGGTTGTTCATCTTCATCATCGAGTTCTTTCATCTCGATTTCCTCTTCATTGCTCGAAAGCATTTTCACGTCCATCCCAAGGCTTTGAAGCTCTTTAATCAGAACTTTAAACGACTCAGGAACGCCAGGTTCCGGCACATTTTCCCCTTTAACAATCGCTTCGTACGTCTTCACACGACCGACAACGTCGTCGGATTTCACTGTGAGAATTTCCTGCAGCGTATAAGCTGCACCATACGCTTCAAGCGCCCATACTTCCATTTCCCCGAAACGCTGGCCGCCGAACTGGGCTTTACCACCAAGCGGCTGCTGGGTGACGAGGGAGTAAGGCCCGGTTGAACGGGCGTGAAGCTTGTCGTCAACCATATGGGCAAGCTTGATCATATACATGACCCCGACCGAAATACGGTTGTCAAAGGTTTCCCCTGTACGCCCGTCATACAATACGGTTTTTCCGTCCCGGGCGAGACCGGCTTCCTGAATGGTTTCCCACACGTCTTCTTCACGGGCACCGTCAAACACCGGTGTCGCCATGTGAAGGTTCAGGGAACGGGCCGCCATGCCGAGGTGCATTTCAAGAACCTGTCCGATGTTCATACGAGAAGGCACCCCGAGAGGGTTCAGCATGAGATCAATCGGTGTTCCGTCCGGCAGGTAAGGCATATCTTCCTCTGGAAGAATACGCGAAATAACACCTTTGTTTCCGTGACGGCCGGCCATTTTATCCCCTTCGTGAATCTTACGCTTCTGCACGAGGTACACCCGGACAAGCTGATTCACTCCTGGCGGAAGTTCATCTCCGTCTTCACGGTTAAAGATTTTTACGTCGAGTACAATACCGTCTGCGCCGTGAGGAACACGAAGCGAAGTATCACGTACTTCACGGGCTTTTTCCCCAAAGATCGCGTGAAGCAGACGTTCCTCTGCGGAAAGCTCCGTCATGCCTTTTGGCGTTACTTTCCCAACAAGAATGTCGCCATCCTTCACTTCCGCACCGACACGGATAATACCGCGGTCATCCAGATCCTTCAGCGCTTCTTCGCCGACGTTTGGAATGTCACGGGTGATTTCTTCCGGTCCGAGCTTAGTATCGCGGGCTTCTGACTCGTATTCATCGACGTGAATGGAAGTATAAACGTCGTCTTTTACTACCCGTTCACTCAGGATAACAGCGTCCTCATAGTTATAGCCATCCCACGTCATAAAGGCGGTTAATACGTTACGGCCCAATGCCATTTCCCCATTGTCCATCGACGGACCGTCTGCAAGTACTTCGCCTTTTTCTATACGATCTCCGTCTTTTACGATCGGACGCTGGTTGTAGCTTGTTCCCTGGTTAGAACGGACGTATTTCATCATACGGTATTTGTCGATATCAGTTTCGACTTCTTTTCCATCCACATTTTCAATGCGGCGGATCCAGATTTCACGTGCGGACGCCCGCTCAACTACGCCTTTGTGACGTGCGATAATGGCAGCGCCTGAATCTTTTGCTGAAACGTATTCCATGCCGGTACCTACAAGAGGCGCTTCCGGTTCAAGAAGCGGTACTGCCTGACGCTGCATGTTCGCACCCATCAATGCCCGGTTGGAGTCATCGTTTTCAAGGAACGGAATGCACGCTGTCGCAGCAGAAACTGCCTGCTTTGGCGATACGTCCATATAGTCAATTTTTTCTTTTGGAACGATCGTGTTATCCCCGCGGAAACGGGCAATAACTTCATCGTCGGCAAACGTGCCATCTTCAGCAAGTGAAGCGTTCGCCTGGGCGACTACGTAGTTGTCTTCTTCATCGGCAGTCAGGTAGTCACACTGTTCGGTGACCACTCCCGTATCCGGATCTACACGACGGTAGGCAGTTTCGATGAAGCCGAATTTGTTTACCTTGGCGTAGCTTGATAAGGAGTTAATCAAACCGATGTTCGGACCTTCCGGCGTTTCGATCGGACACATACGCCCGTAGTGGGAATAGTGCACGTCACGAACTTCAAAGCCGGCACGTTCACGGGTAAGACCGCCCGGTCCAAGCGCTGACAGACGGCGTTTGTGTGTCAACTCAGCCAGAGGATTTGTCTGGTCCATAAACTGGGAAAGCTGCGAGCTTCCGAAAAACTCTTTAATGGAAGCAATTACCGGGCGGATATTGATAAGCGCCTGCGGCGTAATAGAGCTTGGATCCTGAATGGACATACGCTCACGTACGACACGTTCCATACGGGAAAGCCCGATACGGAATTGATTTTGAAGCAGCTCCCCGACAGAACGGAGACGACGGTTGCCCAGATGGTCGATATCATCTGTCCGGCCGACACCGTGAAGAAGATTGAAGAAATAGTTAACCGAAGCAATCATGTCTTCAGGAGTAATATTCTTCGTATCATTATCAATATTTCCGTTACTGATTACGTTAATTTCACGGTCTTCGCCTTGACCGTCATCTGCATAAATCTTAATAGACTGTACGTCCAAATCTGCATCTTCCACCACTCCACCGGAAACGGTGTACCGTTTAAATCCAAGATTGTTTTCCAGGTACGGCATCAGACGGTCCAATGTCCGGCGGTCGAGCATCGTACCCGCTTCAACAATGACCTCTCCCGTTTCTGGATCAGCAAGCGTTTCTGCTAAACGCTGGTTGAATAAACGATTCTGGATATGAAGTTTTTTATTCATTTTATAACGCCCGACGTTTGCGAGATCGTACCGCTTCGGATCAAAGAAGCGCGTATTTAATAAGCTCTTAGCGCTGTCCACCGTTGGCGGTTCTCCAGGGCGGAGACGTTCATAAATTTCGAGAAGGGCTTTTTCACTGCCTTCTGTGTTATCCTTTTCGAGCGTATTTCGCAGGTACTGGTCTTCACCCAGAAGATCGATAATCTCCTGATCCGAGCCAAACCCAAGCGCACGAAGGAGCACGGTAACCGGAATTTTCCGCGTGCGGTCAATACGAACGTGAACGACGTCTTTTGCGTCTGTTTCAAGCTCGAGCCATGCACCGCGGTTTGGAATAACGGTCGCAGTGTGGCCACGCTTGCCGTTTTTGTCCACTTTATTATTAAAATATACGCTTGGTGAACGTACGAGCTGGGATACGATAACACGCTCAGCACCGTTTATCACAAAAGTACCTGTGTCGGTCATAAGCGGGAAATCACCCATAAATACTTCCTGCTCTTTTACTTCGCCGGTCTCTTTGTTCATCAGGCGAACCTTGACCCGGAGCGGTGCAGAATATGTGGCATCGCGTTCTTTTGATTCATCAATCGGATATTTAGGCTCCCCTAAATTGTAATCGATGAATTCAAGCACCAAGTTTCCGGTAAAATCTTCAATCGGCGAAATGTCCTGGAACATTTCGCGAATACCTTCATCTAGAAACCATTGATAAGAAGCCGTCTGAATCTCAATGAGGTTTGGAAGGTCCAATACTTCATTGATTCGGGCATAGCTTCTCCGCTGGCGGTGACGTCCAAATTGAATAAGTTGACTTGACAACAGATTCACCCCTCAAATCTCGCATGATATCCGCCCGTTTTAAAAACAAGCGTTTTTCCAAGGCAATTATCGGTAATATAGCTAAATAGTGATAAATGCAGAGACGCGTCGTCATGTAGACGGACGGCTCTTTCTGTTCTGATAAAAACGCCTGCGTATCAGAACACAGAGAACAGCCCGCGCACACCTCGTCGTTAAAAAAGCTTCACAAACCGAATAGCCAGTTTGAGAACGCTGATCGCTTCTCCCTGACTTATGTTGATTATCTTAAATGGAATTGTTTTTCCTAATACTTATTACGATCGATTCTCCCATTTCTCATTCGAGTGTGTTAGAATAAGAAGGAATCAAAAGCACAAACGTTCTCGTTGTAGTGGATAAGCTTGCTGTAACCGTAATTCAGCCCAGCCGTGAAGTGGCAAATAGAAAAGAAATGGATGATACTTCTTACGGTATCACCTGATTTAATAAGTAGAATATTACATGTAGTTTGGCGCGTATGGATACTTATACGCATTAAATTATAATACCATATCAAAACAGCACCGTCAACTTCTGATGGTGCTGTTTTATTTATTTACGTGCCCGAAAAATATAATAGCCTTTATTCTTTTTCACATTTTTCACGACCGGAAAAAGCTCATTAAGCTTTTCCTTCGCTGAAGGGGCGCCCTGCTTTTTTTGAATGACAATCCAGCATTCGCCCCCCGACTTTAGTGCTTCATAAGCTTCTTCGAACAGCCGGTGTACTACTTTCTTTCCGGCCCTGATGGGTGGGTTTGTTAAAACTGCTGCCGCTCCGCCTTTATAGGCGCTAAACAAATCACTCTCCGCCGCCTCTGCGTTATCCAGCTGGTACCGCTGGATATTTTTCTTTGCAAGCTCCACGGCGCGCTGATTGATATCAAAAAGCAGAACGCTTCGGGTGGTTTCTTTGGCGAGAGTAACTCCTACTACGCCGTAACCACAGCCAACATCTACGATGTCCCCGTCTACCTCCGGCCATTCAAAGGTTTCAAGCAGGGTCTCCGTCCCAAAATCCACCGTTTGTTTCGAGAAGACTCCGCTGTCTGTAATAAATGACCAGTCTTTTCCCCGAAGCTCTGCACGAATGACTTTCTCGTTGCTCGCCGCGCTTGGATTTGCATGAAAATATTGTTCACCGCTCATAGCATCGCTCCGTTCTAATTATTGGAATATTATCATAGCAGGGCCAGACAGTTTATTGCAACAAAAAACTCACCCGCACAGATGCGGATGAGTTTTATACGAAACTTACTTCAATTCGATAGAAGCGCCTGCTTCTTCGAGTTGACCTTTCATTTCTTCAGCGTCTTCTTTAGATACGCCTTCTTTCAACGTGTCAGGAGCTCCGTCTACCAATGCTTTAGCTTCTTTCAAGCCGAGGCCGGTAATTTCGCGGACAACTTTGATGACGTTGATTTTAGAAGAACCAGCGCTTTCGAGTACTACGTCGAATTCTGTTTGCTCTTCCTCAACGACTTCACCGCCGCCACCGCCAGCTGCTACTGGTGCAGCTGCTGTTACGCCGAATTCTTCTTCAATTGCTTTTACTAATTCGTTCAGTTCCAGAACGGACATTTCCTTAATCGCATCAATCATTTCTTGATTACTCATGGATAATCCTCCTCTTAATATTAATATTTAAGCCGATTTAAACGCCGGTTGGTTAGGCGCTCTCTTCTTCTTCTTTTTGCTCTGCCACTGCTTTTGTAGCCAGTGCGAAGTTACGGATTGGCGCCTGCATAACGCTAAGCAGCATAGCCACAAGTCCATCGTGGGATGGAAGGCTTGCCAATTCCTTGATCTGCTCCTGGGAAACAACGCTGCCTTCAATGACACCTGTTTTGATTTCCAGTGCTTCGTGATCTTTAGCGAAGTTGTACAACACTTTCGCAGGTGCTACTGCGTCTTCTTTGCTTGTCGCAATGGCTGTAGGACCTACCAGGTGTTCATTCAACTCGTCCTTCAGATTCACATCTTCTGCTGCACGACGCGCCATTGTATTTTTATATACTTTGAAATCAACGTCTGCTTCACGAAGCTGCGCACGCAATTCTGTGATTTCCGATACGTCCAGACCGCGATAATCCACCAGTACGGTCGATACGCTGTCTTTCAGCTTAGCCGCGATTTCATCAACAACCGCCTGCTTTTGTTCGATTACTTTGCTCATCCGTTCCACCTCCTGCCATTCTTTATTGTTTGCCGCCTGCAACCGCAGACACAAAAAATCTTCCTGTCCAATTAGCAGACACGAAGACACTACTCCCGTAAAACGCATTAAAGCGTTCAATGTATAGGAATGGTACCTCGGCAGGACGTTTAAGTGCTTTGCACTCCTGCTGTCTGCGGCAACAATATAAAATTGTTGGCTGATCCGTCATTTAGTATAAATGGAAGCAGCACCCGGGTCAAGAGCTTTTTCAAGATCGCCCGGGAGCTCCCGGCAAACAAAGTATTACGGTTTAATTTATGCGAATTTCAACGACGAAGTGCTTACTTTTACGCCAGGACCCATGGAAGTCGTTACAGCAACGCCTCTCATGTACGTTCCTTTAGCAGCTGCCGGCTTTGCTTTTTGAAGCGCTTCGGCAACCGTGTTGAAGTTTTCCACCAGGCTTGCAGTATCAAAGGATACTTTGCCGATTGGCGCATGGATGTTACCGGACTTATCGACACGGTATTCCACTTTACCCGCTTTAATTTCTTCAACAGCTTTTGTAACGTCCATTGTAACCGTACCAGTTTTCGGGTTAGGCATAAGGCCTTTCGGTCCGAGGGTACGGCCCAATTTCCCTACCTGGGCCATCATGTCAGGAGTGGCTACTACTGCATCAAAGTCAAACCAGCCTTGCTGCACGCGGTTCACCAGATCTTCTTCTCCTACATAATCAGCGCCGGCTGCTTCTGCTTCCTGAGCTTTTTCGCCTTTAGCAAAAACAAGCACGCGCTGGCTTTTTCCTGTTCCGTTTGGAAGTACAATCGCGCCACGGATCTGCTGATCGTTTTTACGCGGATCAATTCCAAGACGAAACGCCACTTCTACCGTTGCATCAAAGTTTACGATCGATGTTTTCTTCGCAAGCTCAATCGCCTCTTCAGCATTGTACTGCTGCTCCTGGTCGATGAGCTGCGCCGCCTCGCGGTATTTTTTACCTCTTTTAGGCATTGTTTTTCCTCCTTGTTGTGGTTTAACGGTAAGACCTCCCACTAGTAAAGGTTGCGAGCCGTCCCTTCGGCAAAAGCGTCAGAGGCGTCCACACAACCTTCAGCAAGGCAAATCTTTCAATTAGTCTTCAACGTTTAAGCCCATGCTGCGGGCTGTTCCTTCAACCATACGCATTGCTGAATCAACGTCAGATGCGTTCAAATCCTGCATTTTCGTTTCAGCAATTTCACGAACCTGATCCCGGGTTACTGAACCGACTTTGTTACGGTTAGGCTCACCGGAACCGCCTTTGACTCCAGCTGCTTCTTTAAGAAGTACAGGAGCTGGCGGAGTTTTCGTAATAAAAGTGAACGAACGGTCTTCATAGACACTGATTTCTACAGGAATGATTGTCCCTGTCTGCTCCTGTGTACGAGCGTTGAATTCTTTACAGAATCCCATGATATTCACACCGGCTTGACCAAGCGCTGGGCCTACCGGTGGTGCCGGGTTCGCTTTACCAGCCGGAATTTGAAGTTTAACAACCTTCTCGACTCTTTTAGCCACGCGACACACCTCCTTCGTCCGTGATGTGGTAGCCGGATACAATGTATCCTCCCACTCATTCTAAAACACCATGTGCTTTAGGCTGTGATATCTTTCAATACCAAACAGGATGATTTTATCACCTGCAGCCAAAATAAGCAACAGCTAATTCAAGAGTGGGCGGAAACAATAAGCCGGCTCTAGATTTTTTCTACCTGAGTAAACTCCAGTTCAACCGGGGTTTCGCGGCCAAACATGTTTACATAAACTTTGACCTTCTGCTTTTCTGCATTAATTTCTTCGACCGTGCCGGTGAAATCAGCAAACGGCCCTTCGGTAACCTTCACTGCTTCTTTAAGTTCAAAATCAACCTCTGCCTTTGGTTCCTTCTCGCCCATCTGACCGAGAATAGCATCCACTTCGTCCGGCAGCAGCGGCGTCGGCTTCGACCCAGCTCCTGTCGAACCGATAAACCCGGTTACTCCGGGCGTATTGCGGACTACGTACCAGGAGTCATCTGTCATTACCATTTCAACAATGACATATCCCGGGAAAACCTTTTTGGAGACTGTTTTGCTCTTCCCATTTTTGGTTTCCGTTTCTTCTTCCACAGGTACCAGTACACGGAAAATCTTATCCGTCATCCCCATAGACTCCACCCGTTTTTCCAGGTTTGTTTTTACTTTGTTTTCATAGCCCGAATAAGTATGGACTACATACCAGCTTTTTTCCATATCTAGAGTGGGAGCTAAGTCCCTTCCCTCCTTTATTCCAAACGTTCAACCATTACTACTCTAAAAATACACGAACAAGCTCAGAAAGCCCTAAATCGATAACGGAAAAATAGATCACAAAAAAGATGATAGTCAGTACCGTGACAATCGTATATTTCGTTAGCTCTTTGCGTGTCGGCCATGTAACACGCTTCATTTCCTGCCCTACTTCTTTGAGAAAGCGGATAGGGCTTTTTTTCGTACCCCCAGCCATGCAGCCACCTCCATCAACCGGTGTTTACGGTTATAGAATTATTAATATAAGGTCTCGTACGAACAAAGTATCTGCATCTTTTTCTGCATCGAATGTACCACCAGGCTTCTTTGCCCTGCTTGTTTTCAACCATTAAAAAAACAGCCGCTCCTAAGGGCTCTGCGGTCTGTTTGCTTTAGGTGCACATATATTTCTACCAATATCAATCATAAACAACTTCCCCACTATAATCAAGAAGAAATTGAAGTGCATATAAAAACCGGCGCTCGCGGTAAGCGCCGGTCCCTTCATAATTATTAGTTAGCTGACTGCGTTGGTGCTTTCTTTTTTCCCGGTTTGAACGCTCTGGTAGCGTCCACTGCTTCTTTCCAGCCTTCGTACAGTTCTGTTCTCGTATCTTCATTAATCTGCGGGTCAAATTGTTTCTCTTTTTTCCATTGCTTTTTCACTTCTTCTTTGCTGCTCCAGAAGCCAGTAGCAATCCCCGCTAAATATGCTGCTCCCATCGCAGTTGTTTCAATAACAGCCGGGCGCTCTACGGGCACACCGACAATATCACTTTGGAACTGCATCAGGAAATCATTTGAAACAGCGCCGCCGTCAACACGGAGAGATTTCACTTCAATACCAGAGTCTGTTTCCATTGCGCCGAGAACGTCCTTTGTCTGATACGCAAGCGACTCAAGGGTTGCTCTTACGAAATGCTCTTTTTCCGTTCCGCGGCTGAGTCCGAAAATAGCTCCGCGCGCTTCACTGTCCCAATAAGGAGCACCGAGTCCTACAAATGCCGGTACAAAGTATACACCGTTCGTATCATCGACGCGCTCGGCATATTTCTGGCTGTCCGGAGAGTTAGTAAACATCCGCAGCCCGTCCCGGAGCCACTGAATAGCCGATCCGGCTACGAAAATACTTCCTTCAAGAGCGTATTCAACTTTACCATCAATTCCCCAGGCAATAGTAGTCAGCAATCCATTATTTGAAGGCACTGGCTTATCCCCCGTATGCATCAGCATAAAGCAGCCGGTGCCATACGTGTTCTTTGCCATACCTTTTTCAAAGCATGCCTGGCCAAACAGGGCAGCGTGCTGGTCTCCTGCTACGCCGGCAATAGGAACTTCCTGACCAAAGAAGTGGTAGTCCACTGTATTGGCATACACTTCGGAAGAAGAACGCACTTCCGGCAGCATGCTCTTCGGTACGCTAAGCACATCAAGCAGTTCGTCGTCCCACTGCAGATCATAAATATTGTACATAAGCGTCCGGCCGGCATTGGTATAGTCCGTGACATGCGCTTTTCCTCCGGACAGCTTCCAGATGAGCCACGTATCAATGGTACCAAACAGGAGATCTCCGTTATCCGCTTTTTCCCGGGCACCTTCCACATTATCGAGAATCCATTTTACTTTCGTTCCTGAGAAATAAGCATCAATCAGGAGACCGGTTTTATTACGGAACATTTCTCCGTATCCCTGCTCGTTCAGTTCGTTGCAAATATCCATCGTCTGCCTTGATTGCCATACGATGGCGTTATAGACAGGACGGCCAGTGTGCTTGTCCCATACAACCGCTGTTTCACGCTGATTCGTGATCCCAATCGCGTTAATCTCTTCAGCCTGGATATCATTTTCCCCAAGCACCTCTGCAAGGACTGCAAGGACAGAAGTCCAGATTTCCTGGGCGTTATGTTCCACCCAGCCGGATTTTGGGAAGTACTGCTTGAATTCTCTTTGCGCAGTGCCTACAATTTCTCCTTCTTTGTTAAAAATAATGGCACGCGAGCTTGTCGTTCCCTGGTCGATTGCTAAAATGTATTTCTTCTCCATCCGCCTCATCTCCTCTTTCGTATATAATTTGTATTAGTTTTTAACTTCAGGGTTGGACATGATTGTTTTTTCGGAACGTTTGCCCATGTAGTACAGGCTTCCCAGGAAAACAGCTACGACAACCGAGTAAATCATTAATGCCATCGCGCCTTCTCCTAAGAAAAACGACCGGTAAACCATTGCACCGAACACACCGCCGGCAGCCGGAGCTACAACTGGAATCCAGGCGTAGGACCAGTTGGAATCTCTTTTACCCGGAATCGGCAGCAAAGCGTGCGCAATACGAGGGCCAAGGTCACGGGCCGGGTTGATGGCATATCCTGTCGTACCGCCGAGTGAAAGACCGATCGCTACGATTAGAAAGCCGACAATTAACGGGTTCAATCCTTCAGTAAACTGGTTGGCACCAATTCCCAAAATACCGCCGACAAGGACGGCTGTGCCGATGAATTCACTTAAGAAGTTATTAAACCTATTTGGAAGAGCCGGATCGGTCGAAAATACCCCGAGCTTTGTATTCGGGTCATCTGTTTCTTTCCAGTGACCGAGAAAGTGAAGATAAACTACTACGCCGCCTAGTGCAGCACCAATTAATTGAGCAATAATATAGCCTGGAACCTGGGCCCATGCGAATTCCCCAACAGAAGCAAGACCGAGCGTTACAGCCGGGTTAATATGCGCTCCGGAGAACTGGCCTACTGCGTAAACTGCCATTGCCACCGCAAACCCCCACCCAAGTGCTACAACAATCCAGCCTCCGCCCTGAGCTTTTGATTTGTTCAGGCTGATATTGGCAACTACGCCGCCGCCAAAGATAATAAGAATCATCGTACCGATAAGCTCTGCTAAATAAACAGACATTTCTTCTTCCTCCTTTTTTTATTAAAGCTTACTTATCGTCATAACGTTAGGCGGTTCGTCTTATTATTTGTTGCGGCGCCGCAAGACCCAGACCTTTAATCCCGGTTATTTTCCAGAAAAACGCTTTCATAATAATGAATAAAAATTAGCATGAACAACCGGAAATAACCGGGTGAGCCTAGAAAAAGCCGCACACGTATCCCAATGGAATGACTGGTGTGCGGCTTTCATATACTCAACCTAACGTATTAACTTAAATAAAGCTTACCACTACGAGAAAACGCTGTCAATAACTTGTCACATAATTATTTTTGATTTTTCTGAAATCAAAAACCCTACAAACCCCGTCTTTCAAGAGATTAACGCATTCCACTCTTCACAATTTTCAAGTTTCCGCTTGATTCTCTGAAGCGCATTATCGATTGATTTATTTCTTCTGCCGAGCAGTCCGGACATTTCCTGATAGGAACGGCCATCGATGTACAGCTGCAGCACCTGCTGTTCGAGTTCACTCAGTACATTGCCAATTTTCGTTTCCATATCCTCCTGCTTCTCCCTGATAATCAGCAGATCCTCCGGACTTTTGGCGTGGGTCTCTACTAAAATATCGAGCAGCGGCCGTTCCGAGTCTTCCTCATACACTGGTTTATCCAATGAAATATATGAGTTCAGCGGCGAATGCTTCTGCCTCGTCGCCGTCTTTATAGCTGTAATGATCTGCCTCGTAATACACAACTCAGCAAAGGCACGGAATGAGGATAGTTTGTCTCCCCGGAAATCTCGTACAGCTTTGTACAGCCCTATCATTCCTTCTTGTATAATATCTTCATAATCTCCCCCGATGAGAAAATACGATCGCGATTTCGCCCGCACCAGATGCCGGTATTTCTCAATCAGTCGTTCTAACGCCTGGTTATCGCCTGCACGTGCAAATTCAATCAATATTTCATCTTCGGTTCGGGTAGTTTGACGTTGTTCCGGTTTCTTGAGGTCTGTACTCAATACAATCCCTCCGCCCATGCGCGTAGTAGTGTAAATATAGCAATCATTATATCGGAGTGTTCATAAGAGCGTCAACTGCCTACAGATCCCTTTTGCGCCATTTGTCGAAAATTTCTGCCATTTCTTCCGTTATAGGAAGAGTAGTCTTATGAATTGCTTTTTTTTGATTTGCAAGCTGTTCTTCAATGCCTTTTTCAACAAGCTTTGCTTCATGCCGGAGCTCCCGGGCTGATTTTCTTAATGCCCCGCTCCCAAACGTCATTGACTGTTCGGCATAATCAGAGGTTGCGACGTGTACTCTTGTTTCCACATTTTTTAACTCTCCAACTAATTTTTCGATGCGCTCATCAGCTGTCTCGTGTTCTCTCGTATATACGACCTCCACACGTTTCAGCTGGTAGTTTTTTCCGATACCGGGGACCATGTGGGCATCGAAAACAACAATAACTCTCCATCCTTTATACGCCTGGTATTCCGCCATCGCGTCAATAAGCCGGTCCCGGGCTTCTTCAAGATGACCGGCCCGGAGCGGCTTCAGCTCCGGCCAGTCGCCAATTACATTATATCCATCTACGAGAAGAATGTCCTTCATGGTGTCTGCCTTCCCTTCTCCTGGCGTTTGCGCAGCACTTCGTACATTAGAACACCACCAGCGACAGAAGCGTTCAATGAAGTAACCGGTCCGTGCATCGGAATCTCTACCAGAAAGTCACAGGCTTCCTTTACGAGCCGGCTCAATCCCTTACCCTCATTTCCGATTACGAGAGCAAGAGGCATATCCGCCTGCATCTGCCTGTAATCAGAGGCATTTTCTGTGCCTGTCCCGGCTATCCAAAGACCTTTTTCCTTTAATTCATCGAGCGTCTTATTAATGTTAGTTACCCGGACTACCGGCACGTACTCGACGGCTCCTGCTGATGTTTTTACCACAGTCTGGGTCACACCCGCCGCCCGTCTTTTCGGAATAATGACGCCGTGCACGCCGGAGGCATTCGCGGTTCGTATCATGGACCCCAGATTATGAGGGTCCTCCACCCCGTCCAGTACGAGGAAAAAAGGATCCTCATTCTGTTTTTCTGCTTTACGGAATAAATCATCCAGCCCTGCATACTGATACGAAGGGACAGCAGCTGCCACTCCCTGATGCACGCCTGCATCGAGTTCATCGAGTTTTTTCTTTGAAACCTCCTGAACCGTTATGCCTTTTTTTCCTGCGAGAGCGCGTATTTCCTGTGCTGCTCCTTTTTTGGAAGTGTCTGCGATCATAATTCTTTCAATTTTCCGGTCGGCTTTTAACGCTTCTATAACAGGATTTTTCCCCGCGATCCATTCCTGGCTCATAATGACTGGCCTCTTTCTTGTGTTTTGTCTATCGCAAATGCAATAATTTCGTTCACCCGTTCCTGTCTTCCGGCAAAATACAGATACCCAAGCATTGCTTCAAAAGCCGTACTCATGCGGTAGGTGGCCAGATCCGCATTTTTGGGGATGCTTCCGGATTTCGCGTTACGTCCCCGCCTGGCCACGGCTGTCTCCTCTTCAGTTAAATACCCTTCATCCCACATGGACCGAAGCACTTCCGCCTGGGCCTGAGCCGATACGTAGGAGGTAGCCTGCTTATGCAGCTCCTGCGGCCGAACTTTCCCTTCCGAAATTAAATAATGACGGATGTGGGTTTCAAGCACTGCATCTCCCATATAGGCAAGCGCCAGCGCATTTAACTGCTTTTCATCCACTTTACTATAGTTTATCATGTTATTTCCTCTTCCACCGGGTTCCCTGCGGCGTATCTTCCAATAAAATTCCGTCGTTCTCGAGCTGGTCCCGGATTTCATCGGCACGGGCAAAGTTTTTGTTTTTTCTTGCTTCCACCCGTTCTTCGAGAAGCTGTTCAATATCTTCGTCGAGCATTTCTTCTTCTTTTTCCAAAGAAACCCCCAGGACGTTTCCGATTTCTGTCATCGTTTCAATAATTGCGTCCAGCGAATCAATACTTGTCTGCGGCTGCTGCATGTATTTATTTGCTTCCCGGGCCAGGTCAAACAGCACACTGATGGCGTTTGCCGTGTTAAAATCATCGTCCATTTCCTCCAGAAAGCGCGCTTTCGCCCGTTCTGCTGCTTCCCGGCCTTCCCTGCTGCCGCCGTCCGCGCTTTCGCCCCGGCGGTGCTTGACGTTTTCAATCGTCGAACGAAGTCGTTCCAGCCCGGCCCTGGCTGATTCAAGCAGGTCGTTGTCAAAGTTAATAGGATTGCGGTAGTGCGCCTGCATCATGAAAAAGCGGATTACTTCCGGATCGTGCTGCTGAATCATGTCATGCACCAGCACGAAATTACCGAGCGATTTCGACATTTTTTCATTGTTAATATTAATATAGCCGTTATGCATCCAGTAGTGGGCCATCGGTTTTCCGGTCAATGCTTCCGTCTGGGCAATTTCGTTTTCGTGGTGAGGAAATTTTAAATCCTGGCCGCCGGCATGGATGTCGATAGTATCTCCCATATATTTTTTCACCATCGCCGAGCATTCAATATGCCAGCCCGGGCGTCCTTCGCCCCACGGGCTGTCCCAGGCGATTTCGTTTTCCTTCGCTTTTTTCCAGAGCGTGAAGTCCATCGGGTCCTCTTTCTGTTCGCCTATTTCAATCCGCGCGCCCATCTGCAGATCCCCGACAGACTGGGAGGAAAGCTTCCCGTAGTTTTTGAATTTCTTCGTGCGGTAATACACATCACCGTTTGATTCATAGGCAAATCCTTTTGCGATCAGCTGCTCGATAAACTCAATCATTTCTGTCACTGTTTCGGTCGCCCGTGGATGAAGATCCGCTTTTTCAACTCTGAGCGATTCGATATCTTCAAGGTACGTATCAATAAAACGATTAGCGAGCACAGGCACTTCTTCATTCATTTCCTGCGCAGCTTTAATAATTTTGTCATCCACATCGGTAAAATTCGACACGTAATACACATTGTATCCACGGTAGATCAGATAGCGGCGGACAGCATCAAAAACGATAGCAGGACGGGCGTTGCCGATATGAATGTAGTTGTACACAGTCGGCCCGCACACATACATCGTAATCCGGTCCGGGTCTATCGGTTGAAACAGCTCTTTTTGATTAGTTAACGAATTGTATATATGAATCGCCATTACTGCTCTCTTCCTTTCACCGATTGTTCGCGGTTTGCACTTTTATGTTCCGGGAGTTGTTCTTTCAGCAGCTCGATTTCCTCTTCGAGTGAACGGATCTTATCAGCCACCGGATCCGGGAGATTCTGATGGTCGAGCGAGTTTCTGTTGATTTTCACGCCATCCTGTACAACGACCTTTCCCGGAATGCCGACGACCGTCGAGTTGGGCGGCACTTCATTCAATACGACCGAGCCCGCACCAATACGGGAATGCTTACCAATCGTCATGGAACCGAGTACTTTGGCGCCGCTTGCGATTAATACGTGGTCTTCAATCGTCGGATGCCGCTTGCCTTTTTCTTTGCCCGTGCCGCCCAGAGTAACGCCCTGGAAAATCGTGACATTATCGCCGATTTCACATGTTTCTCCGATAACGACCCCCATGCCGTGATCAATAAACAACCGTTCGCCGACCACCGCTCCCGGATGAATTTCAATTCCGGTGACAAAGCGGCTGAGCTGAGAGATCACGCGGGAAAGAAAAAACATCTTTTTCTTCCACAGCCAATGAGCGAAACGATGAGACCATACTGCGTGTACCCCCGCATACGTGAAGACCACTTCCAGACGGTTTCTCGCTGCCGGATCCTGGTCAAATACGACGTCCAAATCATTTTTCAGCGTTTTCCACATGGTGCTTCCCCACTTTCTATTCCTTCTCTCAGGCTTTCATATTATATGCTTAGTATATCAATAAAAAAAACGTCTCTGTGCGAATTCGCACAGAGACGCTTTAAAGCGCGGTTCCACTCTGTTTAAGCGCCGGGACAGACGCTTCTCTTTTTGCCGTAACGGGGCACACTCCGCCGCTGCCTACTATATTCAGCAGAGGACTCCAGGACGCATTTCAAAAACCGGCTCAGTGCCCTCTCTCAGCCAACGGAGAGCATCTCTGTATAAAGCCTGTTGTTTTTTACTTCTTCCTGTCATAGTTTTACCGATATTTATTTAGGAGGAGATAACCTGCTGCAGTCTTGCCTGCACGACGTTTCTTCCGAGGAGCGAAATGGCTGCCGGGAGCTCGGGTCCGTGCGTCTGCCCGGTCGTTGCCACCCGGACTGGCATAAATAGCTGCTTTCCTTTATAGCCTGTCGCTTTCTGGGTAGCTTTTACCGCTTTTTTCACCGTTTCCGGTTCAAAATCCGGAGCCTCGTCAAGCTCTTTCGAGAAGTGCTGAAGTACGGTGCTTACATGCTCCTGCTCGAGTACTTCCCGGGCTTCCTGGGTATAGTCGATTTCTGTTTTGAAGAACAGATCTGTCAGATCGACAATTTCTGCTGCATAGTGCATTTGTTCCTGATAGATCCCGACAAGCTGCTTCAGCCACTCGTACTGGTCTTCCGAAAGTTCTGCCGGCAGCTTTCCTGCTTCCTGCAGATGCGGAAGTGCAAGCAGCGTAAGACGTTCTGTGTCCACTTCTTTTACGTACTGGTTGTTCATCCAGGCAAGTTTGTCCGTATCAAAGACCGCCGGCGCCTTCGAAACCCGTTCAAGTGAAAACTGTTCTTTTAATTCTTCAATCGTAAACAGCTCCTCTTCTCCTTTTGGAGACCACCCGAGCAGTGCCAGAAAGTTCACGATAGCTTCCGGAAGATATCCAAGATCACGGTACTGTTCTACAAATTGAATAACGGAGCCATCACGCTTGCTCATTTTTTGGCGGTTCGGATTCAAAATCAGTGAAGCGTGGGCAAAACGCGGCTTTTCCCAGTCAAAGGCATCGTAGACCAGAGCCTGCCGCGGCGTGTTGGAAAGATGCTCTTCTGCACGGATGACGTGGGAAATTTCCATCAAATGATCATCAATCACTACCGCAAAGTTGTATGTTGGTATGCCGTCTTTACGGGCGATGACAAAATCACCGATATCGTTGGATTCGAAAATAACATTTCCTCTTACAACATCATCAATGATGACGCTCTGTCCTTCAGGAACACGGAAACGAACGACCGGCTTAATGCCCTGGTCTTCATATGCTTTCCGCTGCTCTGGTGTAAGATCCCGATCCCGTCCGCTGTATTTCGGCGCTTCCCCGCGGGCCATCTGTTCCTCTCTTTCCTGGGCAAGCTCTTCTTCTGTCATATAATCATAGTAGGCCTTGCCTTCATCGAGAAGACGCTGGACATATTCTTTATACAGTCCGATTCGCTCCATCGACTGATAAGGAGCATGCGGGCCGCCGACATCCACACTTTCATCCCATTCAATGCCAAGCCAGCGCAGGCTTTCCATTAAACGGGCCGTAGCGTCTTCCACATTACGCTCCTGGTCTGTATCTTCAATCCGCAGAATAAAATCTCCGCCCTGGCTTCTCGCGAATAAATAATTAAATAATGCCGAGCGCGCTCCGCCGATATGAAGATGGCCGGTTGGACTCGGAGCAAACCGTACACGTACTTTTTCACTCATTTCCTTCACCCTCCGTAGACTTTCTGTTTTTTATATTCTCTATTTTTACGTATATTTAATCGGCTGGCTGCAGAAGTACAACAGCATGAGCAGCAATACCTTCTTTTCGGCCGACGAATCCTAGCTTCTCTGTGGTCGTCGCTTTTACATTCACCTGGTCCTCTGCTTGTGCTTCAAGCAGTTCGCCGATACGCTTTTTCATTTCCGGAATATGCGGAGCCATTTTTGGCTGCTGGGCCAGTATAGTCGCATCGACATTTCCAAGCTTCCATCCCTTTGCTTTCACAAGACTGCAGGCATGAGCAAGCAGGTCCGCAGAATCAGCATCTTTAAATTCCGGGTCCGTATCCGGGAAATGCCTGCCGATATCGCCGAGCCCGACTGCCCCTAGTATCGCATCTGTTACTGCATGAAGTAAAACGTCTGCATCCGAATGTCCGAGCAGTCCTTTATCGTGAGGAACGTTTATCCCTCCCAGGATTAAAGGCCGTCCTTCCTGCAGCTGGTGTACATCATATCCATGTCCAATTCTCATTACTTTCTTCCCTCTCTTCGCTTCTGCAAAATCGCCCGGGCTACCACCATGTCTTCAGGAGTGGTCAATTTAATATTATCGTAGCTTCCTTCCACAATCTTTACCGGCCGGCCCATATATTCCACAAGGCTGGTATCGTCTGTGCCAATAATCTGGTGGGTTGCTGCGTAATCGTAGGCTTCCGTCACCACCGCTGCCTGAAACGCCTGCGGGGTCTGTACCGCCCATAAGCTGGAACGGTCGATCGTTTCAAGCACCGTCTCCCCATCTGTACGTTTGACGGTGTCTTTCATTTTTGTGCCAAGCACTGCTGCCCCTGTTTGCTCTGCCTGTTCCACGAGGCGGTGAATATCTTCCTGTTCCACGAATGGGCGGGCCCCGTCGTGCACCAGAACGACCCGGTGCTCGGGAAGAAGGCGTTTCAAGCCTTCGTGCACACTGTTCTGTCGCTCATTTCCACCTACAACCACCTGCTTCACCTTCCGAATGCCCCACTCTTCGAAAAGCTCTTCCATGTCATAAATTTCTGAAGCATTGGCAACAACAATAATTTCTTTACACCACGGATCCTGCTCGAAAACAGATGCAGTATGAATTATTAATGGCCGTTCTTCTAAAACGAGAAACTGTTTATTATGGCCTGCCAGCATCCGTTTTCCCTGGCCGGCTGCAGGAATGACTACCGCATAGTTCATAGTACCTCTCCAATTTCAAGACATTATGTTCCCGTTGTATGTATTGCTTTTTCTCTGCTTTTTTAGCAAAGTCCGCCTGTTAATAATATGCTGATACCCGAAAAACGCTGTATTTATTCTACCGCACCGCTTATCAAACATTAATTTTACCAAAACTTCCCCTATAGGAAAAGCTGCCAGCTATTTATATTTGATGGAAATCCGCATAAAAAAACCCTGTGCAGGCACAGGGCATCTCATTATAAAGCTTTTTCGCGTTTCGATACCTTTGGTTTTGCAAATATCATCCGTCCCGCACTTGTCTGCAGGACACTCGTGACTACCACTTCTATTTCCTGGCCGATATAGCCTTTGCCGCTTTCGACTACAATCATCGTGCCATCGTCTAAGTATCCAATCCCCTGGCTTTGTTCCTTGCCGTCTTTGATTACCTGGACCATCATTTCCTCACCAGGAAGAACCACCGGTTTGACTGCATTAGCCAAATCATTGATGTTTAATACACTGACGCCTTGAAGGTCGCACACTTTGTTTAAATTAAAATCATTGGTGACGACAATACCATTTCGCACTTTCGCAAGCTTTACCAGCTTGCTGTCCACTTCATGAATGTCTTCAAAATCGGCGTCCGTAATCTCTACTTCGATAGGAAGCTCCTTCTGAATACGATTTAAAATATCGAGTCCTCGACGGCCCCGGTTACGCTTTAATACGTCTGAGGAATCCGCAATATGCTGAAGCTCTTCAAGTACGAACTCCGGGATCACCAGCTTCCCTTCAATAAATCCTGACTGGCAGATATCTGCAATGCGCCCGTCAATAATCACACTTGTATCGAGCAGCTTCTCCCACGCCTGGTTTTCTTCTGAAGCTGCTGCAGCAGCCAGCGCTGCTTCTTCCTTTGCTGCAGCGTTTTTTGAGCTTGAAAAAAGGCCCAACAGTTCATCACGCTTTTTAAATCCAATCTGAAAGCCAAAATAGCCGCAGAAAAAGGATAAAAATAGGGGAAGAACGGAATCAATTACTGGAATACGGATAGAATTGAGTGGAAGAGAAATTAGAAAGGCAACCACCAGGCCAAAAATCAGTCCAAGCGTTCCAAACAGCACGTCTGTGACAGGAGCTTTCACGACCTTTTCTTCAAGGAACCGCATGCCGTTGACAATTGGCGTTGCGATCCAAAGGCTCACGGCCCAAAACACAAACCCAACGATTACCGCTCCTACAACAGCACCGATATAGGCATTGTAAACCCATTCAGGAAAAGTATAAAAAGGAAATAAAGAAATAAGTTCAGGAATATAAAGGAATCCTAACGTAATACCGGCAAGAACAAAAAATAATTGTACAATCTTTTCCAACACTTTCCAAACACCTCCTTAAGTGTATTATAAACATTTTTCCTCTGGTACAAACCACTAACGTCATATTTATCATAACTTTGGACAATTTGATACAATATGTTCATGAGATTGTTGAATTTTCTTAATTATTAGGAAAAAGGATAGAGAAGGTCCCCCTATGCGATCAGGACCTTCATCTTTAATTTATCTAAGCGGCGCTGGTTCGAGTGCAGCATCAAGTGCTTCTTCAAGCGTTTTGACGCCTACTACCTGAATGCCTTCCGGAAATGTCCAGCCCCCGATATTCTTCGATGGAATAATCGCCCGCGAAAACCCAAGCTTCGCTGCTTCTTTCACGCGCTCCTCCACCCTCGAAATACGCCGGATTTCTCCGGTAAGGCCGACTTCTCCCATAACAATGTCACCCGGGTTTGTGGATTGATTCCGAAAGCTCGAGGCAACGCATATAGCAATACCAAGGTCGACTGCCGGCTCGTCGAGCTTCACGCCTCCGGCGACATTAATATAGGCATCCTGGTTTTGAAGAAGCATGCCAAGACGCTTTTCAAGCACTGCCATCAGAAGCGCAATCCGGTTCTGGTCGATTCCTGTAGCCGTCCGGCGCGGGTAAGCATAGCTGGTAGGGGCGATCAGCGCCTGCAGTTCTACAAGCACCGGCCGGGTCCCCTCCAGAGAAGCTACAACAGCTGATCCCGAAGTACCCTCCGTCCGCTCTTCAAGAAAGATTTCTGAAGGATTTGTTACTTCCTTCAGTCCAGCCTCCTTCATTTCAAATATTCCAATTTCGTTCGTCGAACCAAATCTGTTTTTAACGGCCCGTAAAATCCGGTACGTATTATGCTGTTCGCCTTCAAAATAAAGCACAGAATCCACCATATGCTCGAGCATTTTAGGTCCGGCAATGGACCCCTGCTTGGTCATGTGTCCTACAACAAATACAGCAATGCCCTGATTTTTTGCAATGTGCATAAACGTCGACGTCGATTCACGCACCTGCGCTACGCTCCCGGGCGCCGACTGGATTTCATCCGAATGGACGGTCTGAATCGAGTCGATAATCACAAGATCCGGCTTCACTTCCTCCATCGCAGCTTCAATGCGCTCCATGTTCGTTTCTGTAAAGACAAACAGCGTGTCTGCTTCCACTCCGAGCCGTTCCGCTCTCATTTTCGTCTGCTTGACCGACTCCTCTCCGGAAACATAAAGGACACGGTACTTCTGAGAAGCAAGCAGAGCAGAAACCTGCAGAAGCAGCGTTGACTTCCCAATTCCCGGATCTCCCCCAACCAGTACGAGTGACCCGGGCACGATGCCCCCGCCTAATACTCTGTTTAGTTCGCCTACAGACGTTGAAATGCGGTTTTCCTTTTCTCCGGTTACCTGGGTAATCGGTGTCGGTTTGTCAGCTTCGCTGAATACATTTGCCGCCGGGCGGCGGCCTACTTTCGATGACGGTGCTTCTTTTTCCTCTACCATCGTATTCCAGTTGCTGCAGGCAGGACAGCGCCCCATCCATTTTTGGGTTTCATACCCGCACTCCTGGCAGACAAATTTTGTTTTAGCTTTTGCCATACGATCCTCCTCTTTTACTACGGGCTGTATCTATTTTTCGTTTCGATTCCACGTAATTTTATCGTTCATAAAAAGAAAAACAGCTGCCCCCTGACATTAATATGCCACAAGGCAGCTGTTTCGAGTATAGCTTTATTGCGCTTTCGCTGTGCCTGATTTTGTTTCAACGATAAATTCATCGTCTTTCACGTCAATCACAGCAGTGTTGCCTTCTTCAAGCGTACCTTTAAGCAGTTCATCGGACAAACGGTCCTCCACGTGACGCTGCAGAGCACGTCTGAGCGGGCGGGCCCCGTATTCAGGATCGAAACCTTCGTCAGCAATTTTATCAAGTGCTGTTTCAGTAATTTCAATGCTGATACCATGCTCTTCCACACGCTTTTTAAGCTGCTCTGTCATTAAGCGCACGATCTTTTTGATGTGCTCTTTTTCCAGGCTGTGGAAGACAATGATTTCATCCAGACGGTTGATAAATTCAGGACGGAAGGTGTTTTTCAGCTCGCCCATGATTTTATCCCGCATATCATCGAATTTCTGCTCGGTGGACTGGGCAGCGAAGCCGACACTTTTATTTTGACGCAGAGTACTTGCCCCGACGTTTGATGTCAGAATCAGCGCTGTATTTCTAAAGTCGACCCGGCGTCCTTTAGAGTCGGTAAGAAAACCGTCTTCAAGTACTTGAAGCAGAATGTTAAATACTTCCGGGTGAGCTTTTTCGATTTCATCCAGCAAAATTACGGAGTACGGGTTACGGCGCACTTTTTCTGTCAGCTGTCCGCCTTCTTCATAGCCGACATAGCCTGGAGGAGAACCGACCAGGCGGCTCGTCGCGTGGCGTTCCATATATTCGGACATATCGATTCGGATAATCGATTCTTCATCGCCAAACAATGTTTCTGCAACAGCGCGTGCCAGCTCCGTTTTACCTACACCGGTAGGCCCGAGGAAGATAAAGGAGCCGATCGGCCGTTTTGGATCTTTCAATCCGGCACGGGCACGGCGCACTGCTTTGGAAATAGCATTGACTGCTTCGTCCTGGCCGACAACCCGGTTATGCAGGATGTCTTCCATGTGAAGCAGGCGGTCCGTTTCTTCTTCTGCGAGCTTGGATACTGGAACGCCTGTCCAGCTTGAAACCACCTGAGCAATGTCTTCTGTCGTAATCGCAGAGTTTTCCTGCCCCTGTTTTTCTTTCCATTCGTTTTTCATCTCTTCGACTTCCGCCCGAAGCCGCTGTTCGGAATCACGGAGTGAAGCCGCTTTTTCAAATTCCTGACTCTGCACGGCCGCATCCTTTTCCTTACGCGTTTCTTCGAGATTCTGCTCGAGTTCTTTCAGGTTCGGCGGCGCTGTATAAGAACGCAGACGCACCCGTGAACCTGCTTCGTCGATTAAGTCGATTGCTTTATCCGGAAGGAAACGGTCCGAAATATACCGGTCGGATAATTTTACTGCCTGTTCAATCGCCTCGTCTCCGATAGTTACCCGGTGATGGGCTTCGTAACGGTCTCTCAGTCCGGCAAGAATTTGAATGGATTCTTCAAGTGTCGGTTCGTCCACCTGAATTGGCTGGAAACGACGTTCAAGCGCAGCATCTTTTTCAATATACTTGCGGTACTCATCCAGGGTGGTGGCACCGATGCACTGAAGCTCTCCGCGTGCGAGTGAAGGCTTCAGGATGTTCGAGGCATCGATTGCACCTTCTGCACCGCCGGCACCGATTAATGTATGCAGTTCATCAATGAACAGCAGCACATTTCCGGACTGACGAATTTCTTCCATTACTTTCTTCAAACGGTCTTCAAATTCACCGCGGTATTTTGTGCCGGCAACAACAGTACCCATATCGAGAGTCATAACCCGCTTATTGCGGAGCGTTTCCGGCACTTCATTGGAAACGATCGACAGAGCAAGGCCTTCAGCGATAGCTGTTTTACCTACACCAGGCTCCCCGATAAGAACCGGGTTGTTTTTCGTCCGGCGGCTTAATACCTGAATAACACGTTCAATTTCCTGGCTTCTTCCGATTACCGGATCAAGGCCTTCTTCTTTAGCTACTGCCGTCAAATCCCTTGCTAAACTGTCAAGAGTCGGCGTGTTGGCACTTCCACCTGCTCCCGGAGCCTGCTGGCTTCCGGAGCTCGAAGCCCCTTCATTGCTTCCGAGAAGCTGAAGCACCTGCTGACGGGCTTTGTTCAGACTAACTCCAAGATTATTCAGCACCCGGGCTGCAACGCCTTCTCCTTCCCGGATTAATCCAAGCAGAATATGCTCTGTGCCGACATAGGAATGGCCAAGCTTTCGTGCCTCATCCATGGAAAGCTCAATAACTTTTTTCGCCCGCGGGGTATAATGAATCGTTTTCGACCCCTGCTGGCCTGTGCCGATAAGGGTTTCCACCTCCTGCTGAATCTGGTCTGTATCCAAATTCAGTGCCTGCAGAGCTTTTGCAGCAATGCCCTCACCTTCACGCACTAAACCGAGCAGAATATGCTCTGTTCCTATATTATTATGGCCAAGGCGGATAGCTTCTTCCTGAGCTAGCGCCAGTACTTTTTGCGCTCGTTCTGTAAAACGGCCGAACATCATGTTGCACGCACCTCCTACGCATTAGTAAATCTATAGTTCAAGTTTTATTCTCTCACGGATCACATTTGCCCGTCTTATATCTGCTTCTTCCTGACTCAGTGATTTTCCTGCATACTGCTCAAGAAAACCAGGCTGAGTCAGTAACATAAGTTCATTCAAAATATTACCCGGAATCCCTTTAATTAAATCCAGATCGATACCAAGCCTTACATCTGATAAACGGTTAGCAGCCTCTTTTGTCGTCATTGTCCGGCTGTATGCAAGGATACCGTAGGATCTGAACACCCTGTCTTCGAGCTTTAACCTTGAAGAGCTGAGCAGAGACTCGCGTGCATGGCGTTCTCTTTGAATCACCTGCATTACTACACCGCGCAGATCTTCGATAATATCTTTTTCAGATTTTCCCAGTGTCATCTGGTTGGAAATTTGGAAAAGATTGCCTAGTGCTTCACTGCCTTCTCCGTAAATGCCTCTTACGACCAGGCCAAGCTGGTGAATAGCCGGGAGAATACGGCTGAGTTGATTGGTCCAGACTAACGCAGGCAGGTGTACCATTACTGAAGCTCTCATACCTGTCCCTACATTCGTCGGGCAGCTTGTTAAGTAACCGAGCCGTTCGTCAAACGCATAGGTAAGGTTAGCCTCTGCCCAATCGTCCAGACGGTCAGCTTCATTGTAACATTCTTCAAGCTGCATACCGTTACTCAGACATTGAAGACGCAAATGATCTTCCTCATTAACCATAATACTGATTGATTCATCGTTATTCAAAAGAACAGCACTATGTTCCATATTTTTTATTAAATACGGGCTGACAAGATGCTTTTCCACCAGTACCTGCCGTTCATTCGGACGAAGCTCATTCATATTCAACGCTTCAAGAGAGCCTACTTCTTCTGACTGATTCAACAGAGTGGAGGAAGCATAGCGCAGAAGTGTTGCACTTGCTTCTTCTGAAGCAAAAACAGGAAAGGGGTACTGCTCTATATTACGGGCAAGCCGGATCCGGGTGCTGAGGGCAATATCGCCTTCCGGTCCCGGCCCTTCCTGCATCCACGGACTGATCGCTTCTGAAAAAAAGTGCTCGGATGCCATCAGCTGTCTTCCTCCCTTCCCTGAAACTGCTTTTCAAGGGTACGGATTTCGTCTCTTAATTCCGCAGCTTTTTCAAACTCTTCATTTTGGACGAGAATGTTAATCTGTTGTTTTTTCTCCTCGAGCTCCCTTTGGGCATGCAGCTTCTCGTGCCTGTGTTTTGGGACCTTGCCGGTATGATTGGTATTGCCGCTGTGCACCCGGCGAAAAACAGGCGTCAGCTTCGACTCAAATGCGTGATAGCAATGAGCACAGCCCAATCGGCCGGTTTTAGTGAACTGCTTATACGTCAGTCCGCAGTTGTCGCATGTCAGCGGCCTGTTTGTGTTTGTTTTTTTCGGCTGTTTTTTTTCAGCGTTTCCAGCTGTACTGGGCTGGTCCATGTTTAGTAAGTCCGACAATAAATCCTGGATGGTATAGCCGCCCGCAGCCGACATGAAAGAATGCTCTGTTTCAGAGGATTCCCCCTGTTCTTTGGCACACTCTTCGCATAAATGAAGCTCTGTTTTAGCTCCATTAACGATTTTCGTATAATGCAAAGAGGCCGGACGCTGACCGCAATTCTGGCAGATCATATATCTTCCCTCCCTTATTCATAGCGCAGACTTTCTATCATAGCTTGCATAATCCGCGCACGAACAATATCCCTTTCTTCTGGATACTTTAAGGCCAGTATAGACCTATCAACTGCCGCAAGCATCAAATTTGCTTCACGCTTATTCACCACGTTTTCCTCAAACAAACGCATAATAACGCTCTCTGCTGTTCTTTGGTCAATACCGTGCCCTACAAGATCTGAAACCTGCCGAAGCAGTTCTGCGTGATCTGAAATTTTAGCCCTTGTAATTCGTATATACCCGCCACCACCACGTTTACTCTCTACTACATAGCCTTTTTCAATAGTAAAACGCGTGCTTATGACATAGTTAATCTGGGAGGGGACACACTCAAAGCGCTTTGCAAGTTCACTTCTTTTAATTTCAATTAGATCCTGTTCACTCTGTGTTAAAATTTGTTTCAAATAATTTTCAATAACATCAGACATGCTTTTCATTCCCGCGACCTCCTCTCCGCCCCGGTTCGTCTTGCTATTATCAAAAAATTGATTTTGACTATCTTTGACTATAATATATAATATTATTCAACTGTTTTCAAGCTAGAGACGAGCAAAATGAAAAATCCGTCCTGCAGTATGTTACTCATAGGACGGATTAAGCTCTATTTCTTTTATGCTTTCTATTTTATATAAAGACTCATACAGTTCTGTTTCAGCTATCCCCTCCGGCAGTTGAACTTTAATATAATAATGAAGCAGAGGGGCTTCGTCTTCATCAAATTCCTTGCCCTTTATTTTTTGAACTTGAACTTCCATGCTTTCCAGACGTTGAATCGTCTCGCCGAGCTCATTTGCCTCTTTGTTCATAGCTATAAACAATACGTCCGTATCAGAAACGTTTTTAAACCATTTGTCTACGTGGTTTAAAAAGATAAGACTTGTCAATACAAGAACTGTAGCGGCAATACCAGCAAAAAACATGCCTGCTCCTATAGTCAAGCCGATAGCAGCGACTATCCAGATGGAAGCAGCAGTAGTCAGCCCCCGGATAGAAGCACCCTGGACTATAATGGTACCAGCGCCGAGGAAGCCAATCCCACTTATTACATAAGAGGCCAGACGTGAAGGATCATAAGCAACCAAATCCCCGTTTTGGTTTAAATAATCCTGAAAGCCAAACAACGCAAGCAGCATCACTAAACAGGAACCGGTCCCAACCAGCATGTGGGTCCGAAAACCAGCTGGATGGCCTTTCGATTCACGTTCAATTCCTATTACTCCCGCCAAAAAGGCAGCAAGAATTAAACGAATGAGTATCGTAATTGATTCATATTCCATCCACTGCTCCACCTGAGTCACATCCTTTCATTTATTATACCTTATCTTTTTTACTTTGTTTAACGCTTCATGATATAAAAAAACCGCTTCCCCGAAAAGGGAAACGGTTGAATTCGCCCGGCAGCGATCTACTTTCACGGGGGGAGAACCCCCGGCTATCATCAACGCTGAAGAGCTTAACTTCCGTGTTCG
>NZ_JBQLIC010000013.1:0-51856 GCF_056034385.1 Marinococcus sp. LNHM3E3-2.2
AAACTCCGCCAGGGCGGAGTTTTACAAAAGCATGGATGTATTTAATAGTACAAGCGCAAGCAGCGAGCTTCCGTACAGCAGGGAACAAAGCTGCCTGTTTTCTTTTGCATCTGCACTCGTAATCCACAGTCCGTAAAACAGATACGTAAGCACGGCAAACAACATCAGGGATAAAACAATAATAATCATTTTAGCTCCCTTCCCGCTTTTTGTCAGAATCTTTAATTTAATTTTAATGTATGCGTTCGGTCATTTCAAACCTTTTTCGCTTATAGACACATATTTTCTCTAAGGCAACTTTTAGACCGGACCGTTGAACAACAAATCCCCGGGCCCTGGGCCCGGGGGTAACTTATATATTATGGCGCCCTAGGCAGGATTCGAACCTGCGACCTACAGCTTAGGAGGCGTTATATTCCTACGTTTATGGCGGGTGTCATAGGTTTATTTTCTGGTGATTTGCGCGCAACTACCGCATATGTTCGCTCTTACTACCGACTTTCCTTGCGAGGTAGTCAGATAATGTGGCCTGTCACTATTACAAGCAAATATTGAACTATGCGCAAATTATATTCTGAGTGAGCATATAAAGAACGTACATATTGCGTAAAGTTGCCGGACTTATTCGCCGGCAGTATCAACGTTTTGCGGGATTTGTTCCATATCTACACTTATGTCAATTTCTGCATATATAGATGATAAATCTTGAAAAATAAATTGATAAGCTTCTGGTGTGACTGTCATCAAAGCAGCTATTGCAACATTTCTTGTTGCTGGATATTTATTGATAAAAGCAGCAATCCGTTTGAAAGAATCTGGAATATATTGATCAATAGTCATTATTTCTTTATTATTCTTTTGTTCATTAAGAAACTTTTCTAGTTCTTGAATTCTTTTTTCTTTCATTTCATTTTCTACATATAATTGGCTGATTGCACTTTCTGTATTACGCATGAATTCAATAATTTCAGAATCAATTTTGTCTTTCTCGTCGTTATTTAAATATCTGTCTTCAAGATCATAATCCTGCATTTTTTCTTCTATTTTTGAGAAAAAAGTTTTTTGTTCATAAATTTTTCATTATCAACTCTAGCTTTTTCTTCATCCTTAATGTCTTCTACCCACCCTAATATACTCTCTCCTAGACTATCTTCTTCTAAAGTTAAATTTTCTTCAGAATCGGTTTTTACTAATGAATTTGGACCAGGAGTAATATTTGCATCCAACATTACATCACCATTATAAATTTCATAATTGAAAATTGTATAAGAATATTCTGAGTATCTTTTATACATTATTTTAAATTCTTCATCACGATTAAGGAAAGAAAAATCAAACACCTCAAGACCTGCTTCATACATAACGTTATAAATTCTATTTATGATTCTCTGTGTAAACATGCCATAACCCCTTAGCAATTTACTACTAATTTAGCATGACTTACCACTTATTTTAAGGTACAAAAAACGCAGCTAGCTGTACGAGGGTCTAGACGTTTTACGGGGGTTGCTGCTCCTAAAGGCACCTCTTTCGGTGTTTCTGTTATGCTCGCATATAGGGCATCACGCTTTTCTCGCAATTCTGCCAGAGTTATTCCCGCATCCGGACTGAGTTCTCGCTCCTTCGCGCCCTGCTTTGGGTTTTCGATCTCCGTATAAATAGCAGCTAATTCCACTTATAAGCTGCCGTGGTCGCTACTTTTTGATTCATGCGTGCTCGGCTGCATCAATTCCGCTTTTAGTAGTGATAGACGCTTTTCGAGTTGCTATGTGGTTTGTTCAAACATATTTTCCATTTATTTTGTTTTATTTCTAATTAATTGAATATAATTTCAAGTAATGTTAATCTAAAACTAATTTTTGAAGGAGGTTTTATTAATGAGCGAGCCAAGTTTCGAGTCTTTTTTAAACAAAATTTCTAAAGAAGGAAGAGGAGTATTTAAACGTACCGATCATGTAGAAGGAACAAAAATAGTAAGTGGATTTTATACTAAATTTGAATCTGTAGAAGAAGCAGAATCGTACGTGGATTTTCTTGAGAATCATTACATTGACTTTCGTCGCAGCGAAGATAATAAGATTGATGAACGCCTTAAAAACGCACTAAAAGCGAACGGACAAGATGTGAAAGATGGAAAATCGTACAAGATCGAGGGAACAACAGTTGTCGACTTTGCGGATTCTGATCTTGCTGCCATTGTTATTACTCTTTCCGAGTTCTAATCAACCACGCTCCCGTACGTTAATTGAATCACCGCAAGCCTGCTCTTCGAGTTTTGTTGGTTCACCGCCAAGCTCCGGTGGGCTTTCGTTATGTCAGGGAACGGCTCTCTATTCTTATAGCGGATATAAACAGAGTCGCGAGCTGCCAAAATATTTGGTTGGCTCAGCTTAAGTAAGTCCGCCAGGAATCGCATCTATGCAGGGATAAAGAAGGTGGTGGAGCGTGCGTGTGTCATCGAGGAACCTCCTCGTTTTGTAAATAGGGTCCCTTCATGACACTGCATAATCCACCTTTGAAGCACGGATCTACTCGAAATGCCGTAGATAAGAAGAATATTCTGACTGGATAACCTGCCCGTCAAGGACGTTTCCACGACTTCCCGTTTGCGTCCCCGGGGAATACCTCTTCCACTGCCTGGACTCCGTTAATGCTTCAACTCCGTGGTGGTGATACCGATCCATCCATTAGATTAACGTTGTTTCGTTGATCTTCCAGTAGCGACAAAAACTGGCCCTGCTTTCCGTCCATTCATGGAATGCATGGAGGACCTCTAATTTTTTCTTCGTCGAATAAGATCGATGAAACATAAAAATGCTCCCCTTTAAGTAGACAGATGATTTATTTCATCTGTCTACTTAAAGGGGAGCATATCAAAGATTCCCACCAATGCCTTTTACGATTTACTGCGTCCACTTGCGTAAGTCTGCCGTTAGGAGTTTCGATTTGCGTTTTCTGATCTTTCGTATACATTCGAGAAACACCACCATTTTGCGCAGGTATTTCCATCTAGTGTATCATACTTAGGAAATATTTTGCATTTAGCGGTGACTTGTGCAGGGATGCCTCTATGAGCGTGTAATAAGCGCTATGTGGGCTTTTAGACTCCGAAATACCTAACCCGGTCGCTTACTGGTCATAAACGCCTATGATACGGTGATTTTGCAGGGAAGTTGTACATTAGCAGCTACATAATCCATTCGAGAAGCTTATCGATCCATTTTTTAAGAAACTCGAACGAAGTAACCGCGCTCTTTAGACTAACAAGCAACTCGAGTGTCGGTTTCGTGGAGTAAAGTGTATAAGTATAATTGCAAACATCGAAAAACCATTCGTTAATGCTCGCCCAGGCATCCCTAATCCGTCTGCTTTCAGCTTCTTCTTGCGGAAAATCTAGCGATATGTCTGTTGTGGTAAAATAGTTCGCAATTTCGGCCATTTTCATATTCAATAGCGACGACAAACTTTCGCGCAATTCCTTTTGCCGCTGTTCTTGCTCCGCAATTGCTTGACGCAATGTTTCGATCGGGGAACGGCTCATTTCCTGCATCGTCTGCGCTAAGTTTTCAGTCATTTTTTGTGCAAACCTTTTTGTGCCCATCGCTTCAGTCATATGTTTATTAACGTTTATTGTTTTCGCCCACTCTTCGGCCATATTCATCTTAGGCGAGGTAAATTCGAACACCTTACGCTTTCGCTCCGTAAAATCTTCAAGGAATTTATTCGTATTAATTGGCGGCCAATTATTCATACACCAACGCACTTCCTTTTTTTCCTATATTATACAGCAAGAACCCTTCTTCCTCAACAAAATCATCACTTTACGCCCACTTTACACGACAGCCGTTAAAATCCCGGATGTTTGCAACTATTTCGAGCACATGGTGCACTAAACCCGCTGCTAAGGCTGTCCAACTTCCCTCCGGAGTTTTTTGCGCGGCATGACCGGCCCACCTTCGATATTTCTTCATATATATTATATTAACCGTTATACAAATTGCCTGTCGATGATGTTTAATTATGTAAACAACCGAAAATTTGTGACGCTGATACAATAAGGGTTATGGAGGACGATCGTATTTCCCATAACTTCCTCCGTTTATGCATACCAAATCCCCGGTTATGTTAACGTTCCTACTTCGCATCACTTGCATAAAATCTTCCATAAACATTTGCGTTCGTTCATCGTTTCCTTTCGTTGTTTTCCGTTGAATCAGCGCTCAATCAAAATGTTTCGGAGATCACGCACGAGAAGCATTTAGCAGTCAAATCGTCAATCAACATCAAGCCTCGTAAACTTCCGCATCTTCCTCGAACCAATGCGTTTGCGTCCTTTTTGCGTACACTTATCGGCGTTTCTCCTCAATCAATCGGCGAAAGAAGTAGCGAACGTATAACCGTTCAGCGTCGCTTTAATAAGCTTGTGACGCCACATAAACGCCACGCCTTTTACTGCCCGCCCCACAACTTCCAATGCCGCAGACGAGTTGGCAAGGCCTTTCCCTTCTGAGTCCAGGCATGCCATGCGAGACGCTACCTCGGTCCTGCGCCATAGACCTACCGTTTAACCTGGCGTCACCCCAGCCGGCACAAAATACCTGCGGTCATAAATCGGTTTTTTGGGCATAACAAAAAAACCCCTATCTATCAAAATATCGACAGAAAGAGGAGTTGAGTATCATAAATATCACTCGAAGAATAACATTCAATTAATTTAATAAGTTTTTTGCTTTTAACGAGGGCGCAAATAAAATCCTGCCCCAATCGTTGCTTTGCACATCGTGAAAGTGGCGCCCTAGGCAGGATTCGAACCTGCGACCTACAGCTTAGGAGGCTGTTGCTCTTCCCCTGAGCTACTAGGGCTTATGTGTATAACTATGACCTTTGCTCCGGTGAACAAAGACAAATGTAAGAATACGTGGAAATGCGCTTATTGTCAAGATTTCCTTTCACAAGCACCTGATGAAAGAAAGCACCCAACCGTCAAGTTGGATGCTTTCTTCTGTTTTGTTATTTCGTTACTCTATACTCACGGAGCATGTGAGCGAATATCTGCTCGATATGCTTTTTCTCAAGCTTTGTGCAGTCTTTTGGTTTTTTGCCGGCTTCGGCAATTACCCATTGGTTGCTGCGCGTGTCGATCAGATACAGTTTATCGTTTGGAAGGAAGACCTGGCTGAGCGATTTCTTTTTCGGTTCATCCAGTGTCAAATCAACCATGACATCGATGTTACGATCAAAATGACCGCTGACAGAGCCTTTTAACTCGGACTCCAGAAGTTCAATCGTAAATGTTTCATCCCTGAACCGTTTTCTGTAATCTTCTTTTTCCAGCCCGCCCTGCTCCACAATTTCCGTTAAGACTTCGTCGAAATCTCCCCAGAGCTTATCAATACATTTGCTGATTCGTTTCATTTTTTCTGCTGTACTGTCTTCCGTATCGTTTTTATGAAAATCAAATTCTTTTGACCAATCCATCTAATCCCTCCTAGAACTCTTAGCAGTTTTTCTTCCCGTTTCCGGAAAAGCTCACACTAGCATTTTATCTTGTTGACTCCCCTGTGACTATAGATTCATGCAGAATTTGTTAATTTTTTAGATCCAGCCACGGTACTCCATTGCTTCCTGCAGCCGGTCCATCGCGAAAATCATTGCACCGTTTCTGTTGGTGGTCTTGTGTTCGTAGGCTGATTTTTCCGTTTGTTCGTATGCTTCGAGTATAAATTCCTTCATCCATTCATTAATTACATCTTCAGACCAATAGTAGTTCATATGGTTCTGAACGGATTCCAGATACGACACGATAACACCACCGGCATTCACTAAAATATCCGGATATACTGCCTGGCCCTGGTCCTTTAAAATATGATCTGCTTCCGGTGTTGTCGGTCCGTTTGCAAGCTCCATAATCTTCGGGGCTTTTATCCGGTTTGCATTATCTTTTGTAATAACGCCTTCCATGGCAGCAGGTATCAAAATATCAGCGTCAGTATAAAGAATGTCCATGTTATTTTCGAGCAGATAGTTTTCTCCGTATTCCTGCAGGCCGCTGTTTCCTGCTTTTGCCTGCTGGGCTCTCGGAATATCAAGCCCCTCCTCATCATACAGGGCGGCTTTGGAGTCGCTGACGCTCACAATTTTACATCCTAAATCGTACAGCAGTCTCGCGGCGATCTGTCCGGCGTTGCCAAAACCCTGTACGGCCACGCGTATGTCTTCGGGACGTTTGTTCTCCTGCTCAAGCATTTTTTCGATAATATATACAGCGCCGCGGGCCGTGGCTGATTCTCTTGCTTTTGAACCGCCGACAAGAGGTGGCTTGCCGGTGATAACGCCGGGCTCGTGACCGCCTGCCATCCGGGAGTAGGTATCCATCATGACGCTCATGACCTTTGGATCCGTATACACATCCGGGGCGGGCACATCTTTATTGGGACCCAGAAGGTCAAACAGGGCCTCTGTGTATCCTCTGCTGACCTGGCGAAGCTCACGGTCACTCAGCATGGAAGGATCACAGACGACACCTCCCTTTGCTCCGCCATGCGGAATCTGAACAAGCGCGCACTTAAACGTCATCCATGCGGCCAGCGCCTCCGTTTCCTCTTCATCCGTTTGTGGGTGAAAGCGGAGCCCGCCTTTCACCGGACCAAGCACATCATTATGCTGCGTCCGGTAGCCGGTAAACATCTGGGTGTGGCCGTCGTCCATTTCCACCGGGAACTGGACCTCCACTTTTCTTTTCGGGTATTTCAGTATTGTTTCTACAGTATTTGGCAATTGAATAAGCTGGGAGGCTTCAGCGATCTGTTGATGCACAACACCGAGCGGCCCCTGGTTATTTTGTCCGGTCATGCTGTTCTTCCTTTCTATTGGACTGACGCCCCTAAAATATTTTGTGCGTGTTTTAGCGCAAACTCATGTCCTTCCTCGTCAAAGCTTGCTACAGCATCCTGATGGATGACGATATCGAAGCCTTTATTATAGGCATCTACTGCTGTATGAAGAATACAGATATCGGTACAGACGCCGGCAAGGTGAAGCTCGGTAATGCCGCGTTCTCTCAATTTCAGTTCCAGGCTTGTTCCTGCAAATGCACTATACCTTGTTTTGTCCACCTGCCAAACATTCGGCTGATGTCGTATAGATTCATACAGACTCTGAATGCTTCGATACAGATCCCTTCCCTTCGTTCCAGCTATATTATGGGGAGGAAACAGCTTCGTTTCCGGATGATACTCCTCCCCTTCTTCGTGACGGTCGAGGGCAAATACGACAAAATCATCCGCGGCCTGATAGGTTTCAATTAATTGATAAATAGCGTTTTCGATTTTCTGACCCGGCTCCCCGCAGGTAAGTGCACCTTCTTCCGCTACAAAATCCATCGTGTAGTCAATCACAATAAGGGCACGCGAATAGCTCATCAGCCTTCCCCTTCCTTTTTATAAATGCCGCACCAGCGGATTAAAAAGTCTGCGTACACTTTCGTTACGTTTTTTACACTTTCCAGGTCCACCCATTCATCCGGTTCGTGCATTTTTGCGCCTGATGGGCCGTAGCATGTAACAGCCGTATCATAATAAAGGCCGTAATACCGGGCATCTGTCGTTACCGGAATCGCCTGTCTGCCGCATTGTTTTCCGGTCACCAGTTCATGGGCTTCATCGAGTTTGGCAAACAGAGGGTCATCCTCAGGCATCACCATACCCTCCGCATGAAAACCAAAGGATTCAAAAGACGGAGGATTCTCGCGAAGCCACTCATCATCTTTTGTTTTATCAAGAATCCAATCGATTAGATCCTGTTTGCCTTCGGCCGGGTCCTTCCCCGGGTAAACCGCAGAACGAACCTCAAGTGTCGCTTCTACAGGAATATTGGAGGCAAAGTCCCCGCTGTGCATCGTTCCTACCTCCACGTCGATCGGCTCTTTCATATGGGCAAATTCCGGCGGCTTTTGTTCATCCCGGTTGACGTATTCCCGGTAGCTCTGCAGAGCCTCAATCACGCTTTGTGCTTTTTCGATGGCATTCGCTCCGACGCCGCTTTTATCCGACTGCAGATTGCTGCTCGTATCGATATGAATACGGAGCCAGAGGCTTCCAAGCTGGGCGGTGGATGGGCACTGCCCGAACGGTTCCGGAATGAGAACGGCATCTGCCAGATGTCCGGCGTTCGCTGCAGCGAGCGTCCCATTGCCTGTTGCTTCTTCCTCGATAACCGTTTTGATGGAAAAATCAGCTGCTGGTTCGTAGCCTGCATCCCGTATGGCTTTATAGGCATAAATCATTGCCGCCACACCGCTTTTCATGTCGAGCACCCCGCGTCCGTAAAGGCGGTCTCCAATACGCTGCGCTCCCCATGGATCCACGCTCCATTTGTGCTTTGGCTCCGGACTTACAACGTCCACATGGCCCTGGAAAAGCAAACTGCTGCCTTCGGACTTACGGGAACTGCGCGGTGCTTTCGCCACTACTACCGGCCGGCCTGCGTAGGACCACTCGCTTGGGGAGTACCCCGGAAGAGAGCTGATTTCTTTTTCATCGACATCCACTGTTTCTACGTCCATCTGCAGCTCGTTCTGAAAAAAATTCTTTAAGTATAATTGAAGGGATCCTTCATATTCGATCGTACTCGGAAATCGTGCGATCGTCTGTAAAAACTCTATTTCCTCTTCCCACAGATTATCAACTGAAGCTAATACTTTTTGACTGGGATTGATAGTCTCTGTCACTCGCTTTCCCTCATTTCTAAAAAGACTCTTTTACTCTCTTCGACTTTTCCCATTTTGACTTCAAAGTATGCTTCCGGTTTGAAAGTATTAGTTATTATAAAAACAGCTTCGGGCTGTAGACGCCACCCGTTTTTGCATATAAAAAAAGGGAAACGACTAAGCGCCTTCCCCCTGAATCAATACGGAACTGTCCCACTGCAGCCAAAAACCTGCCGAAAACCAGGCAGCTGCAAGCGCCAGTGTAAAAAAGAGTACGCCCCATACCTGCGCAGGGACGCGGCTCACCCGGTGCATCCCCGTAGCATCTCCGGCGTCCCCCGGCATCTGCAGACTCCGCTGCAGAATGATCCAGGCCGACCGGACTGACTGGATGACCAGAAGTACGCCGAGCATGAACATAATCCACATCATAAGCATTACCATATTTTCAATGAGCAGGTACAGACCCCCACCCGAAGCTGCCAGTCCCCAGACGATCCCGGCAGGATTACGCACCCAAAGAAGCGTATTCCAGATGAGCAGTCCTACAAGGGCTATCATGAGTCCGCTGTACCAGCCGGAGGTGAATACCCAGCTGTAAAGAAGAGCCATCCCGCTTGCAAACGGATAGCCGGCGAACGTTGTAAGCGCCTGGCCAAGCCTCCCTTTATGACCGGTTTCAGCAAGTCCCTCTCTCGTATAAAATAAAGAGATCGAGCGCACTTTCCCACCGGTGGCAAGCGCCATGAAGGCATGTCCGTTTTCGTGCACCATTGTCTGAAACAGCGATAAATAGGTGCCAAGCACTGGTGTGTACGTAAGAGCCGTTAACACGACAGCTGCTGTCAGAAAAAACAGGATCGTTTCCATCATGACTTTTTTTCCCGGGCGTGAAGGGGAAGCGGACGATGACTTGCTACCGCCTGCTTTAACGCCTGCTGCATGTATCCCATCCCGCGGTATTCCCGAAGCGGAAAAACGGTTCTCTCCATGGGCAGTATCCTCGTGATGACCGGATCGTATTTTTTGCCGAGCAGCACTACATACCGGTCGTATTCATTCATCTGCTTTTCCTGCCACTGCTGTATGCAGAAAGCCCGGGAGATTTCCTCCTGCTGTCTTTTTCCAAATGTAACATCGTAATTTGTGTTAATAAGCTCCTGCGGGTACATAAAACCGTGCTTGCCTGAGAGCACGGCCCACTGATCAGCGAATGCCTCTGCGTAAGCCCGGCACAGCTGATGGAACGTACTCTGGTATACGTGCTTTACAGGCAGAGGCCCAAGATCCGGCTCCGTGTCCCAGGCTTTTTTCGCCCCGCAGGGAATTATCGCGAGCTGTTTCAATGCCATTCACCTTATTTCCTTGATTTTCGCTCACGTCGTTTGTGGTCGCTTTCCGTTTTCCAGGTATAGAGGGCCGGCACCAATAAAAGCGTCAGCACTGTCGAAAAGACAAGACCCGTCACAATTGCTGTTCCGAGTGGCTGAAACAATGGATTATCCCCCAGAGCGATCGGCAGAAGACCGGCGATAGACGTGAGGCTCGTCAACAGAATCGGCCGGAAACGCTCTTCTCCGGCTGCCACAACGGCTGTCCGCACGGACTCACCGCTTCGTATGCGCTGTTCCATAAATTCTATCATAACGACCGCATTCCGTACGACGATACCGGCAAGACTGACTGCCCCCATCATCGACATGAATCCGAGTCCTGTCTGTGTCAGGAACAAACCGAGAATGACCCCCGCAATTGCTACATACACTGCACTCAAAACGATAAACGGAATACGCGGCGAGTAGAACTGCAGTGCAAACAATATGAGCAGCAGGAACACCACGACAATGAATATCTGTCCAATATCAATAAATACATCGTTTCGTTCGGACGTTTCTCCACCTACCTGGACACTGACACCTCCGTATTCATTTTCAAGTGAGTCAAGAGAATCCCCGGCTGCCGCTAAAATCTCGTCCTCGGAAGCATCTCCCGGATAAGCACGGACCGTAATGGTCCGTTCCGTATTTTCGTGCGGGATAGCGGAAGTCGTCGTTTCCTCTACACCACGTCCCAGGTCATTTAAAGTAACTGCTTCTCCGCCCTCGTCTCTGGCCACAACGATTTGATCCAGGTCACTGTTTGTTACCTGCTCCCCATTATCGTACATTACTTGAACTGGTATGACTTCATTATCTGCATTCCACTGGCCAAACGGCACTCCTTCCCCGAGCAGGCGGAGCTCTGTGCTTATGGTTTCGTTGGTTACACCTGTACCTTCCAGGGCTTCCCTGTCCTGCTCAAATCGCCACTGGTTTACATTCTGATTGGCGTTCGAAACCGCTAAGTCAACACCTTCTGTTTCTGCAAACAGCGCTTCCACCTCCGCCGCTGCAGAAAACAGTTCATCCGTTTCTTCACCAGAGAGCTCAACGGCAATTGGGGCTCCCACCGGAGGACCCGATTCAACAATCGACCCCTGGGCTTCAACGTTTTCAAAGGTGTTCCGAATCTCTCCCGGCCATATTTCGCTTCCTTCCCTTGCCGGAATTTCTTCAGGGTTTACGTATACGAGAAAGTTCATATCATTTGGTCCGGCGGCACCGCTTCCCGATCCCCCTGAAAATACGGTAGGGATTTCCGTTCCTGCATATGAAGATACCGACGTTACTCCTTCCTGTTCCTGCAGCCAGCTGCTCACTTCCTCCGCCTCGGCCTCCGTTTCTTCAAGCGGGGTGTTTTCTGGTACAGAGGCTTCGATAAATACTTCCTCCCGCTCCGTATCCGGGAAAAACTCGAGCGGCGTGTAAGGAACAAGCGCAAATGCCGAGGTCCCCAGTATCAGTCCGGCAAGCGAAACAATAACCGGCCGCTTCACGACACGTGTCAGCACACGTTTGCTGTACCATCTCGCTGAGCGGTCAAGAAATGCACCCAGAAATCCCGGCGACGTCCGCTTGTCCTTCTTTTTTCTTCTCTTCTCTACAATACCCCGGTAAATAGGGATAAAAAAGATCGCAAGAAGCGTGGACGAAAGCAATACCGTAATCAGCACCACAGGGAGCGGACGGATAAATGAACCCGCCGCGCCTGGAAGGAATAAAAGCGGAAAAAAGGTGAAGACAACAGCGAGCGTCGACACGATAACCGAGACAAGTACTTCCCGCACCCCGTTACTGGCTGCGTCAATCGGACTGTCTCCCATCCGGAGTCGGCGGTCAATATTATCATTCACGACAATCGCATCATCCACAAGAATCCCGAGTGAAATAATAAAAGCAATTAAAGAAATTTGATTCAGGCCGACATCGGTAAATGGAAGAGGGATCATTCCGATCGCAAGTGCCGCCGGGATCGATATGGCTACCGACAGCGCGGTACGGATTCGCAGACCGATAGAGCAGACAATCAATACCGACACAAATGCCACCACAAATGAGATGGCAAGGCTTGAAAACAAATCCTCCACGACGTCGCCCTGCGTATAGAGCTGGGTGAGCTCCATTCCTTCAGGCAGCCGCTGTTCAAAATCCGCTATTACGTCATCTAAACTGCTTTGGGCCTGCGGCACGCTCGCGTTTTCCGCGAGAAAGAATGTTACCGACAGGGCCGACTGCTGATTATACTCCACCTGCTCCTCGGTCGGAGCGTATGTGTTTTCCACTGCTGCAACATCGCCAAGCAAGGCATTTTCCCCATCACTCTGCTGGCCCGGACTTATTTCAATGTTTTCCCAGTCCTCTACGTTTTCAAGTGCTTCAAGCTCTACCTGATACAATTCCCCGTCCTGCTGCCACTCCCCGGGTGGAATGACTTCCGAGGCAGAAGAGAGCGCCCCGATCACCTGGCCGGACTGCAATCCTTCCTCCTCCAGCGCTTCACTGTCGAGACGGATCTGCAGTTCACGTTCCACATCTCCAGTGATTTCCAGGCTGTCGATATCAGGTATTCCGGTGAACCGCTGCTCCCAGTTCTCAATCAGCTGTACCGCCTCCGGAACTGCCTCCTCATCTACTGTCAGCTGGTAAATAGCGAGCCCCTGCTGACTCAGCTCACTGTTGATGGACGGCTCTTCTGCGTCATCCGGAAACGAGGTGCTCACCTGCGACAGCTTCTGCTCGAGACTGTTCCACACCTGCTCCGGATTTTCCGTGCTCTCATCAAGCTCTACAGTAATTGACGACAGCCCGGGTGAAGATACTGAAGAAATCGACGCTGTGGACGATTCATTATCAAGCTCTTCTTCAAGCTGGTTCGTAACCGTCGTTTCCACTTCTTCTGCCGAGGCTCCGGGGTAAACCGTTGTTACCTGGCCCACCGGTGGATTTGTTGATGGAATTTCCTTTTGCGGCAGCTGAAAAAAAGACAGGGTGCCGACAATGATGAGCATCACAATAAATAATAAAATCAGTTTTGGTTTTGCAATTATTTTTTTCACATTTCTCCCCCCAGTATCATTACCCCCAGTATACTTTGTTTTGAACGAAAATGACACTAGTGTCATTTAAATTTAAAAATTATTTACGGCCGCTTAATGCCGTTTAAGAAAATATTATATATCGTCTCCACCCATTCCTCCTCACTGAGGGACGGATCCGGGGCCTGCACTGCCACCATCAGCATCCGTGTGATGCCATGCGTCGGAAGGTCCCCGCGGATGGCTCCCTCCCTTTTCCCGGCTTCGATCAGTGTATAAGCCCGGCTCCCAAGTTGACCCAGGTACTGCTGGAGCTGCTCTACGTTTATTTCCACCTGGGCCGAAGCATGATGGTCCATCACCGGAAAAATGTCAAATGCCTGATGAACTGATGCCTGCTGCACCCACACCCGGATATAGGCCTTCATCCGCATTGAAAAGTCCGTCTGCCGGTCGGCTTCATCGAGCTGGGAAAATACCTGCTCCAGCTTGTCGAGCATATAGGCCGTCACCAATTCTTCTTTTTTAGCATAATAGTTGTAAATGGTGCTTCTTGCCACCCCAAGACGCTCCGACAGGGCTTTGAAATGAAACGAGTGGTAGCCTTCATCCATGATTAGCCTTTCCGTTTCCTGAAAAAGCGTTCTGCGGTCAATGGTTCGCTGCCTCGGCATCAGGGAGTCCTCCTTTCCATTTTAGTTTTAAGCAAAAAACAGCATATTGAGGCCTGCTATTCCAATAATGACGGCCGTGAGCGTACGAATGTGCTTTTGCGGAAGCTTTTCGAAATATCGGATGCCAATTCTTGTGCCAAGCAGCACGCATACGATTCCTATAGGAATATAAAGCAGCAGCTCCCTCGAAAAGTCGCCGGCACCCGCGTGAGCAAAGACCGTTAAAAGACTTCCGATTAGAAATGTAATCTGCAGGTTCGCTGTGTAATGATATTTGTTAGCTGTTGTTAATAAAAAATAAACGACGAAAAAAGGACCGCCAACGCCAAAAACGCCTCCTACCAGCCCACCGCAAAAACCAAGTGCCAGTGGAACCATTTTCGGCACCGGCCGCAGCTTTTTCTCCGGCTTTTGGGCAAAGGTATACACAACCATGCCGAGAAGCACAAGGCCGAGTACTTTTTTCAAAGTGTCCATTTCCCCAAAGTTATGTAGAATAAAAAAAGCTGCAAACCTTCCTGCTGCAGTAGCTGCCAGCAAATATCCGAGCTGCGCCCACTGAATGTGCTTATACACCTTGCCTATAATGCTCAGTGCAGTGATAACCGACAGAGAAATAACGAGGAGTGAGCTGAACTGCAGCGTAAAGAAAAACGGCACAAAGCTCATCACGAACAGTCCGAAGCCAAAGCCGCTGACGCCCTGAATAAAGCTTCCGGTAAAAATAATTACTGCGATTAAAACAAATTCCCCAATGGCACTCATGTTGTCAGAACCCTTCATTGCATACTTACGCTATTGTATCACGCTTTAAACAAAGATAGAAAAAACGGGAGCGACTTTTGTCACGCCCGCTGATTCGCTGCAAAATAAATCATAAACTCATACAGATGCATCAGCCACTCCCGTTTGGGATGTTCTGCCGGCCAGTGCTGTTCAAGGTATTCAGGATACGTTCCGAGCCAGTCATATGCCACCAGATCGATCAGCTCCGGTGTATGCGACTTCATTCCGTTGTAGTAACGGTATTTGGCTTCCTTCTCTTCTTCGAGCGGAGACTTCCGCTTCGGCCAGCGCCACTTTTTCTTTTCCTCCTGCTGGATAAAAACATACCGCTGCGACAGATGAAGCCGAAAGTCCTGCAGACGCTTGCGGTAATAATCATCGAGCTCATAAAGCTCAGGCCAGGGCTTGCGGAAATAGTGCATCCAGGCTTTCATAAACGGCGCCAGCACGTCTCCTTCCACGATGACCGGTACGCCTTCTTCTTCCCACTGCTTTGCCTCCCGGTTCCGCTGTCGTTCGGCCTCGATCCACTCCCACGGCTCCTCAGGAATTTCTGCAAGACGCCCGATCAGCTTTGCCTCGGGGAAATAACGCTTAAGCCGTTCGGACAGATCCGGAATCCACACATTGTTTTCTGCTTCCACCGTAATAATGGTCATTGTTCGTCCTGCCTGACACCGAATAAATATTTCATGCTTTCTGTACTGTGTACAGGCGCATGGCAGGAAAAGTCCCTGCAGACATAAATAGTTGTCTTTCCTTCCTGCACGGGGTAATTCTCTGCAAACGGAGCCGCCCGGCTGAGATCAGTATTTTCTTCGGCGACCACGCTTGTCACTTCCGGATGAAACGCGCGCTGGATATATGTTTTCACCCGAAACGCCTCGTCATCCTGCGCAGGTCGTATAACTACTTCTTTTCTGTCTCCGTGAAAAAGCACCAGCCCCTGCATGAGATGTCCAAAGGCAGTTGGCGCCTGTTCGATCGAAGCCGAAAAAGCTTCCCATGTTTTTTCGGCTGTTCGTTCAAATTCCATATTGCCGGCAAGACGGGCCAGTCTCATCAGCTGTACTGCAGCTACACTGTTTCCGGAAGGCGCGGCTCCGTCAAAAGCTTCCTTCGGCCGGAAAAGAAGTGATTCCCCGTCGGATGCGGTCAGAAAGAACCCACCGTTTTCCTGATCGTAGTAGTAATCAATCATCGTTTCTGCCCAGGCGGACGCTTTCTCAATATATTCCGGCTTCCACGTCGAAGCGTAAAGCTCTGTACTCGCCCATATCATATTGGCATAATCATCCACGTATGCATCGTACTGCACGTCGCCATCCTTCCAGCGGGCTTTGAACCGTCCGTTTTGATCCTGAAGCCGGGTTTCAATAAAACGGTACGCCTGTTCAGCGAACCTTGTCCATGTTTCCTCCTGGAAAACCCGTCCAGCTTTAGCCATAGAGGCTATCATCCAGCCATTCCAGGACGTAAGTATTTTTTCATCCCGGAACGGACGCACACGCTTTTCCCGGTGTTCGTATAAGGCCTGCAGCGCCTCCTGACGTTCGGCGTCACTCCAGCCGGCAGTCGGACGGCTGATCCGGTTGGGGATGCTTTTCCCTTCAAAGTTTCCGGCCGGGTCGATACCGTACTCAATCGCAAACTGTTCGCCCCGCTCTTTTCCAAGCACGTTTTCAATCTCCTCCGGGGTCCAGACGTAAAATTTGCCCTCTTCCCCTTCGCTGTCAGCATCTTCTCCGCAGAAAAACGCTCCTTCTTCATGGGTGAGATCCCGATGGACATATTTGATGATTTCCTCCACCACTTCCTTATACCTCGTCTGACCTGTCAGCTGGTAGGCCTCCGTATAAGCCATCAGAAGCAGCGCGTTGTCGTACAGCATTTTTTCAAAATGGGGCACAAGCCACGCTTCATCTGTCGCGTAACGGGAAAACCCGCCGCCAATATGGTCTCTGATGCCTCCCGACGCCATCGCATCAAGTGTGGAGATGGCCATGTACAGCGCCCCCTCGCTTTCAAACTGATGATAATAATGCAGCAGATACATAACGATATGCGGGCTTGGAAATTTCGGGGCGGACCCAAATCCGCCGTTCGAGGAATCAAACTGCTGCGTAAAGGCGCGAAACGCTGTATGCACATTGTTAATGTTCAGCTGCCTCGTTTCCACAGCCCGCGGCTTTAGCGCTTTGGAAATATCATTCCCCACCTGTGCCACACGCTCAGGGTCGTCCCGGTAAATATCTGAAAGCTGGCTCAGGACGTCCATAATTCCGGGCATGCTGCCCATTTGATTTCTTGGTATATAGGTGGCTGCATAAAAAGGCTTCTGATCCGGTGTAATGAAAACATTCAGCGGCCAGCCTCCGTGCCCGTTCATGGCCTGGCATGCTGACATGTAGATGGCATCCACATCCGGGCGCTCCTCCCGGTCTACCTTTACCGGTACAAACTTTTCATTTAAGACCGCTGCCACTTCCGCGTTTTCGAAGCTCTCCTGTTCCATTACATGGCACCAGTGACAGGTCGAGTAGCCAATGGATACCATTAACGGTTTATTTTCTTCCTCTGCTTTCTCAAAAGCCTCCGTGCCCCATGGATACCAGTCCACCGGGTTGTTTTTATGCTGCTGGAGATAGGGCGATTTTTCGTATTGTAGACGATTCAACCAATCACGTCCTTTCTTACTAGTATTTATTCACGAAAAAGAAGCCGCCCAAACAATGACCACATGGTTATCTGATATGGTCCCCACTGTAATAGCGAAGTAATCAATATACGGCGTATCTTCCGAATCGAGAAGGAAGGACATAACAGGCTATTCGTTTATTGCTTTTTCCATTTCGTCGATATTATCGACACCTTTTTTGTAATACTTATACGCTTCTTTCCATTCGTCTTCGTCATACGATCTCGCTTCTTCAAAGTAATAGATCGTTTCCGTCATCCAATCGTGTACGGCGTCGAATTGTTCAACGTAAGGTTCAAGCTGATAAAGTCCACTTAAAGAATTACGTGAACCTTCTTCAATAGCCTCGTAGCCCGTCAGGTTATCTCCTTCTTCTGCTTTTTCTTCAAGTGCTCCTGATTCGATAAGGGATTTTTTCTCTCCTTCATATTCATCTAAACCTTTCAACGGTCTTCCTGCGTTTTCTTCAAATATTGAAGGATAAAACGCCATTTCATGATTCACTCTATATTTTAATGCCCCTAATGCTTGCGTACCATACGGCTCAGGCTTGTCTTCCTGCGATAATGTATCGTAATTAATCCAGGAATAAGTATATGTTTCTTTTGTATCTTTATAAAAAATCATCGAATTATCATAAACAATTACATCTTCATAATCGTCTTCAGGCCGCAGAATTTCCCCAAACCTTAATTCTGCTTCCTCATTACTTATGCGGCCCTTTTCGGGAAGACTAAACATTGTCATCGTTTCGTGTAGCTGTTCATAACGTTCAGACGTTTCTTGAGAACTTGATGCCAGTGTCTCCTCTTCGTTATTGCTGGAAGAATCATCTGAAGATCCCTGAGCTTCCCTTGCGGATTCTTCACTTGAACCGCTGCCGGTTTCATCCGGTGCACCGCAGGCGGATAATGCTAATAACGATGAAAGGCCAACCATAATTAATTGCTTATTCATATAATGAAACTCCTTTGTACTATCCTTCAAATACTTGCATGAACATTTTCATCACTCTAATGTCTGGTAATTGTGTTCAACATTACCATAATGGTTCGTCATTTTTAAATGAGCAACAGCCTGGCTGCTATTCAAATTTTGGTACCACTATCATAATGAAGATTTTTTCATCGTTCAGGCTGCTTCCCCTTAAATTTTTTTATGATAGAATCTATATGAAATGTTCATCATAAAATGCTTAAAAAGTGAGGATACACAATGATTGCAAAAACGGAAGAAGATTTTCAGGGATTACAGGAAATTGGTGAAATATGTGGAGCGATTCGCGATAAATTAGTTCAGGCAGCTGAACCGGGTATTACCACAAAGGAACTCGACGATATTGCAGAAGAGCTTTTTGAACAATCAGGAGCTCAATCTGCTCCAAAGGGAGTGTACGATTTCCCTGGTCAGACGTGCATCAGCATCAATGAAGAAGTGGCGCACGGAATTCCGGGCGAGCGGGTCATTCAGGAAGGAGATCTCGTCAATATCGACGTTTCAGGCTCGAAGAATGGTTATTTCGCCGATACCGGGGTTTCCTTTGTGGTCGGTAATGCTGAACCAGCTTTACAAAAAATTTGCGACGCTGCGAAAGAAGCTTTTGATGCCGGCCTGGAGAAGGCAAAGCCAGGATCGAAAAAAAGTACTCTCGGAAAGGCAGTACACAATGTAGCTAAAAAGCACGGATTGACTGTCATCAAAAATCTTACCGGCCACGGTATTGGACGCTCAATTCATGAGCCGCCGGAGCATATTTTCAGCTACTTTTCCCGCTGGGACGATGAAATTTTTAAGGACGGTACCGTCATTGCCCTTGAGCCCTTTATCTCTACATCTGAAGAGGAGGTTTTCCAGTCTGACGATGGATGGACCCTTTTGACTGATGACAGCTATGTGGCTCAATACGAGCATACAATTATTCTTACTAAGGACGGACCGGTTATTACTACATTGTAAAAGCGCAGTTCTTCTTTATTAACTGCTGCGGGCAATTCCCCTCCTGGTTTATGTCTAAATTCCCGCTGATACGGGAACAGGCTACTATTATCCAGTTCAGGAGGTACATTATGGCAGCAAAACAAACAGTCAGTTCCTTTTTATACGACTGCCTTGAAAAAGAAGGCATTACAGAAATATTCGGCGTACCGGGCGACTATAATTTCGCTCTGCTGGATGAACTCGAAACTTACAGCGGCATACGTTTTGTCGATAACCGGAATGAGTTGAATGCCGGCTACGCCGCTGATGGATATGCGCACGTAAAAGGGCTCAGTGCCCTGATCACCACGTTTGGTGTTGGGGAATTGAGCGCTTCCAACGCTGTCGCCGGCGCCTACAGTGAACATATCCCTTTAATTCAAATTGTCGGATCCCCTGCCTCTTCCATGCAGGAAAATGGTGTTAAAGCCCATCATACCCTGATGGACGGCGACTACTCGGTATTTCTGCGTATGCAACAGGAAATCACGTGCTACGCAGTGAAAATCACTGCTGAAAACGCCACCGCAGAAATCCCGAAAGCTATCGCTTCCGCTGTCCGTGAACGAAAGCCAGTCTATATTGACGTCCCTCAGGACGTAGCAGCCACTTCCATTGAAATGCCGGGAGTGCAGCAGGAGCTCTCTTATACAAGCGATGAGCTGGTCGTGCAGGAGACCGCCCAGCTGATGAAGGAGACGATCGATCACGCAGAGAACGCAGTGCTGCTTGTGGATATTTTTACATCCCGCTACCATATGGAGAACATGATTTTACAGCTGGCGGAGCACTTAAATATTCCAACAGCCCAAATGATGCAGGGAAAAAGCGGATTTAATGAGCAGCACCCGCTGTACATCGGCATATACGGCGGTGCCTTTGGCAGCCAGCAGGTGCGTGATTACGTAGAAAGCGCCGATCTAATTATTACTGCCGGCCTGCTTGAATCCGACTTTAACATGGCGAAATTCACCGCCGATCTCCCAGTGGAGAAGCGGATTGACATTCAGCCGCAACACATTTCCGTTCAGAACAAAGCCCGTTACAATACCGCTGTCGAAGAAGTGATTGATGCCCTCACATTCATGGAGTGCCGTACATTTGAAAAACCAGGGTATTTTCCGTCCTTCTACGATTTTCCTTCCGAACATTATTCTGAACGACTGCTGGCGGAAACGTACTATCCAGTTATTCAAAAAATGCTGCGGCCCGAGGATATTGTTGTCGTTGAAACCGGCACCTTTTCCTACGGTCTGCCGCATGTACGTCTGCCTGAGAATACGCTGTTTATTTCCCAGGGATCGTGGCAGAGCATCGGGTACGCCCTGCCGGCAGCTTTCGGTGCCCAGCTTGCCGCTCCGGAGCGGCGCGTGCTTTTATTTATCGGGGACGGCTCGTTCCAGCTGACCGCCCAGGAGCTGAGCGCGATGGCCGAGCAGAATCTTAAGCCGGTGATTTTCTTTTTAAACAATGACGGCTACACTGTAGAACGTTATTTGAATACAGAAAATACACACGCCCGCTACAATGACATTCCGCGCTGGGACTACGTGCAGCTTGTGAAAAGCTTTTACCCCGATGCTGAAACGATAAGCGTCTCCACCTCTGCTGACTTCGAGGAGGCTGTCACACGGACCGATCAGAAGGATACACTTCATTTTATTGAAATGAACGTTGATGACCAGATGGACGCCCCGATCCACTTGAAGCGGCTTCGTGAATTTGCCGAAGGCGGCGGTTCATAGCAAATACGTAAAAGCCAGCCCATTATGATGACGGGCTGGCTTTTCTATACGAAATTAACGTTTGATCAGGGCCGACAATTCGCTTTCAAATACCTTTATATTCTTTTGATTGTATGTTCTGAGCATCACTGTAAGTATACCTTCCGTTTCTCTTTTTGCTTCTATCTTCGTCACTTCAGCATAAGCCCGCAGTTCGTCGCCCGGGTACACCGGCTTCATAAATTTAATATGATTCATCTCCGTACCTGCAACGACCTCTTCTCCGTACATCCCTGTTTCCACCCAGAGCTTGAACGTGATGCTGATCGTATGAATGCCCGAAGCAATAATACCGTTGAATCTTCCTGCTGCAGCTTTCTCTTCATCTATATGCATATATTGTGGGTCAAATTCGCGCGCGAACCGAAGGATATCCTCCTTCGTTACCCTGTACGCATCCGTTTCAAATATCTGCCCCAGGGTAAATGTATCAAGCTTCATTTTTCCCCTCCTTTCTCCGACTTCTTTAATTGGAGCACTTACATTAACAGCAGGTCTATATTAGCATACTTCCCCCTGGCTTATTAAAACCTTCGCCATTCTAAAAATTCTGCAGGCTTTTTAAAATAAATAGAGCATCTACGTTTAAACCTTTTAATTATTGGCTATAACATAAGCAGTACAACATATTGCATGGCGGGAATAACCAGATAAAAAGCTGAGTTATGAGCCAGAGAAGGGAGAGACCTCCTTTTTCTGGCTCTTTTTTTATGATTTTGGAAAGGAGGGCCAACCACCAGGCGCCAAGGCGGTATGTTGTTTTATTCATAGATCGGACGATACACATTTAATTAGACCAACTAACTATTTACTACAAAAAGGGGTTATTCATTTATGTTTTTTCACCGTAAAGAACTGCAATTTCACGCGAAACCAGATCGTCCGGATCCCGTCTTTGCCAAAAAGCTGCAGGAGATTCTCGGCGGCCAGTTCGGAGAAATCTCGGTAGCGATGCAGTACATGTTCCAGGGCTGGAACACCCGCGGCAACGAGCAGTATAAGGATTTGTTGATGGATACCGGCACGGAAGAATTCGGCCATATCGAAATGATCGCGACCATGATTGCCCAGCTGCTTGATGACGCGCCTGTGGAAGAACAGGAAGAAGCAGCGAAAAATCCCATTGTCGAATCCATTATGGGCGACATGAACCCGCAGCATGCGATCGTTTCCGGACTTGGCGCTGTGCCTAAAGACAGCAACGGTGTCCCTTGGAACGCCGGCTATATTATTGCGAGCGGCAATGTGCTTAGTGATTTCCGCGCTAACCTTAACGCGGAATCGCAGGGACGCCTCCAGGTGGCCCGCCTGTATGAAATGACCGAAGACAAAGGTGTCCGCCAGATGCTTTCCTTCTTACTCGCCCGGGACACGATGCACCAGAACCAGTGGGCGGCAGCTATTAAAGAGCTCGAGCAGAAAGAAGGCTTTACGGCACCATCCACCGTACCGGCCCAATGGGAAGCAACCGAGTTTTCCCATCAGCTGATGAATTTCTCGGAAGGGGAGCAAAGCGCGAACCTCAACTGGCTGAAAGATAAAGCACCGGACGGCCAGTCCTTTGAGTATATATCCGAGCCAAAGGCCCATGGTGGCAAGCCGGAGCTGAAACCAGCCCCTGACTATATGCACAACACCCTTCCGGACATGGACAAAAAGTAAGCAGCACAGTTTATTTTATAAATTTCACCGATAAGGAAGAGATCTTTTTCTCTTCCTTATTTATTTATCACCAGATTAGTTATCCAAATCACCTACAGTTAAAAGGAGGTACCAATGACGAATACGTCTAAACAGAACGTTATTCCGCTTGCGATTTTGTCTACAGTCGTTGTTGGAAGCGGCATTGCCTGGCTTACAGTGAGGTCATCCAGCCAAGAAAAAGAAGCCGGTGAAAGCATTGATACGGAAGAAGTAAAAAACAGATTCCAGCGTTCCCTCGAGCTCTTTAAAACGACAGGTGTTCAGCTGCATACGATTTATGAAAAATACGGCAGAGATCTCATTTGGCAGCTTCAACAGATTCAGCAGGAATCGAAGACAATCGCCGACACCGCTAAAGAAGCCAGTGAAGAGATTGAGGATACTGTGCAAAAGGAAGGTAAGGAAGCTGTACAGGAAGTGCAGAAAACGAAAGACGAAGCCAAACAAAGTCTCTCCCGGGAGGACAAGAATCAGAACAGCTCCTACTCCCATAATCCCCACGGGCCGTTTGGATCTAATTAAAATATCCGGCTGCACAAATTACCAGTTTGAGAAGCCGCCGCCCATGTGTCCCGCTGGCGCTCAGGGTCGTATTCAACCATATACACAGCAGATACCTTTTTCTTCTTTTTATTTTACCGGCAGATAGTTATAAATCAGTGCCAGTGTTTACACATATTCCTGTACAAAAGCCATGGCTGCGGAAGCCATGGCTTTTTCTATTTCTTCGTTTCGGCTTCCACCTTCAATGCTTCAAGAATAAGGCTCTGCTTTCCACCATGTGCATACGCTTTTTTCCAGCAGTTACAGCATCCCCCGTATTGCTGCAACCGTTATTTCGAAGCTGCATTTATTTTCATTTCTGTTCTGTGAGTCGCTTTATTTTTATATGGCGTGTAAGCTTCCTTACATCGCGGTACGTATGCTTTGAATAATTACTTTCCACCGTGATACATTGTTCCGACAATAGTGTTTCCCGCTTACTAACGATATAAATGCATTAATAACGAATAACACTCAGTACGTCTATGTTTCGAAAGGGATGAAGAATTGTGCTCCCGCTTCCGCGCTGGCTGAAAATTGCTTTGATTTTATTAGCATTCGGCACTGTTTCTTACTTCACCCATTTTCATCTGGAGATCCGTCCGCCCGATATCCGTGACTTCGTATTGTCGTTTGGGTGGTGGGGACCGGTGATTTTCTTCATTATTTACACTATCGGCCCGTTTGTCTTCTTTCCCACCTCTGTACTGTCGCTTGGAGCAGGTCTTGCCTTTGGTGTCTGGCCCGGTGTTCTTTATATCATTATCGGGGCTACAGGGGCCGCCTCCACAGGGTATATTATGGCCCGGCTGTTTGGCCGCTCAGTATTAAAAATGGACAGCTTCTCCTGGTCGGAAAAGCTGTTCAATCAAATGGAAAAGCGCGGATTTTTATACATTTTTGTCCTGCGCCTCATTCCTATTGTGAGCTTTGACTTACTCAGCTACGCAGGTGGAATCGCCAGGGTCCGTTTCTCTTCATTTATTCTTGCCACCGTTCTGGGGATGATTCCTGGAACATTTGCCTACAGCTTTCTAGGTGCCAGTATTGCTTCAGGCAATATTTTAATATTCATCATTGCTGCGGCTTTATTTTTATTATTAATCGGCATCACGTATTATTTCCGGGAGCCAGTAAAACGGTGGCTCGGACTTTCTACTGACAAGCCTTAAAGTTATAAGGCTGAAATCGTTGACATGCCGGTGGTCTGGTCCGAAGCGTAAAAACCCATAGATTGAATGAATAGAAACAGGGGTATCCGGAGAGGGTATTCCTGTTTTCTCTTTCTGTATTTTCTTTAGAACAAAAAATGAAAGGATCGATAGTATGTCTATGAACTTATTTTCTCTGGCCCAACAAGTTGCCGTAGTTACCGGCGGCGGCAGCGGCATTGGAAAAACTATGGCCGAAACACTCGCCGGAGCAGAAGCCCACGTGGTTATTCTCGGCCGCACTCAAAGTAAAATTGAAGAAGCAGCTGACGAAATCAGGAGCGAAACGAATGCAGAAGTAACTCCTCTCACCTGTGACGTGACGGACAAAGAGCAGGTTTCGCAGACTGTATCGCGTATCATGGAGGACTTCGGCCGGATCGACGTGCTTGTTAATAATGCCGGCACCGCCGCTTATGGCAAGGTAGAGGATATAAGTGAAGAGGACTGGGAGCATGTGTTCAATACGAACATGAAGTCTGCGTTTCTCATGACCCAGGCCGTTGTTCCCCACATGAAAAAAGCCAATTACGGCCGCATTGTGAATACGGCTTCGGTGGCCGGCGGCGTAAGCTTGTTCTTCAGTTCTGTCTATGGCCCGAGTAAGGCAGGCCTTGTCCAATTTACCAAACAATTGTCGGGTGAGCTTGCCCCGTACGGCATTACGGTTAACGCGATCAGCCCATGGTTCTTTAAAACAGATTTTAATGCCAAATCCCTTGAAGACGAGGATTTTCGTCACTCCGTGGAACAGCGCACCCCCATCCAACGTACTGGTCGTCTTGACGAGCTCAAAACCTCTGTCCTGTATCTGGCTGCTCCCGGGTCGAGCTATGTCAACGGTCAGAACATTTACATTGACGGCGGCATGACTTCATTTGGGCTGTAACATGGCCACCCGCCTTTTAACTATGTGTACTCCGAAAATATAAATTTAAAAAGGAGCTTTTCGATGTCTGCAAACTCCATTTTTGCCTTTGATGTTTATGGAACTCTGTTTAATATTCAATCGATCGATGCCACGTGCGAGGAGCATTTCCCCGGTAAGGGGGAAAGCATCGGCCAGCTTTGGAGACAAAAGCAGATCCAGTATTCCTTTCTCCGTCAGGCAATGGAAAAATACGTCCCCTTCTCTTCTGTTACCAAAGATGCGCTGCGGTTTTCTTTAGCTGCCCATCACGCCGAATGGGCCCAGGAAACTGAGCAAAAGCTGATGAAGGCCTACAATCATTTATCGCTCTTTGAAGAAAGCATGCATGTTCTGCAGAAGCTTAAAGAGCAGTCTGCCACCCTGATCGTGTTCAGTAACGGGTCAAGAGACATGCTCGAGCCGTTGCTTGAACAGGCCGGGTTAAACGACTACCTCGATTACGTCCTCAGTGTAGACGATATCAAACAATTTAAGCCTTCCCCGGCATCGTATCAGCTCATTTTAGATACCACCGGAGCGCCTCGTCATGAAATTACCTTTCTATCGAGTAATGGCTGGGACATAAGCGGCGCTAAAGCATTTGGCTTCACCACAGCCTGGATCAATCGAAATGAGCAGCCAACCGAAGAGCTGCAGCTGCCTCCGGATTATCACTACACCACGCTCCTGCCTTTAATCGAAAACTGATTTTTTTAAAACAAATCCACAAATATAAAATCCGCCCGGCCATGGCAATAACACGGCCCGGACGGATTTTTTCTTATGTAACGGGTATAAGATATATAACTTTCTCCCAGGCAGTATTCATTTGCCGCTTCATATGCATACAATATTATGTACGCCAGGGCTGCATTAATGGATCAAAGGCCTTTTGGTTAATCACTCTGTGCTTTTGAAATTTTCGGAAGTGAAAACCCTGGTTTTTCCCTATCGCCAGAAACTCTCCTCCCTTCATTTCTTTCCTCTCAAAGCTGAGCGCTCGTTTCATTATCACCCCGACCGAGTCGTGCGTTACATTATATTTTCATCCACGCGATGAATAATAAGGAGAGATGTTTCATGAGCCATCTATACGCACTGGTGCTCAACGCTTCTCTGAAAGCCTCCCCGGAGCCGTCTCATACAGAAGCTCTTTCGAATGAAGTGCTCGATATTTTAAAAAGTAAAGGTGTGGAAACAAAAACCATTCGTCTTGCTGATTATTATATTCCCTTTGGTATCAGCGGCGATATGGGGAACGGCGACGAATGGCCGCTGATCTTTGAACAAGTGCGACAAGCGAATATCCTAATAATCGGAACACCACTCTGGCTCGGAGAAAAAAGCAGCCTGGCCACACTGGCCATTGAGCGGCTCTACGGCAGCAGCGGTGATACCAACGCTGTCGGCCAGTCCATCTACTACAACAAAGTGGGCGGTGTTGTCGTTACGGGAAACGAAGACGGAGCAAAGCACGCGTCAGCCGCTGTATTGTACGCCCTCTCCCATATTGGTTTTGTTATTCCGCCACATGTGGATGCTTACTGGGTCGGAGAAGCCGGCCCTGGCCCTTCCTATATGGACGGCGACGGACGAAAGAATGTATTCACAAAAAAACACGTAGAGATGCTTGCCTACAACACATGGCACCTGGCTTCGTTTTTTCAGGAACACCCTATCCCGCCGGAAGGCAATACGATGAATAAGTAATTATTAATTTCCAGCAGAAAAAACCCCTCTGTTCAGAATACAGAGGGGTTCTATGCTTATTTAACCGTTTATGCATCAGCGGCAAGCAGGCTTGTCACACGTTATTTACCTGTACAGCTGATAAGACCCGGCAAAAATTTTTCTTTAATTCCACACGGTGCATGAGTCTCGTTTAACGAGGTGATGAGGCACAATGGTATGCTGAATATCTTTGTTGCTTGAATGCATTAAATTCACTAAGTTCTCTGCTGCCCGCGCCCCTAAATCGAATATGTGAATATCCACCGTAGTAAGGGGCGGAGTGGATAGCTCGGAAAGCATAAAATTATTAAAGCTGACAATGGAAACGTCGTCCGGCACCTTTTTGTTCATGTCCTGAATCATTCGCAGTACCCCAAAAGCCATCATATCGTCTGCAGCAATTATTGCAGTCGGCGGATTCGCAAGTGACATTAATTCGATAGCCGCTTCCTGTCCGCCCTCTTTGATTTCTTCCCGGTATACAACATATTCTTCCCGAAACGGAATCGCCCGCTTTTCCAGGGCATTTGCATATCCTTCTAAGTGATCTTTCGTTACCATCGAATTTTCATTTCCGCCGATAAAGCCAATTTTTGTGTGATTAAGGAGCAGCAGGTATTCTGTAAGCATTGCGCCTGCTTTCACATTATCATTATTAACGTAGGATATTTGATTTAACTGTTCAGAAGGACGTCCAATTAATACAAAGGGAAAATCTTTTTCTAATAGAAAAGGCATGATGCGGTCGTTCTCTTGAGAATACAAAAGAATTATACCGTCTACCCGGCTTTCCACCACCATTTTCACCACTTCATTGTAAATTTCATCCTCCGTCTGCCCAGTAGATAAATATAACCCTATATCCTTGTCATGTATTTCAGACGTAATCCCTCTGATCACTTCTGGAAAGAAGGGGTTTTGAAATGTCGACTGGGCCGACCTCGGCATAACAATACCTATAGTGTTCGTTGTATTTTTAACTAAGCTCCTGGCATGGTAATTCGGATTATAGTCAAGCTCTGTGATTGCTTCACGAACCCTGCGTGCTGTGCCGGGGCTAATTTTAGAGCTGTTAGCAATGACCCGCGATACCGTAGACGCCGCTACATTCGCACGTTTTGCCACATCTTTTATCGTTACAGCCACTAGGGGTCCCTCTTTCCTGCCAGCTCTCATGGTTTACCCTTTTGTCGCTCCAGAGGTGAGCCCTGAAATTAACCACCGCTGTAAAAGTAAATAAACCGTTGCAATTGGTACTGCAATTAAAACAGAACCAGCTGCAAAGCGAGTGAAATTATTTGAAAATTGGTCGTTAACAAAATTAAATAAACCAAGCGCCAGCGTAAAATTTTCTTCACTTCTTAGTATAATGCTTGGCAGCAGAAAATCCATAAATGGCGTCATGAAATTAAATAATGCCACTACAGCGAGTATAGGTTTTGCAAGTGGGAGCATAATTTTAAATAATACGGAAAAGTGTCCTGCTCCATCAATTCTTGCTGATTCATCCAATTCTTTAGGAATTGTATCAAAATATCCTTTTACAAGGAATGCATTCATCGGTATCGCTCCGCCTAAATATATCAAAATTAGTCCTAAAAGTGAATCCAGCAGCCCCACCGTATTCAATAAAATGTATAAAGCCACCATACCCATCAGAACAGGAAACATTTGCAGAATTAAAAATGTGTATATACCGTACTTTCTTCCCCGGAAACGATACCTTGAAAATGAATATGCAGTCAAAGCTACAAAAAATGTAGCTACAATAGAAACCGTAGCCGCAACGATAAGCGTGTTTTTATACCACGTCACATAATTACTTGCGGGATCCGTAAAAAGCCAAATGTAATGTTCGAACGAAAGGTTCTTTGGAATAATGCTCGAAGAATACAGGTTAGTGCCTTCGTTTAAAGACAATCCAAATGTCCAAAGCAGCGGATAAAAAATAATGATAAACATTACAGCTATCACTGCATAAATTCCAGTTACTTCTAAACGGGATTTCATACGTGCCGACATTACCTCTACCCCTCTTCTTGGAATGATTTTGTGCGCCTGAATTGAAGAATAGCAAATGCTGCAATCATCAGACCCATAATTAGTGATATGGCAGCCGCCATGTTAAACATATTATTCTGGAAAGTAAGTTCATAAACCCAGGAAATTAATATATCTGTTCCTCCGGCATTTTGTCCCCTCACTGCCGGGCCGCCTTCATTGAATAAGTAAATGATATTAAAATTATTAAAATTAAACGAATACTGCATGATCAGAAGAGGTGCCGTAGCAAATAATACGTGAGGCAGGGTGATAAATTGAAATTTTTGTAGCTTTGACCCGCCGTCGACATCTGCTGCTTCGTACCACTCTTTAGACACACTTTGCAGAACTCCGGTAAATAAAGCGAATACAAATGGAAAACCAAGCCATACCTGAATCATAATAAGAGCTGTACGCGACCATAGAGGATCTGTAAGCCATGGCACACTCTGCCCAAATAATGGTTCCATAATTCCCTGATTGATGGCGCCAAAATTATCATTAAACAGCGCTGCGAATATAAGGATTGTTACAAAAGCTGGTACTGCCCACGGAAGGATAAATACCGTTCGGATCAACTTTTTTCCTTTTATTCTTTCATCGTTTACGAAAACAGCGAGAACAAGGGCCAATATAATTTGAAGTGTAGTAGCAACAAATGTCCATACGAGTGTCCAGGAAAGTACAGATATAAAAGTTTCCCGCCAAATAGGTACATTGATAATGTTGAGAAAGTTTTCAAACCCTACCCATTCCAGCAGATTTCCGGGCGGTGCATTGTACCGGTCGTAATTAGTAAAAGCGAGTAATATCATAAAGAGCAGTGGAAAAACGACGACAAATATAAGCAGTAAAAAGCCAGGCGTTATAAGCGCATACGGAAAAATAGCGTCCCACCAGTTTTTAAATGCTTCCTTTACCGAGGGAAGGACCCAGCCTTCAGAAATCTTGACAGCGTCCTGACGGGCATCTACGAGGTTAAAAATGTAAAATCCTGCTCCAACCACTATTAGAAATAATGATAGTATTCCTTGAATAATTAATGCCCGGGAATCATCAAGCCCAGGAATAGTACCAAGTGTGCGCAAACCCCAAAGGCCTACACTAATGAACTGAAAAAAAGAGATAATGAATGCGGCCGCCATCAAAAAGAGAATTGTTCCTTTAATCCATCTCCTGTTATACCATTGCCCTGCCCCAGGGATGATACTTAAAAGTACAGCGAGACGTACACTGTGCCGGGACTGTTTATTATTATGTGAAAGTGCCCTTTCATTTTGCATAAGAACCCCCTGTGTAAATATTGAACGCGGGCTATCAGAAATGTTCAAAAGCCCGCGCCATCATTTGAAAGCCTATAGTTATTCCTGCAGTTCAATCTCCTGCTCTATTTCGCCTTCAGCTTCTTCAAGCACTTCTTTTGCGGCAGCTCCTTCTGCGATGTATTCATGCGCGTCTGCCATTGGGTCCCATACCTGCGTCATTTCCGGCACGTTTGGCATTGGCTCTGCATGTCTGGTCTGTTCAGCAAATCCTGCAAAATATTCGTCTTCCTGAATGAGATCTGACTCCACGACCGCTGTATTCGCCGGAACTTCTCCAGCGGTTTCAAAATATGTTTTTGAGCTTTCTTCATTGGTCATAAATAATGCCAGTTCTTCCGCCCAATACTTACGGTCATCTTCGACGAAATTAGAGACCATCCATCCCTTTACTCCCGAGAACGAAGTTAGTTCTTCGCCGTCTTCTGTCGTTGGCAGAGTTGCTACACCCAGGTTTTCCTCACCAATTGCTTCTTCATAACCCCGCAGCGCCCACGGTCCGCTGACTACTGCTCCAACATCCCCGCTTTCAAACAAACCATTCATAACATCTGCAGTTATTCCTTGAGGAATATAACCTTCTTCGTACCACGAACCAATCATTTCTCCGCCCTCTACAGCTCCATCAGTGGCAAGTCCAATATCTTCCGTATTATAGGTTCCGTCTTCATTTTGCTCAAAAACGTATCCACCATAAGCTGTTACAAACGGGTAGGTGAAATAAAAATTGGCTGCTTCCATAAGAAACCCGTACTCATCATTGCCTGCATCCGTATGTTCCTCGGCTGCCTCTTCAAGCTCATCCAGAGTCTCCGGAGGCTCCTCCAAAATTTCTTTATTGTACAGTAACGCATAAGTTTCTGTTACCGAAGGGATTCCATAAAGCTCTCCGTCATATGTCATGGCCTGGACAGCTTCTTCCTGGTATTCCCCCAGCCTTTCATCATCTGCATCTAGCGGAGAGGCAAGTCCCTGAAGCTGAATATCGCCAATCCGGTCATGTGGCTGGAAGAATAAATCAGGACCATTACCTGCCGGACCATCCAGAGAAATTTTTTCTGTTTGTCCATCAAAGTCCTGGCGCGCTATTTCAACTTCAATACCTGTTTCTTCAGTGAAGTTTTCTGTAATTTCTTTATATGCGTTTACCTGCCGGTCATCATCATTTGCCCAAATTTTTAAGCTTTCTGGTTTATCCGGCTCTTCATTTCCCGAACTGCCACCGCTTTCTTCAGCACCTCCATCTCTGTCGGGTGCACATCCTGTGAGTATAACTGCTCCGCTTAAGAAAGGAATCGCCAGCCATCTAAGTCTTTTCTTCATGTCATTTCCCCCTACTTTAGTTATGAAAGCAAACGTTTGCATAAACGTTTTTATGAAATCGCTTTCAAATTTAATCTTATTATATTTGTGTTAGATATAAAATGCAATAGCAAATAAAATAAAAAAGGGCAAACGTTTGCAAATTTATATACAATGCTTGGATTTTCATATTAAAGGGCGTCCCGTAATATTTACAGAACGCCCTTTTCTCTTTATTTATAAAATACCAAGCGTGTTCAGCAGAATAACGACAATCACGGAGATGATCGGAATCAACACAGCGACAACAAAAATGTCCTTATAGCTGTCTTTATGGCTCATGCCTGTAATTGTTAAAAGAGTCAGGACAGCCCCATTATGTGGAAGGGCGTCGAGTCCACCTGAAGAAAGTGAAGCGATACGGTGAAATGCTTCAGGGTCGATCCCTGTATTCATCGCTATCTGATAGTATTCTTCCCCCAGTGCTTCGAGTGCAATCCCCATTCCTCCCGACGCGGATCCTGTTGATCCGGCGAGAATGTTAACTGCTACAGCTTCGGAAATTAATGGATTTCCGCGCACCCCCATCAGTAATGAGGTTAACTGGTCAAACCCCGGCACTTCCCTTACTACACTGCCAAAACCAACAGCAGCACTCGTATTAATGATGGCAAGCACGGAGCCGCTCGCTCCGCCGTTAACAGCAGGCACAAACTTTTTAAATTTAGTCAGATTGAGAAGCATAATAAGTACTATACCTGTCAGAAGCGCCACCACAATGTCCCATCCGAGAAGATTCAGTGTTAAGAGCACTGTGATCAGCGGAAGTATCGACAGCATGAACGGTGGTGCCTTCTCTTCTTTTTCCATCATGCTTTTGTCCTTAGGTTCAGTGAAACGCTCTCCTTTAGCCGTCATCTGTTTTTCGCGCCACCGTAAATAGAGATAGCCTCCCACCGCCATCACCAGAGCTGCGATAATGCCCATTAACGGCGCGGCAGCAGCACTTGTACGAAAGTATTCGATCGGAATCAGATTTTGAATCTGCGGCGTGCCCGGGAGTGCTGTCATCGTAAATGTAAATGCCCCCAAAGCGACGGTCGGCGGCAGCAGCCGGCGGCTGATATCTGCTTCCCTGAATAAGGAAAGAGCGAGCGGATACACAGCGAAAATAACCACAAACAAGCTGACACCGCCGTAAGTAAGTACCGCAGAAGCAACCAGGACGCCTAAAATCGCCCTATTCCTCCCAATGAGCTTTGTCAGCGCTACAGCGACAGAGCGTGCCATCCCGGTGTCTTCCATTAGTTTCCCGAAGACGGCGCCAAGCATAAATACCGGAAACCAGCTTTGCGCGAAATCGACGAAGCCGCTCATGTATGTGCCCGTATAAGCATCAAGCAGATCGAGCCCTCCGGTAAGTGCTACTATACCTGCTGCCACCGGAGCTACCCAGATGATGGACCAGCCTAAGTAGGCGAGAACCATTAATGTAATTAAGCCTAACAATATTCCAAGCATTATTTTACCTCCTTTTCTATCTTAAACAAACGCAGACTACTGCGCCGTATAACCTCCATCAATTAACACGCTCTGTCCGGTTACGCTTTTCGCCTGGTCCCCGGCTAAAAATAAGGCATAGTCTGCTACTTCCTGTGGATCGAGCAGACGCTTCTGCGGTACGAGCGGATAGATAACCTCCTCCAGGGCTTTTTCCAGCGTAACGCCCCGGTCTGCCGCCAGATCCTCCAGTTGATTACGGACGAGCGGTGTGTCGACGTAGCCCGGACAGAGGGCATTTACCGTGATGCCATGCTCTGCTCCCTCTAAAGCTGCTACTTTTGTAAGCCCGATCAGCCCGTGCTTTGCGCTGTTGTATCCCGCTTTTCCGGCAAACCCGATTACGCCGTTGATCGACGACATATTAATAATTCGGCCGTGCTTTTGTTCTTTCATAATAGGAACCGCTTTTTTCATCATGGAAAAAGGCGCTGTCAGCATAATTTTGGTCATTTTTTCAAATGTTTCGGTTGGGAAATCCTCAAGCTTTGCTACGTACTGCATGCCGGCGTTGTTAATGAGAATATCCACCCGGCCGAACTCTCGCAGCGTTTCCGCAAAAGCCTTGTCCACCGCATCTTCATTGGTAACATCACAGACCAGTCCAATACAGGTGAAGCCTTCATCTTTGATCTCACTGGCAGCACTCTGTACTTTGTTTTTATCTATATCTGTCAGTACTACCTTCGCATGCTGCCGGGCAAATGCTTTTCCGATTGCAAGCCCTATGCCGCTTGCTGCACCTGTAATAAATACCACTCTACCTTGAACCATTTGTATCACTCCTGATTAAATTTTTAGTAACCGCTTACAAAAACGAATTCTGTTCCAAATCCGTTTACTGTCTATATATTTGCAAAAACCATGCCAACATTTATTTGAATGCTTTTTGCTTCGAATTCCCGCCGCTAATGTATTCTTTTACAAGAACAGACTTAAAAAATAAAAACCATTCCAAAACAATGGAATGGTTTCCGCAAACATGGAAAAACCCGCTGTTATTCCAGGCTGTATTTCATGATTTTATTGTAGAGATTGGACTTTCCTACTCCGAGCAGATCGCAGGCTATCCGCTTATCACCCTCCGCTTCCTTCAGCGCCTGCTTTACCGCTTCCTTTTCTGCTTCAGCAATTACTTGTTTCAACGGTTTTATTCCGCTTTTCCGGTTCGCCTGCCCCGCCTCCGTCATGCGTGCAGGAAGATCACTCAGATGAATTGTTTCTCCTTCTGCAAGATGCACGGCTGCCTCAACCGTATTTTCGAGTTCCCGTACATTCCCCGGCCAAGAGTAATCCAAAAAGCGGTCAAGCACCTGCTGATCGAACGCCGTAATTCGTTTGCCCAGTCTTTCCGTAACTTTTTGGAGCATAAATTTGCTGAGCAGAGGAATATCCTCCGAACGGTCACGCAGAGCAGGCACCGTAATTGAAATAACATTAATCCGGTAGTACAAATCCTCCCGGAACTGCTGCCTTTCTATCAGCTGTTCGAGCGGCTGATTGGTTGCAGCAACCACCCGCACGTCCACCTGCCGTGGCCCTTGTGCACCAAGCGGCTCAAGCTCTCCCTCCTGAAGCACACGAAGAATTTTCACCTGGGTATTCAACGGCATATCCCCTATCTCGTCCAGAAAAATTGTCCCCTGGTCAGCCAGCTGGAATTTTCCCGGCTTTCCTCCTTTTTTTGCCCCGGTAAAGGCTCCTTCCTCATAGCCAAACAGCTCAGACTCAAGCAGATCACCCGGTATGGCAGCACAATTCACTTTCACAAAAGGCTTCGTGCTTCTTTCGCTCAGCTTGTGCAGGCCCTGGGCAAATAATTCTTTACCGGTCCCCGTCTCCCCGCGCAAAAGTACGGAGACGTCGCTTGAAGCTACCTTACGCACGTTTCTTTTTACTTCCTCCATCTCCGGGGACACACTGATCGCATCGTGCAGGGAATAAGATGTGCCATTCAGCTGCTCCACCTGCTTTTGATACGACTCGAGTTCCAGCATTAATGTTTTAATATGCTGATTCATCTCCGCCCATTCTTTTCTGTCCCGGAACATGACCAGTCCCAGCGCTCCAATAATACGGCTATCATCATATAAAGGTACGCGGTCGGCAATCATATAATTACCTCTAATGTACTGCATGTTTGCTTTCTCTGCTTCTCCCGAAGCAGCTACGATATGCATGCGTGTATTTTCAATCACCTCAGTTACATGGCGTCCGATCGCTATTGCGCTACTTGTGCCGAGAAAATCATAGTAGCATTCATTCATATACGTGATGACTCCCTGCTCATCGACAATGACGACACAATGGTGCAGACTGCCAAATAATATGTCGTAAATATGCTCCAGCCCTTCTAAATGTTTCATCTTTTCCACCCCGTTATCGCGGTTGACGTTTCTGATTAAATGGTAACGGTCCTGCGAATTTTTTCAATAGTCGCGGGACTTTTATTGAAAAAACATCCCCTGCAGCCGATCAGTATGCGCCGGCCCGGAGATGTTTTATATTTGTTCATATTAACGTTTTTATTTAAACTCTTTTCACGACGGTGGCAACGCCCTGGCCGCCTCCGATACATAAAGCTGCCAACCCCGTATCCGCCTGCTGGCGCTTCATCTGATGGAGCAGGGTCACGAAAACCCTTGTGCCGCTTGCCCCAATCGGATGCCCTAACGCGATTGCTCCCCCGTTTACATTCAGCTTCTCCGAATCGATATTCAAGTCTCTTTGCACAGCTAGTGACTGGGCGGCAAACGCTTCGTTTGCTTCAATCAGATCGATATCTTCCATCGGAGTGGAAGCTTTATCTAAAGCTTTTCGGATGGCCGGGACCGGCCCCAGCCCCATCACGCTCGGATCCACGGCAGCACTAGCGTTGCCGGCAATACGAGCGATCCCTGTAATGTCCAGCTCCTTCGCTTTCTTCTCACTCATGACAATAACCGCTGCTGCCCCGTCATTAATCCCGGAGGCGTTGCCTGCGGTCACGCTTCCATCCTTTTGAAACGCCGGCTTTAATTTTTTCAGCTTTTCCACCGTTGTGTCACTTCGGATATGTTCATCATCCACTATCTCGATGGGATCTCCTTTTCGCTGAGGCACATGGACGGCCACGATTTCTTCTTTGAACAGCCCATTATCTCTCGCTGCTGCTGCCTTCTGCTGACTGGCTGCGGCGAACGAATCCTGTTCCTCGCGTGTAAAGCCGTATTCGTGATTGATGTTTTCGGCTGTCACACCCATATGATAGTTTTCCACTGCACACATCAGACCGTCGTGAAGCATGCTGTCCACCAGCTTCTGGTCTCCCATGCCAAAGCCGCTGCGCGCGTTCATCTGCAGGTACGGAGCCCGACTCATGTTTTCCATCCCGCCGGCAACGACGATTTCCGCATCGCCGGACAGCACGGCCTGAGCCGCCAGATGGACGGCCTTCAAGCCGGATCCGCACACTTTGTTAATGGTCATAGCAGGTACATTTTCAGAAAGACCGGCCTTTAAAGAAGCCAGCCTTGCCGGGTTCTGCCCAAGACCTGCCTGCAGCACGTTCCCCATAATGACTTCATCTACTTCTTCCTTCGGGACACCGGCACGCTCAAGTGCTTCTTCAATCACAAGTGCCCCCAGATCTACAGCCGGTACGTCCTTTAAGCTGCCCATAAAGCCGCCCACCGGAGTCCGTACCGCTCCTCCAAGCAGAACCTCTTCCATCTTCATTGTTTCCCCTCCCGGTCTATCAGAGCTTCATCAATTGTAAAAGAAGCTTCTGTATACTGCTCTACTGTTTTTACATCTGCTCCGTTCAATACTTCTCTCAGCACCATGCCCGATGGCGTAAAATCAAAAACCGCCATATCTGTAATCAACCGGTCCACTACTTTTTCGCCGGTCAGCGGGAGAGCACATTCTGATCGGATTTTTGATTCTCCTTCTTTGTTCGTATGAGTCATGATGATAACTACTTTTTGCGCTCCCTGCACGATATCCATGGCACCGCCCATGCCTTTAACCATTTTTCCCGGGATCATCCAGTTTGCAAGATCTCCCTGCGCGGAAACCTCCATGCCCCCAAGAATTGCGAGATCAATATGACCGCCGCGGATCATAGCAAAGGATTCCGCGTTATCAAAAAAAGACCCTCCCTGTTTGACTGTTACGGTTTCTTTCCCGGCATTAATCAGATCCGCATCCACGTCTTCCTCCTCCGGATACGGTCCGATGCCAAGCAGGCCATTTTCGGAGTGAAGAAATATATTTTTCTCTGCCGGAATGTAGTTGGCAATCATGGTCGGCATGCCGATGCCCAGATTTACGATCGTGCCGTCTTCGATTTCCTTTACTGCCCGTTGTATAATGTTTTCTCTTTGACTACTCATTCTTTTCATCCTCCTTTTATGCCTGCTGGACCGTTTTTCGTTCGATACGTTTTTCATACGATGCTCCGACAAGCAGATGCTGAACGTACAGGCTCGGCGTATGGATAAAGTCCGGATCTAGTTCACCGACGTCAACCAGCTCTTCCACCTCTGCGATAGTGAATTTCCCTGCCGCTGCCGCCAGCGGATTAAAATTACGGGCTGTTTTTCGGTAAATGAGGTTTCCATAGGCATCGCCCTTCCATGCTTTTACAAGAGCCGCATCCCCCTGAATAGCTTCTTCAAGAATGCACTGCCTGCCGCCGATAACCTTATGCTCTTTACCTTCAGCGATCGGAGTTCCTACCCCGGTCGGCGTGTAAAAGCCGGGAATACCAGCGCCGCCTGCCCGGATACGCTCTGCAAGCGTTCCCTGAGGCACAAGTTCCACCTCGAGTTCCCCGTTTAAGTACTGCTCTTCAAAAATTTTATTTTCTCCTACGTAGGAGGCCACCATTTTATTAATCTGTTTATTTTCCAGCAGCAGTCCAAGCCCCCAGTCGTTGACACCGCAGTTATTACTGACTACTGTTAAATTCTTCGTTCCCTTTTCAGCCAGCGCCTGAATGGCTTTTTCCGGAATACCGCAAAGGCCGAACCCTCCGACAATCAGCGTAGCACCGTCCTGAATGCGGGCAACGCTCTCTTCAAAAGATGTCTGTATCTTCGTCATTGTATAAACCCCTTTCAGTCCTTTAATTGGTAACTCCACTTTACTAATAGCGCTTTCATAAGTAAAATAGATAAATAATATAAATTTATTACTAAATGGAATAAGAGGTGACGCATGGATATCAAACAGCTTCGTTTTTTCCTCGAAGTCTGCAAGGAGCTAAGCTTCTCCCGGGCCAGCGAGAAGCTGCACATTTCACAGCCCGCTTTAAGCAAAACAATTCATCAGCTTGAAGAAGAAATCGGTCTCCGTCTGCTCGACCGCTCCACCCGTCACCTTTTCGTTACAAAAGAAGGCGAAATTATCCGCCAGCATGCCCGGAAGGTACTCCGCAGCGCAGAGGATTTGTGGCAGGAAGCAGAAGAAATTAAGCTGCATAAAAAAGGCAGCTTTACGTTCGGGCTCCCGCCCGTCATTGGCTCCAGCTTTTTCCCCGAAATTATTGCCGACTTCCGCAGAGCCTATCCGGAAGCCGGCATGCACATTGTCGAAGAAGGGGCGAAAATTATGGAGCAGTCTCTGCTCGAAGGAAATATCGATGTCGGTGTAGCCATTCTTCCAGTCGATGAAGAACAGTTTGAGGTCCGACAGATCATCGACCGGAAAATTCTTGCCGTCACTTCGGCGGATCATCCGCTTGCCGGCCGCGAAAGCATACAAATGAAGGATTTAAAGTATGAACCCTTTTTAATGTTTCAACAGGGATTTGCTCTGTACGACCGGGTCATGGAGTCATGCATCCAGGCCGGCTTTGAACCCGAAATTCTTTACGAAAGCTCCCAGTGGGACTTTTTATTTGAGAGTGCCATGGCGGGCCTCGGCGTCGCCCTCCTTCCCGAAACAGTTGTCCATAAAGCAAATACCAGTAATGTTTCCGTGCTGGCAGTAGACGATGAATTACTGCACTGGCGGCTGGCGCTCATCTGGCGGAAGCAAAGCTATCAGACGCAGGCCGCCCAGGCGTGGATCTCGTTTGTGGAAGAGGCTTTTAATTAATAATCCTTTTTTACTTTCATACACCTGTTCACGTGTCCCTAAAACACTAATCAGGTGTTCGGCTTTTCTTTTTGATATAATTCATAAGCAGTTTTATTTCATTTCTTTATGCTTATTTCATATGGAAAGGACGTTGCTTATGAAACAAACAATTTCTTTTTGGCTGGAGGCCGCTCGGGCAAGCTTTTTGTCCGTCATGCTAATGCCTGTCCTATTAGGGGCACTTGGTGCTTTCGCATGGAACGGGGTCTTTGAGCCGCTTTGGTTTATTATTACACTGATCGGGGCATTCAGCGCCCACTTGTTTTCCAACATGGTGAACGATTTGTGGGACTACCGTAACGGTGTTGATACAAAGGCACAGGATACGGCAAACGACGTTTCCACCAATTCCGGCATGCTGACAGGAGGCCGGGTCTCTGAAAAAACATTCGCGTCTGTTACATGGATGTTTTTCGCCCTCGCTCTTTTATGTGGTGTCATTTTAAGTATTGCCAAAGGGTGGCCGCTTTTGATACTGGCTGCCGCCGGCGGACTGCTTGCTTATTTTTATGTAGCCCCTCCCTTCAAATTCGGTTACCGGGGCAAGGGATACGGCGAAGTCGCCATCCTGCTTTCGTTCGGGGTGCTTCCCGTGATGGGAAGCTACTACGTGCAGACGGGATTTTTCGACGTTCGGGCCTTTTTTCTCTCTCTGCCGATCGGCATATTAACGACTATGGTGCTTTACAATCATCATTTTCTTCATTGGCGTGCTGACCGTGACTCCGGAAAAAATACGCTCGTCGTCGTACTCGGGGAAAAGAAAGGACTGCTTCTCTCGAAAGCCTTTACCCTGCTTGCGATGCTTACGATTCCCTTAGGTATTTTCGTCGGGGCGCTCCCCTGGTACGCTCTGATTGCCGTTATTTCTGCGTGGCCGCTCGCAAAGGCGTATGCCGCCCTTGAAGATACCAACCCTTCTGAATCTTATGGTCCGCTCATGGGGGCATCGATTAAAAGTACCGTTCTGTGCGGCTTTTTCCTGGCAGTGGCTCTTCTATTGCAGGGAATTTTTTAATCGCTCGGACACCCGCTTGTTCTGAATGACAGGCAGCTTCTATCATAATAGTGTACAATGTGGGAACGAGACTGCATTTTGTAATTAATTAGGAGGCTTTTTGATGAAAACTATTCGATGGGGAATTTTAGGTACAGCCGATATCGCCAGAAGAAAGGTGCTGCCTGCACTGCAGCATACAGAAAATGCCGAAGCATATGCGATCGCAAGCAGCAGCGACAAAGCCGGGGAACTCGCCGAAGCTTTTGATATTCCTAAGGTGTATCAAAGCTACGATGATCTGCTTGAAGACCCGGACATCGATGCGGTCTACATTCCTCTCCCCAATCACCTCCACAAGGAATGGAGCATCAAAGCTGCTAGAAAGCAGAAGCATGTATTATGCGAAAAGCCGGCAGCACTGACTCAGGCAGAGGCCGGAAAAATAAAAAAAGCCTGCGAAGAAAACGGCGTTCAGTTTATGGAAGCATTTATGTACCGGTTCCACCCTCAGCACCAGCTTGTACAAAAAATGCTTGCAGGTAATGCGATCGGAGACGTAGTGACGATGCGCTCATCGTTTACCTTCCCGCTGCAGCATACCGAGGGCAACATTCGGCTTCACTCGCAGGCTGAAGGGGGTGGAAGTCTGTATGATGTCGGCTGCTACTGCATTCATGCCATTCGTCAGGTTATGGGGGAACCGGAGCACGCGAAAGCTTTTTATTCATTTCATGAAAACGAACGCAGTGACTGGGCAGCTGCAGGAATTCTTACATTTCCGGACGGCAGGCTGGCCCATTTCGACTCCGGTATGAATGCGGCCCTCCGAAACGAATACGAGGTGGTTGGAACGAAAGGTGTGCTTCGGGCCCACCAGGCGTTTGTGCCGACAGAACAACCGTGCAAAGTCTCTATTGAACTGGCAAACGGAGAATCCTACAGTGAAACGATCTCCGATAACTACTACATTACCGGTATGCAATCGCTCTCCCTTGGCCTCCTCGAGGGAAGAAGCTGGCCTTCCGATGGACTAGCGGAAAATGCTTCTGTGCTTGAGCAGCTTATTAATTCATAAAAAAACGGCCCGCGGTCTCCAATCAAAGGAGGCTGCGGGTCGTTTTTTGCTGTTATTCTATATACTTCCGTTCAATGGATTCCTGCACATTCATGATCGAAACTCTTGCCGTTAAAGCATCTCCTTCGCTGACTGATTTCCCTGTCACATCCACCAGTGAAAACTGCGAACTCGGTTTCCCTACTATCGAAACCGGTTCTTCTCCACAGAATATTTTCGCCGGGGGACGGACATAGGAACGCACATCCCGCAGAATATTAAAGGCGAGCTTTTTTAACGTATCGGACTGTTTCTCACGGGCAAAGTTAAAGCCGTGGGCTTCTCCGAGCGGAATAAGACCAACAGTCATTGGTTCATCCAACGGCTTTGTGTCTCCGTAGCCCGCTGTGCTCCCTGCTTCAATTTCCCTCGTTTCAAGAAGAGGTGTTTTCAGCTCAAACGTTTCTTCAAAACGCAGACCATTTCTGCTCGCCGCCTGCCCGAACATGGCATTGCCAATACGTATCATATTAAAGCCAAGGTTCGGATGTTTAACAGCTATCGCGCTGTTAGCCATGTGCACATACTCCGGATGGATTTGATAAATTTTTGTTATGATTTCTATACACTGCTTTAAGCGGTCACTCTGGGAAATAATCTTTTCTGCATGCCTGTTTGCGGCAAAATGAGAGTAAACGCCTTCCATTTTTACTGACTTTAATGCCTGGTAAACCTCCAGAAATGAGTTTAAATCCTTTTCATCCAGACCGAAACGGTTTAAAGAAATATTGATTTTTAAGTGGAAGGGATATGCCCCCACGTTTTTCTTCTCTGCCGCTTCATCTAATTTTTTCATTTTTTCAATCGTATCAACGGTTGGCGTCAGATTGTAATCGATTACACTTTCTGCACTGAAATAAGGGCCTAAAATTAATATGGGAGCCTTCACGCCGTTGTTTCGCAGTTCAACGCCTTCTTCCTCCACCCCTACCGCTAAATAATCAACTTCGTTTTCAATGTACTTGGCCATAGGCACCAGTCCATGGCCGTAGGCATTGCTTTTAACGATGCCTGCAAAAAATTTATCCGGCATCCGGTTTTTAATTTGATGAATATTGTTTCGTACAGCCTTTACGTTAATTTCAATCCATGAAGAATTCATCCATTACACGCCCTTCTATGTTGAATATTACTCTTTAAATCTGAGAATAATTTCATGCGTCTTCTGTTCTATACCTTTACGAGCCCGCTCGAAAACTACCTTTCTCTCATCTTTTTTAATATAAATGCATCTCCCTTCAGCTGTTATTCTTCTGAGGAAAAGCATTTGATTAAAAAGACCCCGGCGCGGGTATGATGATTAAGGTGTACAAACTTTTGTTTTCATCGAAGGAGGATCATATATGAGTAATTCAGACATTACCGCAGATCAGGCCGGCACATTCCGGATCGGCGGCGATATAGAAGTAAACCGTCTAGGATACGGCGCCATGCAGCTGACAGGTGAAGGAGTATGGAAGGAACCATCCAATCCTGATGAAGCCGTCCGGGTGCTCCGCCGGGCATCAGAGCTCGGAGTGAACTTTATTGATACGGCAGATGCCTATGGCCCGTTCACGGCGAACCGCCTCATTAAAGAATCTCTTCATCCGTATAATGATGACATGACGATCGCGACAAAGGTCGGCCTCACCCGTGCAGGCCCAAATGACTGGCGCCCTGTGGGACGTCCGGAATACCTGCGCCAGCAGGTGGAGCTGAACCTGATGGATCTTGGTCTTGAACGCATCGACCTTATGCAGCTGCACCGGGTAGACCCTGAAGTGCCGATTGCAGATCAGGTAGGCGAGCTGAAAAAAATGCAGGAGGAAGGAAAAATCCGTCACATTGGACTCAGTGAAGTGAATACAGAGCAATTTAAAGAAGCGCAAAAGGTAACTTTTATTGCTTCTGTGCAAAACCGCTATAACCTGGCCAATCGTGAATCCGAAGAAATGCTCGACTATTGTACTGATAATAATATTGCCTTTATCCCATGGTTCCCTCTTGCTACTGGGGAACTGGCCCAGGAAGGCGGACCGTTGGCTCAGCTGGCAGAGGAACACAATGCGAAACCAGCTCAGCTTGCGCTTGCGTGGCTGTTGAAGCGCTCTGACGTTATCCTGCCAATTCCCGGAACGTCCACAGTAAGCCACCTTGAAGATAATATCGCTGCAGCCGGCATCAAACTGAGCGACGAGGAATTCAATACGCTTACCAATGCCGTAGAGAACAGCAGCAGCTAAACCTTTTTATATAAGCTTTCAGCCGGCAATGATGCTGCATTGGCTGAAAGCTTTTTTAAACCAGGCAGGCGCCCTTGATTTTTGAATGAAAGGAGCAGCAGTATGTTAAAAACGAACAGCCCTTACCTGCTGACGAAAGAAGACATGGAAACGTCCCACGAGCTTCCCTCCTGGCTGCAGGAGGAGTACCAGACCTTTAAGCGTGTTGTAACCAACCCGGAGTTCCCCTGCTTTTTCGGTATGAAAGCCCAGCGAAAAGGAGAGCTCCGCTACTCTTATATTACTCATGATCAGTGGGATCACCTTGGCGGCGTGCTTGAAAGCTTTCTGCATTTAATGAATGAACCGCCCTTTACCCGGCACGGTCTTTTCCTTTTCGTCGAGCCGGAAATACGCGAGCAGTCCGTCGATTATTATCGTTCTTATTTCTGGGACGTTCTGCAGCATCTGCATGAACAGGACCGGTACAGCTGGCCGGGAGACAAGCCAAAGGATCCTGATCATTTTCTGTGGGATTACCATTTTGCCGGCGAGCCTGTTTTTGTTTTCGGTAACGCCCCGGCCTATAAACAGCGGAAAACGAGAGATCTGGGAAACAGTTTGATTCTCGGCTTTCAGCCCCGGGCTATTTTTGAAGGTCTCGAAGGCACAGAAAAAGGCGGCATCATGTCGAGAGAGAAGGTGCGGTCGCGCGTGGAAAAGTGGGATAACCTTCCCACCCACCCGGATATCAGCCATTTCGGCGATCCGACGCACAACGAGTGGAAGCAGTTTTTCATTGGAGACGACATTAAGCCAATAGAAGGCAAATGTCCGTTCCATCATAAAGACGTATAATCATTTCTGATTAAGATAGTCAAATATTCGCGCTTTCTGCTGAACGCAGGAAGCGTTTTTTACATGTATATAATTCGCATCTTTAAATTTGAAGAACCCCGACGCAGGCCTGTATAATGAAAATGTACATTTTATAAATAATGATTTGTCCGATATAGCTTGCTGCGTTTTAAAAATATATTTTAAAGGAGTCTTTATGGCTGACAAAAATACTCTAAAACAAGCGGGCTGGCAGCTTGAACACAGCTATGCCTCCCTTCCGCACACCTTTTTCTCCAAAATCATCCCTGCTCCGGCTCAGAACCCGGAGCTGATTGTACTGAACGAACAGCTTGCTGACTCTCTCGGTCTCGACAGTGAGGCATTAAAAGAGGAGAAAGGCGTACAGGTACTTGCAGGCAGCGAAACGCCGGAAAACGGATTCCCCCTTGCCCAGGCTTACGCCGGTCATCAGTTTGGCCATTTTACGATGCTTGGGGACGGGCGTGCCCTGCTTCACGGAGAACAAATAACGCCGGATGGACGCAGAGTCGACATTCAGCTGAAAGGATCCGGCCGCACACCTTATTCACGCGGCGGTGATGGACGAGCCGCTCTCGGTCCAATGCTTCGCGAATATATTATCAGTGAAGCCATGCATGCTCTTGGCATACCGACCACCCGGAGCCTCGCCGTTGTTAAAACTGGTGAGCCTGTCTTTCGCGAAAGTGTACTGACCGGAGCGGTATTAACACGCACGGCCTCCAGTCATCTGCGCGTTGGCACGTTTGAATATGCTTTAAACCGCGGATCGATGAATGATCTAAAAGCCCTTGCCGACTATACGATCAGCCGGCACTATCCAGAAGTCAGGGAAACGGAACATCCGTACCTGATGCTGCTCCGGGAAGTTGTTACACGCCAGGCTTCCTTGATTGCCAAATGGCAGCTTGCCGGTTTCATTCACGGCGTAATGAACAGCGATAATATGGCACTCAGCGGCGAAACCATCGATTATGGTCCATGCGCGTTTATGAACAGCTATGACCCGAAGACCGTATTCAGTTCCATCGATGCGCGTGGCCGCTACGCTTACGGACGACAGCCGATTATGGCAGAGTGGAACCTTTCCCGTTTTGCCGAAGCCCTCGTGCCGCTAATTGACGAAAACCAGGAAAAAGCCGTCGAGCTCGCGCAGGCAGAAATTTCCCGTTTCCCTCAACAGTTTAATGAGTACTGGCTTCAGGGTATGCGTGCAAAACTCGGGCTTTTCACAGAAGAAACGGAAGACGAAGCACTTATTACAGACCTGCTCAACCTTATGCAGGAATACGAAGCAGATTACACGAATACCTTCCGGGCCCTCACCTTTAACAAGCTGGACGACTCCGGGCTGTTTACAGATAGCAGATTTACTTCCTGGCAGGAACAATGGCTGGAGCGTCTCGGTAGACAAAACGAATCTAAAGATGCTGTCCGCCAGCTGATGCGTGACCACAACCCGGCGGTAATTCCGCGGAATCATCATGTGGAAGAAGCACTTGAAGCTGCCGAAAAAAATGGAGATTACACTCTCATGAATCAGCTTATGGATGTACTTTCAGAGCCTTATGCCCACACCAGGGAGCAGGAAAAATATACGGCACCTCCGGCTCCCACGCTTGTACCGTACCGAACGTACTGCGGTACGTAGAGAGACGATGTGCAGTTAAAGGAATCCCCCGCTCACTGCTGAGCGGGGGATTCCTATTTTTAGTGTTCATGACCGTTTTACCATTTTACCCAAACCATACCTGCGATAAAAAGATGACAATGGAAACCGTCATTCCTCCAAGGATTGTAGAAATAAGCACGCTTTGGGCGGCATATTCCGGATAATTATCGTATTCGAGCGCAAACAGTGCGCTGTTTCTGGACATGGGAAACGAGCTTGCAATAAATAACGCCTGGGCAAGCGTTCCTTCAAGCTGCAGCAGCCAAATAATTCCTAAAGCGATAAGCGGGGCCCCCACTAATCGAAGGCCGATAGTAAAAAAGAAAACCGGGGATAAATGCTTCAGCTTCGGATATGCAATCTGTGCTCCCAGGACAAGAAGCGCGAGGGCCGTGAATCCGGCAGCAATCTGATTTAACACCTGCTCTGCTGCTTTTGGCAGTGAAAGATTAAATATGTAAAACACAAGACCAAGCGCTAAGGCATAAATCGTGGGCGTTTTAAATAACGGGGCCAGATTTTCCTTTATTCCTGTTTTCTGTGTGGTTGCAGAAGTAAAAACTCCATATGTAAACGTTAAAAAGTTTTGAAACATCAGTACAATAATCTGGATCGATACCCCAAGCGGGTTAGAAGCAAATACCAACTGGCTGACCGGCAGCCCGAAGTTTCCTGAATTCATAAGTACTACACTGTTTTTAAATGTTGCGGTAAGCTTCGCATCCATACCAAACAACCTTGCACACACGCCGGCAAGCAGAGCCAGCAGGCAAAACTGGATCAGCAGAAAGGCACCAACTTCAAGCAATACAGACGAATCCACCTCCATCGCTGAAATATTTGTAAAAATAACGACCGGGAGAAACAGTCCCGTTAACAGCCTCGACAACGTATTGAGATGAAAATCGTATATTCGATGAAGTACTGCTCCGAGCAGCAGCAAAATAAAGATTGGAAGCATTATTTCGAGCATAATTAATGGCAAAAAAGACAAGAAAGCATCTCTCCCAGGCAACCGTTGGTATGAATAATTTTTTCATCTTATATCAATGTACTAATAATTCTATCCCTCAGCAATAAAAATGTTAAATTTATCCTCAAGTAAAATGAATATCATTCATCATATGAAACGGTCAAGCTTCATCCCTTTTTTATCAATTTTTAATCGCGACTATGACAGTATATTGTCTGATTTATGTCTGAAAAGCGACAAAAAATTTTCCACCTCTCCTAAGTCAGGATCTCCTATTGCATCCATTGATGAAAGCGTTTAATATAAAATTAAGACATCTGATGACCATATCTCCAAAACAAAGAATTCAATTTTTATTTTAACTTTCCCCACCTAAAGGAGACAAGTTTATGCTGATGCTCGTTGCCCTAAGCGCTGTCATTTTTCCATTTATTTTTCTCGTTTTGCTTCGCATGCCTGCCATTAAAGGAATGACTCTCAGTTCTGTTATTGTGCTCCTGCTTGCCGTTACCGTCTGGGGGATGGGGGGCCAGGTTATTCTTTCTTCTATTCTGCAGGGTGCCCATAAAACATTAACCATTCTGCTTATTTTATTTGGAGCGCTCGTACTGCTGAATACACTTCGGAAAAACGGAGCTGTAGACCGTATTAACCAGGGGTTTCAAAGTATTTCAAAGGATATGCGGGTGCAGCTGATCATTGTAGCTTTTCTGTTTGGCTCCCTGCTTGAAGGGGCTGCCGGCTTCGGCACTCCGGCAATGATTACCGCTCCGTTGATGCTTGCCCTGGGCTTTAAGCCGCTTGCTGCCGTATCTACAGCGCTTATAGCGGACAGTTCAGCTGTTGCTTTTGGAGCCGTCGGCACGCCCGTCATTGTAGGTCTCAGCACGCTTGATGCAGCGGGCCCTGCCTTTTTCCAGGAAGTTGGTATTACAGTTACATTAATTGATTTGTTCGGCGGCACCTTTATACCGTTTATTCTAATCGTGGTACTAACCCTGTTTTTTGGGAAAGGCAGAGGATTGAAGGATGCTTGGCCGATGCTTCCATGGACCTTGATGGTCGGAGCTGTATACACGTCGTCAGCATTATTATATGCGTTCCTGTTTGGCCCGGAGTTTGTTGCTATTTTGGGAGCGCTCACAGGACTCGCTGCTGCAGCATTCACCGCAAAAAAAGGAATTCTGCTTCCAAAAGATATCTGGACGGATGCCCTGCAGGACGACTTCGAGATCGATACTAAACAATCCGACATGAGTCTTCTTACCGCCTGGTCGCCGTACCTGATCGTGGTGGCCCTCCTGCTTTTAACAAGAATTGTCCCCTGGCTGCGGGAGTTTACGACTACCGTTCTTGACCTTTCCTGGACTAACATTTTAGGGGTTGAAGGGGTAACTTCCAATTGGGAGCTGCTGTATTCTCCCGGAACCATTCTTACTATTACGGCACTGCTTGCAGTACTGATTCAAAGGCGTTCATTCAAAAATTTCACCGCTTCTTCAAAAGAAGCTCTTTCCACTATCAAAATTACCGGAATTACTTTATTTGCTACGCTTGTAATGGTGCATGTGTTCAGTAATTCCGGAATCAACACCAGCGATATTACCAGTATGCCGGAATATATCGCAGCCGGGATGGCAGCCGCTTTCGGTCCGATGTGGATTCTTGTCGCACCATTTCTCGGGGAACTTGGATCATTTATTACTGGAAGTGCCACCGTTTCCACTCTCACGTTCTCTCCTGTACAATACAGTATCGCCAATGCTACTGGAGTAGATGCCAGTGTCGTACTGGGGGCACAGCTTGTAGGCTCCGGCGCCGGAAACATGATTTGTATTCACAACGTGGTCGCTGCATGTGCAGTGGTTGGCATGGAGGGAAAAGAAGGCAGCGTTATCCGTAAAACGCTTGGTCCAGCTATTCTTTACGGGGTACTCGCTGGAGTTGGAGGATTTATTATAATGAATGTATTCTAATACAAAAAACAGGCATGACCCTTTAATAAGCGTCATGCCTGTTTTTATTCTTACTTTAAAGCTGGCCGGCTCCCATGTAACGTGGGCCCCAGTAAGAGCTGTCGAGACTCGAAGTAGTTACGCCTGTAGAAGAACCGGAATGAACAAATTCATTGTTACCTACGTAAATACCCGCGTGAGAAGCTCCGCCTCTCGTGTTAAAGAACACAACATCTCCTGGAGAAGGGCTGGAAACTTTCGAGCTTGCACTATACATACCTGAAACGGTCCTTGGAATACTTTCACCGTGCTTCTCGTAAACATAATTGATAAAACCGCTGCAGTCAAAACCGCTTGGGGATGTGCCACCCCATACATAAGGTGACCCGATGTATTGCTTAGCCGTACTCGTAATACCGGAGCTGCTGCTTGTAGATACTCCCGCTACCTGTTCCGAAGAGCCTGATCCCATTAAAGAATCCTGCGTCGATGGACCGGCTACACCGTAATAATTGCCAGCCGGAGAAGAAATGCCGTGATCGGATTGATATTCTTTTACTGCGCTCAATGTTCTTGGACCAAATCGCGAGCCGGTATAGCCGTGGAAATACCCTTCATCCTTTAAGGTTTCCTGTAAATCGTTTACCGATGAATTAGTGTCACCGTAAGATAAGGATCCGTGATCATCGATTGATGCATCTGCTGCCTGCGGGGCACCAAATAGAACTCCTGCTGTAATTGCTGTTCCAAAAAGATATTTTTTCATTATAACGTTCACTCGTCGAAGTACCCATCACCGAAACTTGATTAAGTAGGTATTGTTTATTTTTCTTATATATTTACTTGCCTTTTTGCCACACGACTGGAGCAACAACGGCTGGTCACGACGGAGTGAAACTGCACCTCCATTAAGTAGTTTAAAGATTTTTTATGTGCGTTGAATCAGCGACTCAACATGACCGAGTATATCTGACCCAGCGTCGTTAAACAACGACATTAGGACATTTGTAATCTCATTTTAATAAAAGTAATATTTTATACATTAATTAGGTAAATAAAATTTAATATCTTTTTAAATACATAATAAATAATATCACTTTGGGAAAAAAGATTGATATGACACTTCATTAAAAGGTTCTACTCTGAAAAAGTCGGATATAAGTCGGCATATTCTTCATTTTTAACCTTTATTTTTTAACAAATGGACTGGCCTGAATCAATAAAAAAGAGCTGTCCCGGATTTCCCCGTAGACAGCCCTATCACTTTAATTCAAATGTTCACGCTGCATTAGAAGATTCAGCTGCCTTCCTGCTTTCCATCCGGTGAAGCAGTACTGTAAGCAGAATACCGATAACAGAGAGCGCTGCCCCGCAGAGTGTCAGCACAAAAAACGTTGCTCCCGCGTTCAGTACGATTGTTCCCAGAGTAGCTCCTAGCGCATTCGCCAGGTTAAAGGCGGCTGCAGCTATTGTTCCGGCTAGAGAAGGGGCATGCTGACCGGTAATCAGCAGCTTGGCATTTAACAGCGGCACCGTGCCAAAAGCAAACATTCCAAGTAAAAAGCTTGCGATAAACAACGTGCCGATGACGCTGATCATTGGTATAAAGAAAACCAAAATGAGTGTCAAAAGCAGAAACGCAATACGCAGCCTGCTCGTTAAATGATTAAGCGGGATACGGCTCGAAAGAAAATTCCCGGCGACAGCCCCAGTACCAAACGCAAACAGCGCGAATGTCACCCCTATGACATCCACACCACCGATCTCACGCAGAATCGGTTCTTTGAACACATAGGTGGTAAAAACACCGGAGTAGCCGAGAATAACGATGGCAAGCGTCATAAGAAATGTCTTTTCTTTAAAGACGCCCAGTTCATATTTCACTTTTGGTATTTCGGTGGGCTTTTCATTTGGCAGGGTCAGCACAAGCCCAATTAGCGTAATTAATCCAAGAACAGCAATCATCCAAAATACAATTCTCCATTCCAGCACGCCGCCAAGATAAGATCCGAACGGCACCCCAAGCATAATCGATATAGTTAAGCCGCCCTGCACAGCAGCAATAGCCTGCCCTCTTTTCGACGGGGCCACAATATGGTGGGCCATCGCAAGACTGAGACCGAAAAACGGAGCGTGAATCGCCGCTGAAATCAGGCGCGCTACCACAAGCACAGTAAAAGAAGTGGCCACTGCTGCCAGTACATTACTTAGCACAAAGACTGCCATACAGGAAATCAAAACCGGCTTGACCGGAAACTTCATCGTCGTAATACGAAAGATCGGTCCAAAGACTGCCACACTGATAGCGTACACACTGAGCAGAAGACCAGTAAGAGAAACAGGTACGTTTAAATCGTTCGATAATTGAGTGACAAGACCAGTAATCACGTATTCAGTCATGCCAATAGAAAAAGTTCCTATCATAAAAGCGATAATAATGGCCCGGTTCGTACGAAGAATACCCATCTTTGCCACCTCTCTTTTTTTTAACTATGAGAGACTATGGTAAAGCGTTTAACCTCAATTGTCCACCCCTATAAAAAATGCTGCCGTCGAAACGGCAGCAC
>NZ_JBQLIC010000014.1:0-44964 GCF_056034385.1 Marinococcus sp. LNHM3E3-2.2
GTCATGAACCCGGCGCTGACCAGGCCGACGACGAGCACGGTGGTGCCGGTGCTCGTCTGGATCAGGATGGTGACGATGATCCCGACCAGCACGCCCATGAACGGGTTGGTCGTAAATTTATCGAGCAGGTCCCGCAGCTTGTCGCCCGCGATCTTCTGCAGGCCGTCGCCCATGTATTTGATCCCGAACAGGAAAATCCCCAGGCCGCCGAGAAACGTAAATATCAGCGTTTGAATATCCAAACTCCCTCATCCCCTTAATCACTTTATGTATTCTGTCCTTTTTTGCCACACCCAATCTATTTTTAAAGTAAATTGAATGGTTTGTAAAGGAAATATTACTTTTTCCCAAAGTTATTTAGCTTTTGTTTTTTTCCGTAAAAAAAGAGCAAGCCGCAGCTTCCTCTTTTTTCATTATTAACCATTAATATGGTAATTACTGTTCTTTTACAGCTGTCTCAAGACGCTTGACACGGATGCGCGTCCCATCCACAGATGTTACCTCTATTTCTTCTTCAGCATTCAGCCACTGATCGCCGCTGGTAGCACTGTAACGCTCTCCCTCAATATCAATCGTACCTGTCGGGCGGAAAGGAGTAACGGTGGTCCCCGTTTTGCCGACCAGTCCTTCATACGTCTGATTTATAGAGTTATAGCCCTGTTCGCTTGTCAAACTGTCCTTAAGCATCAGCTTCGACCATAGATCCCGGCGGGGAAAAACCTTCAGGAAAAACATCGCTGAAATGGCTCCGGCCAAAAAGCCGAAAATAACGAGTACTCCGTATATGATAGTAGGAGTCGGCACAGCGATCGATACTCCCATTAGCAAAAGACCTACAATAGAGACAGTTCCGTCTCCAATAAGCTTCCCGTCAAGCAGGATCAGCCCAAGACCGGCTGCATATAATACAAGCACCCAGATACCGGCTGCCCCTTCAAGATGATAGGAAAAGAATAAGACCATAAAGGCTGTTCCCAGAATAAAAAATAAGCTTTTGGACTTAACTAGAAACTCTGAGATTAAAAACATCGTTCCAAGAAAAACGACAATAAAGCCGACACTCGGGTTCGCTAACCATTCCATTGTATATACTCCCTTCCATAAACTTCTGTAATCACTGACTAATACGACTCGTAAAAGCTTGGTAATCATATATACGCGTAAACACCCGTAATCGTTTCACAATTATTGTAACTCTTCTTCCTGCCAGTTGTCAGCTGTAAGCGTCTTCTTCGCATAAAAAAGAGGCCCCGCGGCCTCTTCTCTTTTTACTAATATTATGCTGATTCTTCAGAGTCGCTGTTAAACCACCCCTGCACGGAATCAAGCATTTGTTCGAGGAAAGCAACGATGCGCGAAAGGAAATTCTGCGTATCTTCACTGTTTACAAAGCTGTCGATGTTTTCCGAAGCTTTATCAAGCTGACTCTCCATCTGCGACCAGTCGATATTTAAATTCTGCATCCGGTCAAATAAGGAAACGAGCTCATCTGTCTGCTCTTCGCTCAGTTCAATATTCATATCGCCTGACACATTTTGCACAATGACCCGGATATCTTCCGTATTATTAATCTCCGTATTGTTTATTTCCTGCTTAATCTGTGTAATCAGTGTTGTTGCTTCTTCTTTGCCGATATCTTCGCCAAGCTCAGAAGTTTTGGCAATCTCTTCGTTTGCCACCTGTTTTTGATCCTCGGATATATTAACATTGTTCTGCTGTTCGTAGGCTTTTAAGATCCCGGTCAGTGCTGCCGTTCCGGATACCTCAAACGGAGCTGTCACGTAAACCTCTGCATCCTCCACACCCGCTGTTGCCAGCGCGTTTGCATACATTCCTTCTGTAACTGTATCTATTTTGTTCGTTTCAATATCGATGCCTTCTCCGTCTTCAGCTGCAGTAATCCTTGCAGAAGATAACGCGCGCGAGCCAATTTCAGAGCTGCTTAAATAATCTCCAAGATACTGGTACTCTTCTTCATTTGTGACCTCTACAACCGGTACTTCCCCTTCAGTCACATCCATCTCTTCAAGCAGAGAACTTCTTTGATCTGAAGACAGATCCTGGCCGAGTGTCACTGTTACATCCCCAGCTGCAGCGTCCGCTGACGCCTGCTGACTTACCCCAAGAACCCCTAACGTAACTACCCCGGCTGCTAATGTCTGCTGCCACCACTTCATTATGTTCAACTCTCCTTCTTATGCCCTTTCATTTCCAATCCCGTACTTTGATGACCAATATTTTTATATTCGTCGCATCTATAGTCGTAAGCCCGGGGAAAAAGTTACATCACCCGCATTCTTTCGTTAGTTTCTCATCATTTTACAAAATACCGTCTTTTACACTTCCGATTTCCGCTCTCTGGAAGCAACTGCTTGCCAAGAGTACACACCCACTGATACAATTACGATGTGTTATAGACCACTATTAACTATTGTTGTTGCACTAGACGAGGCACGAAATAAATTCACCAATATAAAGGGGCGAATGGATACATGAGCCAAATAACCCACCGCAGCGAAACCCGAGCAGTCAAAGTAGGTAATGTGACGATCGGTGGCAGTAATGAAGTAGTAGTACAAAGCATGACCACAACAAAAACTCACGATGTGGAAGCGACCGTCGCAGAAATTCACCGCCTTGAAGAGGCCGGATGCCAGATTGTCCGCGTCGCATGCCCACAAATGAAGGATGCTGAAGCAATTCCGAAAATTAAACAGCGCATCAATATTCCGCTCGTTGTCGATATCCACTTCGACTATAATATGGCCTTGAAAGCTATTGAAGGCGGCGCTGATAAAATCCGGATCAATCCGGGCAATATCGGGAAACGGGAAAAAGTGGAAGAGGTTGTTGAGGCCGCCAAAGCCAAAGGCATTCCAATCCGTATTGGTGTAAACGCCGGCTCCCTCGAAAAACGGATCCTTGATAAATACGGATACCCAACTGCAGACGGAATGGTCGAGAGTGCTCTCTACCATATTTCTATCCTTGAAGAGCTCGGCTTTTACGATATCATCGTTTCGATGAAAGCTTCAGACGTCCACCTGGCTATTGAAGCTTATGAAAAAGCGGCTCAGGCATTCAGCTACCCACTTCACCTGGGGATTACTGAATCAGGCACTCAATTCGCAGGCACAGTCAAAAGTTCTGCCGGACTCGGAGCTATTCTAAGTAAAGGAATCGGAAGCACACTGCGTATTTCTCTCAGTGCCGATCCGGTAGAGGAAGTAAAAGTGGGACGCGAACTGCTGAAAACATTCGGCCTCGCATCCAACGCAGCTACACTTATCTCATGTCCTACCTGCGGACGTATTGAAATCGATTTGATCAGCATCGCCAATGACGTGGAAGAATATATTTCCACCATTAAAGCTCCGATTAAAGTAGCCGTGCTCGGCTGCGCTGTTAACGGCCCCGGCGAAGCACGAGAAGCCGATATCGGTATTGCCGGTGCAAAAGGCGAAGGTCTTCTATTCCGCCACGGAGAAATCATCCGGAAGGTTCCGGAAGAAACCATGGTGGAAGAGCTAAAGATCGAAGTTGATAAAATTGCTGAAGAGCACTATGCCAAAGAAGCAGAAAAAGAACGGGAAGCTAAAGAAAAAGAACTGACAAATTAAGCTCTCGACGCAAAAAGCTCCACCCATTAAGGGCGGAGCTTTTTTGTTTCACCTGTTATTGCTGCAGCACCTATGGTTATGCCGGTGCTGCTTCCTTTTGTTTCGCTTTTTTGCATTCGGCACAAAGTCCGTAAATTTCAAACTTATGCCCGGTCACTTCAAAGCCGCCGTCAACGTTTTCATTCAGCCAGTCCATCGGGCACGTCTCAATTTCTCTCGTTTTTCCGCACTCGAGACAGATAAGGTGGTGATGATGGGCCGTTGTTGAACAGGAAAAACGAAAATGCATTTCTCCTTCAAGCTCTGTCATCTCGAGAATATCCATTTCCTCGAATATGGAGAGGTTGCGATAGACAGTATCCACACTCATTCCCGGATAATTTTTCTGCAGGGAATGCAGTACTTCCTTCGCTGTCAAATAGCGTTTTTCATCTGAAAAAAGCTGGAGCAGTTCTTCACGCTTGGCTGTATATTTAAATCCCTGATCCTTCATAATATTAAGCGCTTTGGTGACGTTCATATTTAAGCCTCCTGTTTCTTTTCCAGTTGATCCATGCTCTGAGAACTAAAGTGGCAAAAAGTATAAAAGCAGCGGTCACTACAGTGCCGCCTCCCGACGCAATGCCAAGAAATATGGATCCAGTCACACCGGCCGCCACAGAGGCTTCTCCGATAATAACAGCAATCAGAAGCATTCGTTTAAAGCCGGAGGCCCACTGCATTGCGGCCGCTGCCGGCAGCGTAATCAGCGCTCCGGCAAGCAGCACGCCGACCACCTGCATCGATGCAGAAATAACAATCGCAAGCAGTACAGCAAGCAGTACATTGAACATCTTAACTGGTATTCCGGCAGCAGCCGCCATTTCTTCATCGAAGGAAAGAAACATCAATTCTCTGCCAAACGCTGCAAGCAGCCCGAGGGCAGCAATTGTCATTACTCCGATAAACCAAAGATCTTCCATCTGTACGGAGACTACACTTCCAAACAGATAGCCGTACCACTCCGTCACCCCGTCAGCGGATATAGACATAAATACGGCGCTCAGTCCTACCGCTGCCGCCATTAAGATCGGGGCGGCAAGCTCCTGAAAGCCCCCGTATGTGTGACGTACCCGTTCAATGATCAACGAGCCGGCAAATGCAAATAAAAAGCCGCTGTATAACGGATTGATATCCCAAAAAGCCTGCAGATTACCGGCGAGCACTCCTGCCGTCACTCCAGCAAGAGTAACGTGAGCGAGGGAATCTGCTATCAGCGAGGACCGGCGCACGACTAAAAACGAGCCGATCAAAGGGGCTGTCAGGCCGATCAGCACCGCTGCTATAATGCTTCGTTCCACAAAATTAATATCAAACATAGCCGTCACTCTCTATTCTTTATTTTACACAAGGATTGCTTTTCTGTGCTATTGATTTGCTTTGTCCGTCCATTTCGTCTCTTCCCACGGACGCTGACGTATTCGCCCAGTGGCTTTTTCAGCCAGTACAACGAATGTCCATATAAGAAATGAAATGACTGCGATTGTGCCGCCTGAGCTCAGATCATAATAATATGAAGCAAAAAAGCCGGCCAGAACGGCTGTTTCCCCGAAAAGCACCGCGTATAAAAACATGCTCTTGAAGGTGGAAGCAACCCGGAGCGCCGCTGCTGCCGGCAGGGTAATTAAAGCGGAGACGAGCAGCACTCCCAAAATAGATATGGAAGAAGCAACTATGACCGCTGCGATACCGGCAAATAATAAATTCACTCTCTGCACCGGGATCCCGTTTACGGCAGCCTGCTCTTCATCGAAAGCCAGGAATAATAATTCTTTATAAAACAGCAGAAACAACAGGAGCGACACGGCAGAAATAGCACCAATCACCACTGCGTCTGAAGCATTCACTGTAAGAATGCTTCCAAATAAATAGTTAAACAAATCATTATTAAAGCCATCCGCCAGAGAAATAAAAACGACTCCGAGCCCAATGGCTGAAGCCATCACTACCGGTATGGAAAGCTCCTGAAACGTTTGAAAACGCCGACGCAGATACTCAATCACAAACGATACGATGAACGTAAATAAAATACCGGTATAAAGCGGGTTCCATTCGCTGAGCCATACCCAGAATGAAGCGAGCCAAAGATGAAAGGCGATGCCGGTCAGCGCTGTATGCGACATCGCATCGGCGATCATCGGCGTTTTTCTGACTACCACGAACACACCTGCAGCCGGAGCAACCACGCCGATCATGAGACCGATGATGAGCGCATATCTTAAAAAATCAAATTCCAGAAAAATCATCAGGCTCCTCCTGCATGGTGATCATGCTCATGGTGGATAATATGCACATCGTGTCCGTAAGCGCCGGCAAGATCACTTTCTTCAAATTCCCGTGTCGTTCCGTGAAAATGAAGCTGCTGGTTCAGGCAGGCTACTTTTGTCACGTATTTGGTCATCGCTCCTACATCATGGGTAACAAGGATAAGAGTAATACCCTTCTCTCTGTTCCAGTGGCTCAGCCGTTCATAAAATGCCTGAGCGGATGCAGCATCCACCCCGACGGTCGGTTCGTCCAAAATCAGCACCTCCGGGTCGCTCACAAGGGCACGTGCAATAAACACCCGCTGCTGCTGCCCCCCGGAAAGCCGGCCCATATTCTTCTTTTTATAGCCGAGCATATCCACCTGCTCGAGCGCTTCGTGAATACGCTGCTTGTCTTTACGATTCAAAAAACGAAGCAGCCCCTTTTTACCGTAAAGTCCCATAGCTACGACTTCATACACGGTCACCGGGAAGCCGGCATTAAAACGATTCGCTTTTTGAGAAACATAGCCGATCTTCGGCCATTGATGAAATTGGCGTACGGGCGTTCCAAACCATCGTACTTCTCCTCTGTAATGCTTGTGCAGCCCTAAAAGAATCCGGACGAGCGTAGATTTTCCCGAGCCGTTCGGCCCGACCAGACCTACGAAATCTCCGCGATTTATATTCATATTGATATCGTCCAGCACGAGCTCTGACTCGTAGCGAAACGAAAGATGATTCACTTCAAGCAGCGTATTTGTTGAATCTTCCACCGGGAAGCCTCCTTCTTTCCAAAAACAATTAAGAATCGTTACGATTTATTGATAGGAAAAGTATACAAAACCTTTTTGCTTCTGTAAATCTTCTTTGCTTAATCGTGTATACAATTCATGGTTATTCTTTGTATGATAGTTAGTAGTAAAGCAGTTAAACGAAATCAAATCCATTTCTAAGGAATGATGAGAATGTTTCAAGCGAAAGAAAAAGTCGCCGTTATTGATATAGGTTCCAACTCGATCCGCCTGGTAATTAATGAAGTGGACGAAAAGCGCGGGTACCGCGAGCTTCATAACTTAAAAATCGTCGCCCGCCTGAGCAACCATATCGACGACCAGAACGCACTCACCGAAGAGGGGAGAGATATTTTGCTGCATACCCTGCAGCAGTTTGAAGAAGTTCTCCGTTTTCACGACGTTCAGACTATTCATGCTGTAGCCACCGCAGCTGTGCGGGGTGCCTCCAACCGCGAAGAGGTTTTGCAGTATATTGAAGAACGCATCGATTTTCCCATCCGCGTTCTTTCCGGGGAAGAAGAAGCCTCCTATGGGTATCTTGCCGTAGTGAATTCCACCAGCCTTTCGGAGGGAATTACCATTGATATCGGGGGCGGCAGTACAGAGGTAACCATGTTTAAAAACAGGGAACTCGTGCGCACCCACAGCTTCCCCTTCGGCGCTCTGACATTAAAGCAGAAGTTTCTTCCAAACGATGACAAAATCACTTCGAGCAACCTGAAGCAGATGAATAAATGGATCGAAAAACAATTTCAAAAAGTGTCCTGGCTGCGAGAAGAAGGGGAAAATCTTCCGGTCGTCGGTATCGGCGGAAGTTCCCGGAACATGGTGCTGGTGCACCAGGCTTCCATCAATTATCCGCTGGCCGGCCTGCATCAGTATTCCATGAGCGGTGACGATATCGCTGAAACAATGGAGCTTCTTGAAAAATCAAGCTTATCAGAACGCGAAAACATCGAAGGGCTTTCCAAAGACCGGGCGGACGTCATTATTCCGGCGGTGCGGATTATTTCCCAGCTTTATAAGCATATCGATGCCTCCTACTATTTAATCAGCAACAAGGGCCTCCGCGACGGACTGTTGTTTGAAGAGCTGCTCCGGGATAAAATATATCCCCATTTTCCGGACGTGATCGAGGAAAGCTTTTACCAGCTGAACCGGGAATTCGAGATTAACCCGGACTATGTGGATGAAGTCGGAAACATTGCTTCTTCCATGTACAACAGCCTGGAGCCGTATATTCCAAAATCCTATCTGCATGAAGACAACCACCGCCTGCTGAACCGCGCGGCCCAGGTTCTTTATATCGGGGAGTACATCAGCTCGGAGGCAAGCAGCCAGCACACCTTCTATATTTTAACCAACCGTTCCATCGATGGCATTACGCATGAAGAGCGGATCGCCATGTCACTTGTGTCTTCCTTCAAATCTAAATCGATGTTTAAACAGTTTTCGAAACCGTTCCGGCCGTATATGCAGAAAAACAGCCTGAAACGGCTGGAATTTCTTGGCAGCATTTTAAAATTCTCTTATTCGCTTAACCGTACGCGCCGCAATATCGTTTCGGGGCTTGGCATTGAAAAAGAAGGCAAAGAGCTTCATTTCCATATATACTGCCGCGAGGGGATGCATTCCACTTTTGAAGAAGCCAAAGCAGATAAGTATAAAAAACACCTGGAAAAAATGATCAACCGCGAGATTGTGCTTCACTTCCACGAACAGTCGCCGGTTTCTGCTTTTTCCAGCTGAACAATGCTTTTTTCGTGAATCTTTACATGCGCTTAACATTTCGTTGATACAATTGGCCCAGGAGTGACCAGGGTGTAAAGAAAGGCGGATTCTACAATGACCGAAATGACTCAGACACATATTGACCTTGAAAATCCGGCATATTATAACAACCGTGAGATCAGCTGGCTTGCGTTTAATGAGCGGGTGCTCGAAGAAGCCCTCGACGAGACCAATCCGCTCCTTGAACGCCTGCGTTTTTTAGGCATTTTCAGCTCCAACCTGGATGAATTTTTCATGGTCCGGGTCGCAGGGTTAAAAGATCAGGTAAAAGCAGGGTTCAATAAACCTGAAAACAAAGCTGGGCTCACGCCGAAGCAGCAGCTCTCGGCCATCACCGAAAAAAATTCAGAGCTCGTGCGGCTGCAGGATCATTTTTTTACGGAAACGGCTGTTCCGCTGTTAGCCTCGGAAAACATCCGCTTTCTTTCGACGCTTGAATTAGACAGCGGCCAGTATCAATATATCCAGGAGTATTTCATGGCGAGTATTATGCCGGTTCTCACACCGATGGCTGTGGATGCCTACCGCCCGTTTCCCATGCTTTTAAACAAGTCCCTGAACCTGGCCGTCCGGCTCCAGAAAGAAGCCGGTGATGAAAAAGAAAGCATTGCCATTGTCCAGGTACCCGGGGTGCTCCCCCGCTTCCTTGTGCTTCCGTCATCCGACGGCAGCCGGGAGTATATTTTGCTTGAACAGGTACTGGCAGAATTTATCCATATGCTCTTCAAGGGGTTTACTGTCTTAAGTGCTTCTCCGTTCCGGATCACCCGCAACGCGGATTTAACCATTCATGAGGAGGGTGCCCGCGATCTCCTCCGGGAGATTGAAAAGGAATTAAAAAAACGCAAATGGGGCGCCGCTGTTCGTTTGGAATGCCAGCATGGCATGATGGATGACTATATTCTTGAGTTTCTGCTCGAAGCTCTCGAGATTCACCCAGACGACGTTTATACACTGAAGGGGCCGATCGATTTAACTTTCTTATTTCCGCTCTGTGAGGAGCTTGCCCCGGAATGGGAGCATCTTGTGTATGAGACGCTTATTCCCCAGCCGCCGGAGGATTTGATTACTGAGTCCGATGTGTTTAATGCTTCCGATGACCGGGACATTTTACTTCACCATCCTTATGAATCGTTCCAGCCCGTTATCGACTTTATTTCCACAGCGGCCGACGATCCGGACGTTTTAGCGATTAAGCAGACTCTCTACCGGGTCAGCGGGGACTCCCCCATTATTGCCGCACTGGCAAGAGCGGCGGAACAGGGGAAACAGGTGACGGTCCTCGTCGAGCTGAAGGCACGCTTTGATGAAGAAAATAATATCCAGTGGGCGAAAACCCTTGAGAAATCCGGCGTTCACGTCATTTACGGGATTACATCACTAAAAACCCACAGTAAAATTGTGCTGATCGTCAAGAAGACAGCAGATGGCATCAAGAGGTATGTGCATCTTGGCACCGGCAACTACAACGATTCCACCGCTAAAGTGTACACCGATATGGGCATGATTACGACCCGTCCCTCCTTCGGTGAGGACGCCACTAACTTTTTTAATCATTTAAGCGGCTTTTCCCAGCAGCCGTACTGGAATGAAATCAGCACTTCTCCGGAAGGAATACGCGAGGAGCTGATTCATTTGATCCAACGGGAGATTGACTGCCATCGCCAGGACGGAAGCGGGCATATTATCGCCAAAATGAATTCGTTAACAGATAAAGAACTCATTATTAAACTGTATGAAGCTTCCCGGGCCGGTGTCCGCATTGAACTTATTGTTCGTGGTATCTGCTGCCTGAAGCCAGGCATCCCCGGAGTGAGCGAAAGCATCACCGTCCGCAGCATCGTCGGGCGTTTCCTTGAGCATACCCGTATTTTTTATTTTGCCAACAGCGCCCGTGACGACTATTATTTGTCCTCGGCTGACTGGATGACAAGAAACATGGAAAAACGAATCGAAATCATGTTTCCTGTCTACGAACCTATTTTAAAAAAGCGGCTCAATGCCATTTTGGAGCTGATCCTGCAGGATAATGTGAAGGCAAGGGAGCAGGACAGCAGCGGTTATTATCATTACGTTGAGCCTGCGCCCGGAGAGCCCGCCGTTAACAGCCAGCTGGTATTGTTTGAGTGGGCATCGAGATTTCTTGATATGAACAACGAATAAAACAAGCACGCCCCGCATGAATACATGCGGGGCGTGCTTGTTGCTGTCCTTGTTTCTGGTTTCTTTTCCTGAGCTTCCAGAAATAAAAGAGCATGAATGCGTGAGGCGCATTCATGCAGAAGACATTTACACCTCTGCTGGCATTAATTCATCCCGCCAGTTCGGCTTCCATTCTTTTTGTCTGAGCATCGCAATTTCGTGCTTATACGGTGGTTTTTTGTTTTTCTTGTCTGTGCCGACATAAGGTGTTTCCAGTATTTTCGGCACAGAAGCAAACGCCTCGTGATGCACAATTTCTGCTAACGTACTGTAGCCGATATAGCCGTAACCAATATTTTCGTGGCGGTCTTTGCCTGCCCCGCGTTCGTTTTTACTGTCATTAATATGAAGCACCTTCAGCCGGTCGAGGCCGACATAATGGTCGAACGACTCCAGCACGCCGTCCAGATCCCCTACGATATCGTAGCCTGCATCATGCTTGTGGCATGTATCAAAGCAGACACTCAGCTTATCGTTGTGAGTTACTCCACTGATAATCTCCGAAAGCTCTTCAAAGCTTATTCCGCACTCCGAGCCTTTGCCCGCCATTGTTTCAAGCGCGATCTGCACCTTCTGGTCCGGATAAATAACCTCATTTAAGCCCTCGATAATTTTTTTAATGCCTGCTTCTGTACCGGCCCCGACGTGCGCCCCCGGGTGAAGAACAATCTGCTTTGCCCCGAGCGACTCGGATCTGCTGATTTCATTGCGCAGAAAATCCACACCAAGCTGAAATGTTTCCGGCTTGGTCGTATTGCCGATATTGATAATATAAGGCGCATGAACCACTACCTCTTCAATGCCGTTTTCTTTCATGTGGGCGTGCCCGTCTTCGATATTTAATTCTTCAATAGGTTTGCGCCGGGTATTCTGCGGCGCTCCTGTATAAATCATCATCGCTGTCGCTCCATACGAAGCCGCTTCTTCACTTGAACCAAGAAGCATTTTTTTCCCGTTCATCGATACATGCGAGCCTAAAAGCACAGTCATCACCTCAGTTGTTATTTTCGTTTGCGGCGGCGGGACGCCGTCTGGTCTGCCATCGCTTTTTTCTTATAGCCCGGCTTCACTTTTTTCGGTTTTTTCACCGGCATGGCGTCAGGAGCAGGCGCAGGCTTCCGTTTTGTCTGCTTGGAGGCAAACAGCGGCTTGGAGAGCTCGGTCCATGTTCCTTTGCGAAAGTCCATGAACGTGAAGCGGATACCCTGCTTTTGAAGAGAAAGAACGGCTTTCCGGTCGTCTTCTCCCATCAGAGTGTATGACTCTCCTGTCAGTCCGGCTCTCCCGGCACGGCCCGTCCGGTGAATAAAGTATTCCAGTTCCTTCGGCAGGCTGTAGTTAATAATGTGGGAAATACCCGGAATATCCATACCGCGGGCAGCAAGGTCGGTAGCTACCAGATACTGAACCTCAAGATTTTGAATCCGTTTCATAACCTGTTTACGCTGCCGCGAAGGCAGACCGCCGTGCAGCACTTCTACCGGGTATTGTTTTTTGAACATTTCTCCGGCTAGTTCGTCCGCTTCCTCTTTCGTACTTGCAAATATGATAGCGAGAAATGGCTGCAGCCGGTCCACAAGCTCCATTGTCACATCAAGACGGCTGCGGTGTCTGAGCGCGATGCCGTAATGCGTCATTTCTTTTGGCGTCGCATGCTCCGGCTTTACGTGCACATGCTTGGGATTGTTCATATATTTGCGGAGAAACGGCTGCAGGCTTTCCGGTACTGTTGCCGAAAATACCATCATCTGCAGGTTATCTGCCATTTTTCCGGCCACCGGATCAATTTCTTCCAGGAAGCCCATATCAAGCATCTGGTCTGCTTCGTCAATGACAAGCATGCTGACCGTGTGTACATTGATAACATTTTCTCCGACCATGTCCTTCAGCCGCCCTGGCGTGGCCACAATAATGTGCGGTGGGTTACGGAGCTGCTCCATCACTCTGGAGCGGTCCGTTCCCCCGGATACCTGCTTGGCACGTACCGAAGAGGTTTCATCTTCATCCGTAATTTCCTTCAGAACACCGAAAATCTGGCCGGCGAGCTCCCGGGTAGGCGCTGTAATGACTGCCTGCACTTCCGCTTTGGAGGTGTCGATTCTGCTCAGAATTGGCAGCAGATACGCAAGTGTTTTCCCTGATCCGGTCTGCGACTGGCCGATAACATCCTTGCCATTAATCGCAGCGGGCATCAGCCGTTCCTGAATATCCGTTGGTTTTTGAATTCGTTTTTTATCCAGCAGCCTGAGGGCATATGCCGGAATATTGTATTGTTTAAAGCGGTTTTCCACGCTGTTCACCTAACTCTCTTTTCATTTACGCATTTTTTGCATCTCCATATTTTATCATAGTTAAAATAGAAACCATAGCTTCTCCTCTGCTTCTGTTCACAAAATATTAAAGGAATACATCCCTTCAGCCGTCCTTTCTTTTCAACCAGACACTTAGGTAGTATAATGAATCCAGAATCGTTTTACATGACTGCATACGTAAAGTCAGCGCGTACACGCAAGACCTCACGGTTCAAATTATGAAACAGGAGGCCTTTATGGAAGTAACAAAAATTTCACCACGTGGATACTGCTACGGCGTTGTCGATGCGATGGTAATGGCGAAAAAAGCCGCCGGTAACCAGGAGCTTCCGCGTCCAATCTATATTTTAGGCATGATCGTACACAATAAGCACGTGACTGACGCATTTGAAGAAGAAGGTGTCATTTCCCTCGACGGGCCCAACCGGCTTGAAATACTCCGGCAGGTAGATAAAGGGACAGTCGTATATACAGCTCACGGCGTTTCTCCAGAAGTACGCCAACTCGCTGAAGAAAAAGGACTGACCACCATTGATGCCACCTGCCCCGATGTTACCGTCACGCACGACTTAATACGGGAAAAACGGGACCAGGGCTATGAATTTATCTATGTCGGCAAGAAGGGACACCCGGAGCCGGAAGGCGCTGTCGGTGTCGCTCCGGACATTGTGCATTTAGTGGAAACGCTCGACGATCTTGAAAGCTTAAACATTAAGTCGGAACGGATTATCATGACTAACCAGACGACCATGAGCCAGTGGGACGTTTCCGACATTATGGACCGGGCGAGAGAAATTTATCCGCATGCAGAAATCCATAATGAAATCTGCAACGCCACCCAGGTACGCCAGGAAGCGGTAGCTGAACAGGCGAAGGATGTAGATCTCGTTCTCGTTGTCGGCGACCCGAAAAGCAACAACTCCAACCGGCTTGCCCAGGTGTCTGAACAGGTCGCGGGCACAACAGCTTACCGGATCAGCAACTTAACCGAGCTGGATTTAAGCTGGCTTGAAAATGTCAACTCTGTAGGTGTGACAGCAGGTGCTTCCACACCAACGTTAATCACAAAGGAAGTCATCCTGTTTATCGACCAGTACGATCCAAACGATTCATCCACATGGGATACCGAATCTCATATCGATAAATCAAAAATCCTCCCAAAAATCAAAGCAAAATCATAAACAAATCCCTCCGCTTGACCGCGGAGGGATTTTTTCTATTATGCCAGCCGAAACGGTTCGGTAGACAAAGCAGAAGCCAGCCATTCCACCTGCAGCCGGCCCTGGCTGCGGTGCTGCATTTCCTTCTGCACGCCTTTTTTCATAATTTTTTCCACGTGATGGCCGGGATCTATCATCGTAAGGCCATCCATCGCCGCGTCCTGGGCTGTATGGAAATAAATATCGCCGGTAATGTACACATCCGCCTGCCTGGAAAGCGCCTGCTTCCAGTATTTGTTGCCGTCGCCCCCGAGCAGGGCCACGCGTTTAACCCGCTCGGTTTTTCCATCCACCACGCGGACAAACGGTACGTCATAGCTTTTTTTCACCTGCTCCACAAACGCTTCAAGCGTCATTTCCTCCGGGAGCTCTCCCACTCTCCCAAGCCCGTAAGGCTCACCAGGAATAGCGAGCGGATACACATCATAAGCCGGTTCTTCATACGGATGAGCAGCGGTCAAAGCGGCTTCTACAGTTTGCCGGAGAGAGGCCGGTACAATCGTTTCCATCCGCTTTTCGTCCGCGAACTCCATCTTTCCCTGCTCGCCTAAAAAAGGATTTGTGTCCTCGCCGGGGATAAACGTGCCAGTACCCGAAGCAGAAAATGTGCAATGACTGTATCCGCCGATATAGCCGGCCCCCGCATCCCCCACTGCCTTTCTTACTTCTTCAGCGTGGGACTCCGGTACAAAGGCCACTAGCTTATACAGCTCGTCTTCACCTGTCGCAGCCAGCACCTCCGTGTTCGTTAAACCGAGCGCCTCTGCCATCATGTCATTCACACCCCCGGGAGCAATATCGAGGTTTGTGTGCGCGGCATAGACGGTTAAATCATGCTTAATGCACTTTTCAATTACCGGCCCCTGTCCATTTGACACATCGAGCGACGTTATTGGACGAAACAGCAGCGGGTGGTGGGCAATGATTAACTCCGCCCCTGTTTTGACAGCTTCATCCACCACCTCTTCGGATACATCAAGGGTGGTAAGCACCTTTGTGACCGGCTGGTTCCAGTCCCCGATCATCAGGCCCACCCGGTCGCCTTCCACAGCAAGCGATGGCGGTGCCCATTCTTCAAATAACCGGATAACGTCACGTACAGTATTCATGTAATAACCTCCTCAGCCCATGCAATGTATTGGTTTAATTTTTGCTTCTTTGCCGTTGTCTGTTCTGTCGGAACGGCGTTTGCCAGCTGTTGTAAAATCTGCTGCCAGTTATCTTTTTCCCTCATCCATTTATCCTTAAAAGCATTGTTCCGCTCCTTGAGCAAATACGGACCGAACAACAGCTGTTTTTCAAACGGCTCCTGGTTTTCCCGGTACGGCGCTTCCGCTTCCCCCGGCACTGCCGTCAGTACTTCATACACATGGCGGTCCTCCTTCAGGATTCGCTCATCGGTAAGCTTCCAGCCATTGTCAAACAGCCACTGGCGAATTCGGCCCGCGGAGATGTTAGGCTGCAGGATCAGCTTCTGCACCGGGCGGAGATGTGTCTTTCCCTCCTCTAAAATCTCTTTGATCAGCGTGCCGCCCATTCCCGCGATAACTACTGTATCAATACGATCAGTTTCTCTCAGGACAGTGAGTCCACTCCCGAGGCGGGTATCAATTTTATCTGTTAATCCACAGGAGGCAATGTAGTCTGATGCAGCCTGGAGCGGACCTGCATTCACATCAGCTGCTACTGCATGCTCCGCCTCCCGGTGCACCACTGCTTCGACCGGAACCAGCCCGTGGTCCGTGCCAATATCTGCGACCACCGCTCCCTGGTCAATTTGTTCCACGATAACTGCCAGTCTGTCCGGCAATACAGCTTTTTTCATGTTTTCCTCTCTCTTCTATGTAAAATAAAAAAGGGGACACCTGCTTATTTAAAGCATGCGTCCCCTTGTATCTATGATGAATTCATTAGTCCATGAAATCTTTTAATCGTTTGCTGCGGCTCGGGTGACGAAGCTTTCTTAACGCTTTGGCTTCAATCTGACGGATACGCTCTCTTGTGACGCCAAACACTTTACCCACTTCTTCGAGGGTGCGGGTGCGTCCGTCATCAAGGCCAAACCGGAGACGGAGAACGTTTTCTTCGCGGTCCGTAAGCGTATCAAGCACATCTTCGAGCTGCTCTTTCAGCAGTTCATAAGCAGCTGCATCCGACGGTGCCATCGCTTCCTGGTCTTCAATAAAGTCACCAAGATGAGAGTCATCTTCTTCACCGATAGGAGTTTCCAGCGACACCGGCTCCTGGGCGATTTTAAGAATCTCCCTTACTTTATCCGGAGTCAGATCCATTTCTTTGGCAACTTCTTCCGGAAGCGGCTCACGGCCAAGGTCCTGCAGCAGCTGACGCTGCACGCGGATCAGCTTGTTGATCGTCTCCACCATGTGCACCGGAATACGGATCGTTCTCGCCTGGTCGGCAATAGCACGGGTGATTGCCTGGCGGATCCACCACGTAGCGTACGTACTGAACTTGAACCCTTTGCTGTGATCAAACTTTTCCACCGCTTTGATCAGACCCATATTGCCTTCCTGAATTAAGTCGAGGAAAAGCATGCCGCGTCCGACGTAACGTTTTGCGATCGAAACAACCAGACGAAGGTTGGCCTCTGCGAGACGGCGTTTTGCTTCTTCGTCGCCTTCTTCAATTTTAGTGGCAAGATTAATTTCTTCTTCCGCAGAAAGAAGCGGCACACGGCCGATTTCTTTTAAATACATCCGGACTGGATCGTTAATTTTAATGCCTGGAGGGACGCTTAAATCATTCAAGTCGAGGGTGTCTTCTTTTTCCACCTGTTCCATGCTTGGAACTTCTTCTCCCTCGTTGATAATATCAACGCCTTGTTCACCAAGGTATTCAAAAAACTCATCCATTTGCTCAGAATCCTGGTCGTAACTGGAGAGTTTTTCTGTTATTTCTGCATACGTTAACGTTCCACGTTTTTTGCCCGTTTCGAGCAATTGTTCTTTTACCTGATCGACCGACATTTCACCTTCCGCCAGCGGACGGCTTGGTTTTTCCGCCATTCGATCTCCCTCCTTCCAAGCTTCACACCTTGAATCCTACCCTGTCTCTTTACATGCCCGCAATTGTCTGTGCCGACGATTTCTTTTCCTGGTATTTTCTTAGCTGGTTGAAAGGACGGCAGGCACATAGAAAGAGCGTGCACATCAAACTGGCACGCTTTCCTTCTATCGTGATCATATCTTATCAACCACAAAGGAAAAGCGCAAGCAAATTGCTTCAGGCTAGTTTTTCTTCAGCTGCATCATCAATTCCATGATTCTTGTCAGCAACTGTCGCTGATTTGTTTCTGAATCACCATTTCTTTCAGCGTCTTTAAGCTGTTTCTGCCTTTGCAGTAATTCTTCCCGTTTTGGTCGAATTTTAATCTGTTCAACATAGTCAGACATTTCATTATCTGATATTTCTGCCGGAATGTCAAGGTGCATCAGCTCAGATACCAGGTTCACAAGCTCCTGCTCTTCAACGTATTCCATAAACCGGCTTACATCAGGATCATGGCCGTCGTCATAATAAGCATATAAATATGCCGCAAGCGCTGTATGGGCATCAATGTTGAATTCTCCTCCAATACGCTCTTTAACCTCCCCGGCGACCTCCCGGTTCTGAAGCATAAAGGCGAGGAGCGACCGTTCAGCATTCTCATAGGCCGATCGCATCGACACCTGCTTTTTCGGAAGCGCTCCGCTCCGCCACCGTTTGCCTGTTTCCACAGACGAAGGAGCCTTTGCTGCCTTTTCCTTCTGTTCCTTTTTTTGTACTTTACGTTCTTCCTCCCGGAGAGCGTCCATCGACAGGTCAAATTCTTCTGCCAGCTGCTTCATGTAGAATTCACGTTCTACAGCACTGCTGATCACAGATGTTTCCCGGAGTACTTCTTCGATATAGGCAAGACGGTCTCCTTCATTTTGAAGGTTTTTATTTTTACGCAGCTCCTGAACCTTAAAGGACATAAAAGGTACCGCACGCTCCGACAATTGTACCTTGAATGCTTCTGCCCCGTACGCCTGTATATAGTCGTCCGGGTCCATCTCTGCCGGAAACAGCGCCACCCGTACATTGATGTCCTGCTTTTCAAGAATATCTCCGGTTTTCCACGCCGCTGCCCGTCCGGCGCTGTCACCGTCATAAGCAATTACCGCTTTGTCTGTTGCTTTTCGGATCTGCTCGGCCTGTCGTTTAGAGAAAGCCGTGCCAAGACCCGCAACCCCGTTTTTCACTCCCGCTTTCCAGGCAGCAATAACGTCCATATAGCCTTCAAACAGAACGGCTTCATCCTGTTTGCGGACTGCCTGGCGGGCTTTGGAAAACGAGTAGAGCGTTTCATGCTTTAAAAAGATGGGCGTTTCCGGACTATTTAAGTATTTCGGCGCACCTTCTCCGAGTGCGCGGCCGCCAAAGGCGATAACCTGCCCGCGCTGGTTATGAATAGGAAACATGACCCGCCCGCGAAAACGGTCATTCCACTGCCAGCTGGATTCCTGGCGGAGAATCAGTCCGGCTTCTTCCATTTCTTCCAGGTCATAATCTCTTTTTTCAAGCAGCTGTACAAGCATATTATTTCGCTCCGGTGCATAGCCGAGCTGAAACTCTTCAATAATCTCTTCACTGATTCCCCGCGCCGTTAAATAGTCATAGGCTTCTTTCCCTTGTTCTGTATTCATCAGCAGATGATGATAAAACTTGGCCGCCATTTGATGCGCATCTTTTTTAGCCTGGTGCTGTTCCCGTTCGCCGGGGTATTGATCTTCAAGCTCGGGCAACTCGGTACCCGTTTTGGCTGCAAGGGATTGAATAGCTTCCACAAATGTCAGGCCGTCGTGCTCCATCAAAAAAGTTATGGCATTGCCGCCTGCGCCGCAGCCAAAACAGTGATACAGCTGCCGCTCCGGCGAAACAGAAAATGACGGGGTGTTTTCCCCATGAAAAGGACACAGGCCGAGATAATGCCTGCCCTGTTTTTTTAGCTGTACGTAATCATTGATGACTTCGACAATATCGATTTTTTCCCGAATTTCAGCAACTTTTTCTTCTGGAATAAACGCTGCCAATTTGTTTCCTCCCTGATGAGCCTATTACCATTTGGACTTACTGCCGCCTGCTTCAAAGATCTCCAGGCCCTCAAAAAAACGCTGGCGTTCTTCAAGCGATATTGCTTTAGGCCCTTTAACTCTGTGCTTTCCCTGTTTGGCCAGCACGCCGGCATACCGGCCGGCAAGCAGCCATTCTTCGTCACCCTTTTTCCAGCGCTTCCCCCGAAAAGAGAGAACCGCCGCTCCTTTTTCAAGAGCAATTGCTGCCAGGCCATGATCATCGGCAATCACCAGATCGCCGGCAGAGACGTGGTTCCAAATATACATATCCGCCGCTTCGGGCTCGTTTTCCACCATCACGGTTTCTGCTTCATACACTTTATTTGAGGCGTGCGCGCTGCTCGCCACAAAAACGATCCGCATGCTTTTGCCCGCTCCCCACGTGTCGATCGTTTCTTTATGCGGGCATGCGTCAGCGTCCACATACACTGTGGGTTCCTTTTTCGTCATGCTGATTCTCTCCTAGCGCTGCTGAAACATATTGGAGATAATATTGGCTGTTTCTTCCACAGCTTTGTTGGACACATCAATCACCGTACAGCCGATTTTATTCATCAGCGCTTCCGAGTAGTCGAGCTCTTCCTGGATACGCTCCATACTCGCATAGTTTGCTTCCGGTCTCAGTCCAAGCGCCTTCAGGCGTTCCGAACGGATCCGGTTCAATTTATCGGCGCTGATCCGAAGCCCGATGCACTTTTCACTAGGAATATTAAACAATTCCTCCGGCGGATCCACCTCCGGAACCAGCGGCACGTTTGCCACCTTCAGACGTTTATGGGCCAGATACTGGGAAAGAGGCGTTTTTGAGGTTCGCGAAACGCCGATCAGCACAATGTCTGCCCGGACAATGCCCCGCGGGTCACGCCCGTCATCATATTTGACCGCAAATTCGATTGCCTCCACCTTACGGAAATAGTCTTCGTCCAGACGATATACGAGACCAGGCTCATATCTTGGCTGCTGGTTCGTGAGCGTCACCATTTTATCGAGTACCGGGCCCATAATGTCAACGGTGTCTACCCCGGCTTCTTCCGCGTGCTCCCGGAGGTACTGATTGATCTCTGGGATCACCAGCGTGAACGCAATCATTGCCCTGGCTTCCTTGGCAAGCTGAATGACCTCTTCCACCGTGCCCTCGTCTTCAACGTACGGAATACGGCGTACTTCCATTCCGTCTTCCCCGAACTGACTCGCAGCGGCTTTTACTACCAGTTCAGCCGTTTCTCCTACCGAATCGGACACTACGTATACTACTGGACGCTCTTGTTTTGTGGTCATGTCTGCCTCCTCGGGTTAAAATAATTGGTTATTGGCCAGATCCACCAATACTTTAGTTATATTTGTTTTCGTGACCCTGCCGACCACTTCATACTTTCCATCGCCGGCGTCTTTTACTACCGGCAGAGCGTCAATCTGACGCTCGATCAGCTTGGTTGCTGCATAAACGACCAAATCTTCCTTTTTGCAGATCGTGATGTTGGGCATCCTTGTCATAATAATACTTACAGGGATTGCTTCCGTATCCTGGCGGCCGAGACTCGCCCGCAGCAGATCTTTTCTTGAAAGGACGCCGGCCAGATAGCCTTGTTTATCCACCACAAAGAGAGTGCCGACATCTTCAAGGAACATGGTGCAGATAGCATCGTACACACTGTCTGATTCCGAGACGACCACTGCGATCGACTGATAATGTTTGACGGTTAACTTCTGCAGCTGATTATTCAGTTCTTCGGTGTCTGTTTTTCCAGTATAATAATATCCTACTCTTGGTCTTGCTTCTAAAAATCCTGACATTGTGAGAATGGCCAGATCCGGGCGCAGAGTGGCTCTCGTCAGTGAAAGCCTGTCTGCGATATGCTCCCCGGTGATCGGCCCGTTGTCTTTAACAATCTGCAGGATGGTTTCCTGACGCTCTGTTAATTCGATAGTGACTCCCCACCTTCATCGGCGCTTCGCACGGACGCATTGCTTTACGATGAAAAAACAATGCTCCGAAAGCGGGCGAACCGTTCAATTTCCCTGGATAACAGTGCCATCTGCTGCAGTCTGTTCTGCTTTACCTGTTCGTCTTCAGCCATAACCATAACATGATCAAAGTAGGCGTTAATCGCCGGCGTAACTGCCTGTAGCGCTTGATACGCACCGGCGACATCCGCCTGCCCAAGCGTTTTATCGAGCTGCTGATTTAAGGTTTTGCTTTTTTCGTAAAGCTCTCTTTCCTCTTCAGCCTCGAACAGCTCTGTTTGAATATCCGAACCACGGTCTGTGTTTTTTGCGATATTGGTCACCCGGCTGAGTGCTTCCACCGTTTCTTTGAAGTCTATTTCTTCAGCACGCGCTTGAATAAATCCAGCTTTTTCTGTCACTACATCAATTCTTTCGCCAAGATGAAGCAGCACAGCATCCGCAATATCATGGCGGACACCCTCATCAAGCAGCTTTTGGCGGACACGCTGGGTAAAGAATTCTTCGAGATCCTTCAGAACATCCGCTTCTTCCCGCTGAAGAAGAGAACGCTCTTTGATTTCATCCATCACCAGAACGATCAGCTGCTGAACTGTGAGCGGAAACCGGTGCCCGGTGATTGTCTGGACAATACCTGCTGCCTGTCTTCTCAGCCCGTGAGGGTCCTGGGACCCGGTCGGCACCATCCCTACACCAAAGCTCGAAACAATAGTGTCCATTTTATCCACCACGCTGATAACCGCGCCTTCGACATTTTCCGGGAGAGCATCTCCGGCGGACTTTGGTTTATAATGTTCTGCAATAGCTTCGGCAACTGCGGTGTTTTCTCCTGCCATCCGGGCATATTCTCTTCCCATAATCCCCTGGAGCTCAGTGAACTCGTCCACCATTAACGTTACGAGGTCAAATTTGGAAATATGAGCGGCACGCTTAACATTTTGCACCTTCGTGCTGTCCAGCTGCAGGTATTCTGCGAGTCGGGTGCTGACAGCCTCCACTCTCATTACCTTTTCACCGACTGTACCCAGATTTTCCTGATAAATTACGTGGTTTAATTTCTCCACCGCTTCCTCCGGCGACATTTTCTGATCTTCGTCATAGAAAAACTGGGCATCAGCCAGACGCGCCCGGAGTACCTTCTCATTTCCTTTCCGGACCTGGTCAAGGTGCTCAGCATTACCGTTTCGTACTGTAATGAAATACGAAAGGAGACTGCCTTCATCATTTTCTACCGGAAAATACCGCTGGTGTTCTTTCATGGATGTAACGAGCACCTCCCGCGGAATGTCCAAATACGCTTCATCGAATGAGCCGTGCAGTGCGGTCGGGTATTCCACGAGCTGATTCACTTCGGCAAGCAGCTCATCATCTATCGGAATGTGCCAGCTGTTTTCCGCTTCAATCTCTTCGATCTGGCTGCGAATCAATTCTGATCTTTCAGACGCATCCGCAATCACATACTCCTCTTTCAGCTGCTGCTCGTATGTTTCCGGCTTATGAATAGTAATGGCATCCCCCAAAAACCGGTGTCCGTAAGAAATATTGCCGGCTGTGCGGTCTGTAATCGTAAATGGGATCACTGTCTCTCCGTACAACGCCACGAGCCATTGAACCGGGCGCACAAAGCGGAGTTCGTGACTTCCCCAGCGCATATTTTTCGGAAAAGCGAGAGACGTAATAATTGTTTCCATCTCCTGCAGCAGCTCTGAGGTCGGCCGGCCCTTGTGTTCTTTTTCCACAAAAATGTACTCAGTGCCTTTCACCTCTTTAAAGTACAGATCCTTTGTATCGACCTGCTGGCCTCTGGCAAAGCCTAAAGCAGCCTTGCTCCATTCCCCGTCTTCTGTGAGTGCGATCTTTTTGGCCGGTCCACGGGCCTCTTCGACCATATCCTCCTGATAATCAGCCAGGTCTTCAATCCGGAGCGCTAGCCGTCTCGGAGTAGAAAACATGTGAACAGTACTATAGCTGAGCCGCTGCTCCTGCAGCCAGGTTTCCGTTTTTTCCTTCAGCTGCTTGACCGCACCCTCCACAAAGCGGGCGGGCATTTCTTCCACGCCGATTTCGAGTAAAAAATGATTAGTTGTCATCGTTCATCGCCTCCTGCTTCCGTAGCGGAAATCCTAGTTTTTCCCGTTCGTCGTAATACGCTTTTCCGCACTTTCTTGCCAGATTGCGCACACGTGCAATATATCCGGTTCTCTCCGTCACTGAAATCGCCCCGCGGGCATCGAGCAGGTTAAACAAATGCGAGCATTTCAGCACGTGGTCGTAGGCAGGGAGCACCAGCTTTTCCTCAATAGCCCGCTCTGCTTCCTTTTCACTTGCGGCAAACTGATTCAAAAGAAGCTCTTTATCCGCAATTTCAAACGAATACTTTGAATGCTCGTATTCCGCCTGCAAAAACATATCTCCGTATGAAACGCCCTGCACCCATTCCAGGTCAAATACGTTTTCCTTATCCTGAATATACGACGCCAGCCGTTCAATGCCGTATGTAATTTCAGCTGTCACCGGGTGGGCATCCATGCCGCCAACATGCTGGAAATACGTAAACTGGGTAATTTCCATGCCGTCGATCCAGACTTCCCATCCAAGGCCCCAGGCACTCAGCGTCGGAGCCTCCCAGTTGTCCTCCACAAAGCGGATATCATGGGCAAGCGGGTCAATACCGATGGCTTCCAGGCTTTTTAAATACAGCTCCTGGATGTTGTCCGGCGAAGGCTTCATGACTACCTGAAACTGATGATGCTGATACAAACGGTTCGGATTCTCCCCGTAGCGTCCGTCGCCCGGCCGTCTTGACGGTTCTACATATGCTGCGTTCCACGGCTCTGGTCCGATACTGCGCAGAAATGTCATCGGGTTCATCGTCCCCGCTCCTTTTTCCACATCGTAGGCCTGCATAATAATGCAATTCTGGTCCGCCCAGTAGTTCTGCAATGTTAAAATCATTTCCTGAATATTCATTGCCATGTTAAACACCCCTTTTGTTTTTCGGTTATTTTCATTAAAAAAGCCCCTATACCTGTCACTCAGGTATAGGGACGGTTATTACCGCGGTTCCACCCTACTTGCTATTTCGGCATTACAGCCGAAAAGCCGCTTTATCCATTCTACGCTCCAGAACGCCTTCACAACCGGTCAGCGTGCAGCTTTCACTATCCTGCACTCGCTAAAACTGAAGAAGATTGCTACTACTTTCTTTCCCTGCGCATCATTATGATTGTATTGAAATAGTACTTAACATTTACGAGTGTGTCAAGCACTCATTCAACGTTCCACTTTTCCATCTGTTCCAGAAAACGCCTTGCCTTTAAATAAATACCTGCATAAGCATCATAATAGCTGTTCAGCACATCCTTCAGCTCTTTTTTCGTTTCGGCCGATACAGAAACAGAGCCTACCCGGTGCACATCAATGTAGAAAAACGTCCGCAAAAGCCTCACCGTTTTCGGCTGAATGCGGAAACGGTACGGATCGATCTCCCAGCAAAGATGGCAGAGAAAGCCCGCTTCGCGGATGGAAAAATGAAATGTTCCCTCCTGCCGCCCGCAGTTCACACAGCGGTCGATCACGGGCTGGATTCCTGCCACTGCGGTCATTTTCACTTCAAACAGACGGATAAGCACTTCGGCATCCTCGCCTTCATCGATACGCCGCAGAAGCTGCCAAAACAGCTCAAATAGATAAGGATTTCGCTCCTGATCCACGGTAACTTTATCAAGAAGTTCGGACAAATAGGAAGCGTAGGAAGTAAGAACGATGTCTTCACGCACGCTGCGAAATGAATCCGTTACGTCTCCCTGACTGAGCGTTCTCATTCCTTTGCCCGGATAGTACACAAACGTTCCATAGACAAACGGCTGGGAGATCGAGCGCAGACGGCTGCTTGGCTTCTTTGCCCCTTTGGCCATCATCGCCATTTTCCCGTGCTCTCTTGTATAAACCGTTAACACTACATTGGATTCCCCGTAGGAAGCAGTCCGCAAAACAATTCCTTCTGTTTTCTGAATCATGCTGTTCCTCCGCTCCCAGGCGATTTCTTAATATTCGTCTTCGCGGTACCCGTTCTCACGAAGCAGATATGCGCTGTTTCTCCAGTCCTTTTCCACCTTCACCCAAAGCTCCACGAACACCTTCGAGCCGAGCATCGACTCAATATCTGCCCGGGCCCGCTGTCCGATTTCCTTGAGCATTGAGCCCTGCTTACCGATAATGATGCCTTTTTGGGTCGGGCGTTCGACAACAATCGTAGCTGCCACATACACCGCCCCGTTTTCCCGTTCTTTCATTTCATCGATAACAACGGCTAGCGAATGCGGAACTTCTTCGCGAGTAAGCTGCAGTGCTTTTTCACGTATCAGTTCACTCACGATAAACCGTTCCGGGTGATCAGTGACCTGATCTTCCGGATAAAACTGCGGGCCTTCCTCGAGATATTTGGTAAGCTCTTCGAGAAGCGTCGTCACATTATTGCCGTTCAACGCAGAAACCGGTACTACCTCGGCAAAATCATACCGTTCGGAATAGCTGGCAATCACTTTGAGCAGTTCGTCGGGATGAACTTTATCGATCTTATTAACGATTAAAAATACCGGCGTGTCTGTCCGCTTCAGTTTTTCGATAATATATTCCTCGCCGGGGCCGTATGACTCTGACGCATCGATCAGATATAAAATGATATCAACGTCGTTCAGCGTCTGCAGAGCCGCACGAACCATAAAATCGCCCAGCTTGTGCTTTGGCTTGTGAATGCCAGGGGTATCGATAAAAACAATCTGGGAGTCTTCCGTCGTGTAAACGCCCTGGATTTTATTTCTTGTTGTTTGTGCTTTATCACTCATGATCGCAATCTTTTGGCCAAGCACCTGATTCATTAATGTGGATTTTCCCGCATTGGGACGCCCGATTAAAGCGGCAAATCCGGAATGATACGATTCACTCATTATTTTCCCTCTTCTTTCCTGCTTTCATACTATAAATCTTCCGGGCCGAATGCTCCCGGGAGCAGTTCTTCCATCGTTGTTACTTTCATTTCACCCTGCAGGTTACCCAATACAATCCGGGCATCCTTCGGCAGAAACTCAGAAAGCACCTGCCGACAGGCGCCACATGGAGCGACCGGCCCTTTCGTATCAGCGATGACAGCTACCATTTTCCCGCTTCGTATGCCCGTACGCAACGCGCTGAACACGGCTGTCCGTTCTGCACAGTTGCTTAATCCGTACGACGAGTTCTCAATATTACACCCTTCGTACCACTCGTCGTCCTCTCCTACAAAAACCGCTCCTACCGGAAATTTGGAATACGGGACGTACGCCTGCTCTCTTGCCTGTTTAGCCCGTTCAAGCAGTTCGTTTTCTATAGCCAATGTTCTTCCCCCTTTGTCAGTTCAGCCATTCCCATATGGAAGGCATAAAAATCATTACACCGATGATGACAGCAAATACAGCGTAAATGAGTACCGCACCGGCAGCAATGTCTTTGACATCTCCCGCGGTTTTATTCCATTCCGGCGATACTAAATTTACCAGGCGCTCCAGCGCTGAATTAACCATTTCGAGCACAAGCATGCCGGCAATTGCCAGCAAAAGAACGGCCCACTGCCATAAAGCGATGCCGCACACCCATCCCAAAAGAACGGCTGCCAGACCGAAAAAGACGTGAAAGCGCATATGACGCTCTTCCCGGAAGGCAAGGAGGATACCTTTTCCAGCAAATATAAAGCCGTCCTTCCAGCGTTTAGGCACCGATTTATCGCGGTAATCCATACGCTTCAAGAATCCTTTCCTGACGCGAAAACATTTTATCTTCTTCCTCTTTGTCCATATGATCGTATCCAAGCAAATGAAGCAGGCCGTGAACGGCCAAAAAGCCCAGTTCTCTTTCAAACGAGTGACCGTATTCCCCGGCCTGCTCCTGCGCCTTGGGAACGCTGATAATAATGTCTCCGAGCAGGTTCGGTATGCCTTCAGCCTGGGGCTGAATTTCGTCGTCATTCAGGGCAAATGAAATTACATCAGTCGGCCGGTCGATCTCCCTGTATTCTCTGTTGACCGCCTGAATCATTTCATTATCCACAAAACTTACAGAGACCTCCGAGCCGTCTACGACTCCTTCTTTTTCACATGCGAACTGCAGGATGTTTTTCACCAGCTCCCAGTGCTTCGGTTCTACTCGTTCCGTTTCATCCACCATATCTACTTCAATACTCACACCTGTCCACCCCTGACTAGTTGTTTGTTGGTTTGTCCGGCCGGTTCAGCGTACGCTTTGGATCGCCTTCCTCCTGTTCGTAAGCATCAAGAATCTGCTGCACGAGTGTATGCCGTACGACATCCGTGGCTTCAAGGTAAACGAACCCAATATGATCGATGTTTTTTAAAATGCGTGCCGCCACCTTCAGCCCTGACTGCTGGCCTTTGGGAAGATCAATCTGGGTGAGGTCCCCGTTAACGATCATTTTTGAACCAAAGCCGAGCCGTGTTAAAAACATCTTGATTTGTTCTTTCGTGGTGTTCTGGGCTTCATCGAGAATAACAAAAGCATCGTCCAGCGTCCGGCCTCTCATATACGCGAGGGGAGCTACTTCGATCGTCCCTCTCTCCATTAACCGCTGTGTATGCTCCGCTCCAAAGATATTATGCAGGGCGTCATACAGCGGACGCAGATATGGATCCACCTTTTCTTTCAGGTCTCCCGGAAGAAATCCGAGGCTTTCTCCAGCCTCCACCGCCGGACGGGTTAGTACAATCCGCTTCACCCGCCCCTCTTTTAAAGCATTTATCGCCATTACGACCGCCAGATAGGTTTTGCCTGTACCAGCCGGGCCAACGCCAAATATCATATCTTTACGACGGATCTGATCAATATATTCCTTTTGCCCCAAGGTTTTAATCATCACTGGCTTGCCTTCAGCATTTACAGCAATCTGCTCCTGGAAAAGATCTTCAAGTTTTTCAAGCTTTCCTTCCTCGGCAAGCTGCGCGGCATAGACAACGTCCCGTTCTGAAATCCGCACCCGTTTTTTCAGCAGCCTCGCCAAAGCTTCAATCACTTCTTCGACTAGCGCTGCCTGCTTTTCGTTTCCTTCTACGATCAGCGAGCCGCCCCGGGTAATAATCGAAACGTCCAGCTTTTCTTCAAGCCGCTCAATGTGCACATCGTTTGGACCAAACAGCTGCTGTATGTCGTTCATTTCATTCACTTGTAATTCTAACGTTTTCTTTTCGGTCAATATAGCTCAGTCTCCTTGAGTATAATATCATATCCTTGCTGTTATCAGTTTTTTCGTTAGTATGCTAACTCTACTCTACCACCACGCTGAGGGTGTTGCAAAAAATAGCAGACATTTTACGATTTTCAGGAAAAAAAGAACCTGATCCGAGGATCAGGCTCACTCATTACTGCTTTTTTTAGCGGAACGGTGCGGCGTCACTTTTTCACGTGACATTGTTGACTGCCGCTGGTAAGGATAACCGCTGCGCCTCGTGACCGGCGGGCTGAGGACCTCCGCCCACACGAGTCCGTTTGCTGCTTCTTTTTTATTTATCGACCGTGGATTTCTCCGCGCTCCGCCGATTTCCCCGTCTGACATAACGCCTCCGCGTTCAGCAGACTGGCGCGAAGCACGCTCAAGGCGCTGGCTTGCGTTTTTCTTTTGCTGCTGAAGCTCTTCACGGCGTTTTTCGTATTCTTTTAAAGCACTGCTTTTATTCTGTGGATTATCTGTCTCTTCTTTGTACAGCTCTGCCTCAGCTTCCGGCACCCGGCGCGTTGGATGATTGCCGGGACTTCCGGAAGGATCATTCTGAGGACGGTTCGGCGTATTTTCTTTGCGGGCATTTTCAAACTCTTCGAATATGTCTTCGAGTTTTCCGAAAGCCCCGCGCCGCCTTGAATCACCGTCACCGCTGTCCTGCTGCTGGCTGCTGTCTCCCCGGCCCATAAACGTAATCAAACCGCCGAAGAGCAGCAGTAAAATCCACAGATTTTCAAAAACTAGTTCAAACAGCTGCTCCATCGCTTCATTCACCTTCTTCTACGGACAAAGTCCCTTATTTATCGGTGTGCGGGCGGTTATATGGACCGTTTTGGTCGTCGTCTTTACCGGATTTACTGATGGATTCACGCATATCCGTATCAGACATAACGTTCTGGATATTCATATAATCCATGACGCCAAGGTTTCCGGAACGCAGGGCTTCTGCCATTGCCATTGGCACTTCTGCTTCGGACTCGGTAACTTTCGCACGCATTTCTTCTACCCGTGCTTTCATTTCCTGCTCCTGAGCAACAGCCATGGCGCGACGTTCTTCGGCTTTCGCCTGGGCGATGTTTTTATCTGCTTCCGCCTGGTCTGTCTGCAGTTCTGCACCAATGTTTTTGCCAATGTCAATATCGGCTATATCAATGGATAAAATCTCAAAAGCCGTACCTGAATCCAGCCCTTTGGAAAGAACAGTCTGTGAGATGCTGTCCGGGTTTTCCAATACTTTTTTATGATTCTGCGAAGAACCGATCGTCGAAACAATACCTTCACCAACACGGGCGATAACGGTATCTTCACCGGCACCCCCGACCAGACGGTCTATGTTTGCGCGTACGGTGATTCTTGCTTTTGCTTTCACTTCGATACCGTCCATTGCGACACCGGCAATAAACGGCGTTTCAATAACCTTCGGGTTAACACTCATCTGTACAGCTTCCAATACGTCACGGCCGGCAAGGTCGATAGCGGCACAACGTTCAAATGTAAGTTCAATATTTGCACGCTGGGCGGCGATTAGTGCATTGACCACCCGGTCCACGTTACCGCCAGCCAGATAGTGGCCTTCGAGCTTGTTCAGTTCAATATCAAGACCAGCTTTTTCTGCCTTGATCATCGGGTTTACTACTCTCGACGGAATAACCCTCCGGAGCCGCATACCGACCAGCTGGAAAATACCTACTTTCACCCCTGCAGCAAGCGCCGAAATCCAAAGCGCAACTGGTACAAAAGTGAATAAAATGACGAGCGCTATTAAAATAATAGCTAATACAATAACGAGACCTATATCAATTCCCATGTCATGATTCCCTTCTTTCTTTGTTAGAGTATGGCTTTACTACAACACGCGTGCCTTCTACACGCACTACCTGCACAGCGTCTCCGCGGTCGAGATAGCGGCCGTCTGAAACGACATCGATTTTTTCCCCGTCAATATCTACTGCACCGGTCGGATGCAGCGGAGTCAATGCCGTTCCTTCTCTGCCTAATAAGTCCGTTCTTCCTTCATTTGACACATATCCTTCCTTCGAAGAAAACGTATCCTGAAGCACCAGCTTTTTCATTGGCCCCCGTTTTCCGAACCCGACCACCATAACTACTGCTGCGATGATGGCAGCTACTGCTGCCAGAACGACGGAGATCGCCATAACGGAAACAGAAAACGACGACATAAACAGGCTGCCAACGACTGCCCCTATACCTAATATACCAAAAATTCCAAAACCAGGAACAAAGAATTCTATCAGCAGTAATATTAAACCGACGCCAAACAGCAGCAGTCCTTCGAAGCCGGCAAACCCGGCAATCATATGACCGAAAAAGAATAGTCCTAAGGATGCGAGACCGATGCCTCCAAAAATTCCAAATCCCGGTGAAAATACTTCAAGTATTAGGCCGATCATGCCGACGCTCAATAAAATAGGAATCACATACGGACTGGTCACCCATCTTGCGATCTGCTCAGCTGCGCTGATATCTGCTTCTTCCACTGCAGCATCGCCCAGGTTCATCTGACTGAGAAGATCATCTCTGCTGTCGGCAATGTATTCTGCATAGCCCACTTCTTCAGAAGCTGCTTCCGACGCCGTAAGCGTTAACAGTTCACCTTCTCCGGCACGATAATCCGGCAGTTCAACTCCAGGGTCAGCCATTGCTTCTGCATACACTGGATCTCTGTCATTGGATTCAGCTGCATTGACCATATTAGACACCCAGGCTGACTGAGCCTTGTCAGATGCTGCATTGCCCGAGCCGTCAATAACCTGGGCTGCTCCCATTTCTGTTTCAGGCGCCATGGCAATTTCGTCAGCGCTCAAAGCCAGAAACGCTCCTGCTGACATAGCCTGGTCCGTTACATATGCGGTAGTTGGAATAGATGTACCATTGATAATCGAGGCAATCTCACCTGCGGCATCCACCGCGCCTCCGGGCGTGTCCAGTTCAAAAATAATCCTGTCGGCATCAGCTTCTTCCGCTTCTTCCACCGATCGTTCCAAAAATGCAGCCATTCCCTGTTCAACGGTCTGTTCAACCGGGATAACATATACGGTCTGATTTTCACCGGCCCCCTGTACAGATGCCGGAAGCCAGGCGGCTGTCATGAAAAGTATGGCAAGAAGAACGGACAGCCATCTGTTTTTTCTCTGCTCCACCTCTATCCCCCCTCCCGTTCATTAGTTATATGTCTATACTCTTATGTACGAGGATAAAGATAAAAGCGTTTCAATTTTTTCCCGTTTATTTCGGGAGGAAGACTGGCATATGTTTTAAAAAAAGAGACCGAACCGGAACTGAACCCTGATTCGATCTCTAGCTTTCTTATTATCAAGAAGATAAATGCTTTTTCACTAATTGATTTACCTGGGAACCGTCCGCTTTTCCGCTGATTTTAGGCATCACCGCAGACATCACTGTTCCCATATCTTTCATCGAAGAGGCATTCTCCTCCTGAATAGTTTCTTTCACAATGGATTCCAATTCTTCATTCGATAAAGGAGCAGGAAGATATTCAGATATGACGTCCATTTCAAACCTGGTCTGTTCTGCTAAATCTTCCCGTCCTGCGTTTTCAAACTCATGGAGGGAATCTTTTCTTTGTTTCATTTCGCGGTTTAAAACCGCTGTTGCTTCGCTTTCATCAAGCTCTTTATTGAGCTTGATAGCTTCATTCTGCATCGAAGCCCGCAGGCCTCTGATAACATTTAAACGCTGTTTTTCCTTGTTTTTCATTGCTGACTTCATGTCACTGCTTAAACGGTCCATGAGTTCCAAGGATGCAGCACCTTCTTTACTTAAAACTTACGTTTTCTAGCTTCTTCGCTTTTCTTCTTACGACGAACACTAGGTTTTTCGTAGTGTTTGCGTTTTTTCACTTCAGCCATTGTTCCTTCTTTGGAAAGGCTACGCTTAAAACGGCGAAGAGCGGCATCAATATCTTCATTCTTTTTCTTTCTTGTCTCTGCCATGTGATTCCCTCCCTCCGAACAACCAATCTAACTAATATATGAATAAAGACTATTACTCAAATACTAGCCATTTGGTAAATAGTATAAAGCATCTGTGCCAAAAAATCAACGAGCTGGCAGGCAGAGATTGTTAGTAGTTTTCGCTTGAGGTTTCACCCTGCAGTATTTTCACGCCAGAGCTTGCACCGAGCCTGGACGCTCCGGCTTCAATTAATGCAAGAGCAGTCTGACGGTCTTTGACCCCGCCGCTCGCTTTTACGCCGGCACGGTCGCCCACCGTCTCTTTCATCAGACGCACATCTTCGATCGTTGCTCCTCCTCCGTTAAACCCGGTGGATGTTTTTACAAAATCCGCTCCAGCTTCAACTGCAAGACTGCAGGCCTTCTTCTTCTCTTCATCAGTTAACAGCGCTGTTTCTATTATCACTTTCACCAGTGCCTCCTGATTTGCAGCCTGCACGACCGCTTCAATGTCCGCGCGGACCAGATCGTCTTCCCCGCTTTTTAAGGCGCCGATATTGATAACCATATCAACTTCCTTCGCTCCGTTGGCGATGGCATTTTTCACTTCAAATGCTTTTGTTTCCGGATTTGTGGCACCGAGTGGAAAACCGATCACTGTACAGACAAGCACGCCGGAGCCTTTTAGCTCTTCCGCTGCAAAAGGCACCATCGCCGGATTAATGCAGACAGATTTGAAATGATTGTCTTTCGCTTCCGCTGTGATACGTTTTATATCTTCAAATGTGGTTTCCGGCTTCAGCAGTGTGTGATCAATATATTGCGCGAGATCTGCCATACTTTCTCCTCCAGTTTAGCTGTTATAGTTATACAAGCGTTGCTGTATCATGGTCAAGCACGCGTACAAATTCCCCTTCATTCAATGGATAGCCTGCATTCGTAATTTTCACGCGCACAATTTCACCACGCCATTCCGGGTTCGCAGGGAAACGTACCTTTATATAATTTGTCGAGTAGCCGACAAAGTAACCTGGTTTTTCTTTATCTTCTTCTTCCGGAATTACTTCCACGACTTCATTTTCAAAACGCGAAGCATATTCTTTTGCCAGTTGATTGGATAGTTCAATCAGACGGTGCACCCGGTCATTTTTTTCTTCATCCTCAACCTGATCGCTCATTTTAGCAGCCGGGGTACCGGTTCTCTTCGAATATGGAAACACGTGCAGTTCTGAGAAACGCTGGTCCCGGATAAAGTCGTACGTCTGCTGAAATTCTTCTTTCGTTTCCCCCGGGAAGCCTACAATCACATCTGTGGTGATGGCGCATTCCGGAAGCGCTTCGCGCAGTTTTTCGAGGCGGTCCGCATAAAATTCCACACTGTATTTTCTTCTCATTCTTTTAAGCACGGTGTTTGAGCCAGCCTGAAGCGGCACGTGCAGATGATTTACTACTTTGTTTGACCTGCGGAGCACATCAATCACTTCATCGGTGATCTGACTTGCTTCTATGGAAGAAATACGGATCCGTTTTAGCCCATCGATGGTTTCAAGATCCCGGAGCAGCCCCGCGAGATTATAGTCTTTCAGGTCTTCACCGTAGCCTCCTGTATGAATGCCTGTCAGCACCAGTTCCTTGTAGCCTTTGTTAACCAGCTGTTCGGCCTGATGCATAACCTCTTCCGGGTTTCTCGAACGGAGCAGACCACGGGCCCACGGGATGATACAGAAGGTACAGAAGTTATTGCACCCTTCCTGAATCTTCAGCGACGCTCTCGTACGGTCGGTAAACTCCGGTACATCGAGTTCTTCGTACACACGGTTTTTCATAATATTGCTTACACCGTTAATTGGTTCCCGGGACACCGTGTACTCTTCAATATAGTCGAGCATTTTTTTGCGGTCCTGCGTGCCAACGACAATATCGACGCCGGGAATATCCATAATCTCTCCCGGAGAGGTCTGGGCATAACAGCCGGTGACGCATATAATGGCTTCCGGATTTTTACGTACTGCGCGCCGGATTACCTGGCGGCTTTTTTTATCTCCGGTGTTTGTTACCGTACAGGTATTGATAACATAGACATCCGCGGTCTGATCAAATTCCTTTTTTTCATAGCCGTCGTTTTTAAACAGCTGCCATATGGCTTCCGTTTCGTAATGGTTTACTTTACAGCCAAGAGTATGAAACGCCACTGATCTCATTATATGTTCCCCTCCTGAATTTCATAATAATATGTCACTGCTCCAAGCAGCAGCAAAGAAGCGGTTTCGCTTCGAACAATTCTCTTCCCCAGGGACGTCGCAGGAATGTGCTGTTCCTCAAACAGGGCAAGCTCGCTACGGGAAAATCCGCCCTCCGGCCCGATAAATGCAAGCAGCGTTTCCGGATGCCCGGCAAACACCTCAGGAAGCTTTGCGGGCAGTTCTGCTCTCGCTTCTGCTTCTGATAAAACGATCCGGCTCCCGACAGAAGCCGTGTTTTCTATAACCTTACGTGCCGAGGGAAAATAAACAATTTCCGGTATATACATCCGCTCTGACTGCTCTGCTGCTTCTTTAGCAATTCGGTTTAAACGATCAATTTTCTTTTGCCGTTTATTCGCATCCCATTTTACCACAGAATGGTCCCCTTCATAAAAATAAATCGCCGAGGCTCCAAGCTCTGTTGCTTTTTGCACGACAGTGTCCATTTTTTCTCCTTTAATCAGAGCCTGGGCAGCGATAATATTTACAGGAAGCTCTGCTCCTCCTGTCCACTCGCTGATTATTTTTGCGTGGACACTTTTTTCTTCCACGCTTTCAATTTCAGTCACAAAGGCATGTCCCTGATTGTCTTTACATACAATTTTTTCTCCCGGGCCCATACGCATAACACGGGCAATGTGCTTTGCATCATTACCCGTGATTTGTATATATTCATGCTGTATGGAGGAGGGATCCACAAAATAATGCTGCATATTCCTCTCCTTTAAAGTGTCTGCGGCCGGCGGGCGATAATGCACAGCCAGTCTTCGACTGCCCGCACATCTTCAATAACAAAACCCGCTTCCGTCAGAGCCTGTTCGACATCCGTACGTTTGCTTTCAATGATGCCTGAAGTAATAAACACACCATCCGGCTGAAGGGAACTAAACGCATCCTCTGCAAGGCGGATAATGATAGGTGCCAAAATATTAGCCACAATGATATCTGCCTGCATCGACCGGTATTCCAACAGATCCGATTGGGCCACGGTGATTTTATCTGCCATCCCGTTTCGGCTGATATTTTCTTCAGCACTCCTGACGGCTACTTCATCAAGATCGAGCGCAAGAATTTCTCCTGCTTCGAATAAGCATGCCCCTATAGCGAGCACGCCGGACCCGGTGCCGACATCCAGCACTGCATTACCCGGACGTGTGTACTCTTCAAGCGCCTGCATGCTGAGCACGGTTGTCGGGTGGGTGCCGGTGCCAAACGCCATGCCCGGATCCAGCGTAATGATTTTTTCCCCGCTCTTTTTTTCATACTCTTCCCAGGAAGGCACAATAGTAACTTTATTCGTGATCTGGACAGGCTTGTAATACTTTTTCCAGGCCTCTGCCCAGTCTTCCTCGGCGATTTCTTTGAGCACTACCTGGTTTCGTCCTAAATCAATATCGTAAAGGAGCAGTTCATTAATGGATTGCTTAATTTCCTCCACAGTATCGGTGACGTAGCTTGTCATCGGAAGATAGGCTTTCACAAGCGTGCCTTCATCCGGATAATTATCTTCAGAAAGCATGAACCATTCGTCTTCTGCCTCTTCCCATTCCCGCTCCAGGTCGGCCGAATCTTCAATCACGACCCCGCTTGCTCCTGCTTCCTGAAGCACAAACGATACAGGGTCAATGGCCTCCTGGGTAGTATGGACAGAAATTTCAATCCAATTCATATGTCTGCTCCTCCCTTTTTACTCTCCGCGAAACGCCCGTTTCACACGGTCAAAGAAATTTCCGTGCTGTTCATCGGTTTCTTCATCGCCGCTGATTTCTGCGAATTCCCGCAGCAGTTCCTTCTGCCGGTCCGTCAGTTTCTTCGGTGTCACTACCTGGACTTTCACATGCTGATCGCCCTGGCCGCGTCCGTGGACGTTATTAATGCCTTTATTCCGGAGACGGAATTTTGTTCCCGATTGGGTGCCAGCCGGTATTTTCAATTTAACTTTACCTCGCAGTGTCGGCACTTCAATTTCATCGCCAAGCGTTACCTGAACAAATGTCAGCGGCATTTCGCAGTAGACGTCATCTCCGTCACGTTCAAAGAATTCATGCGGCTGTACGTTGAAAACGACAAACAGGTCGCCCGGTGGTCCACCATTTGCACCCGGCTCGCCCTGACCGCTCACGCGGATCTGCTGGCCGTGGTCGACGCCCTCCGGAATATGAATATTGATCTTTTTGTTCCGGCGGATGCGGCCGTTTCCGTTACATGTAGGACATTTTTCTTCGACTTCAACGCCTGAGCCGCTGCAGCGGTCACACACACGACGGTTCACGACACGGCCAAACGGCGTATTCTGTTCTACGTTCATCTGACCCTGCCCGCCGCACTGGCGGCACGTTCTTTTTTCTGTGCCTGGCTTTGCGCCGTCGCCGCCGCACGTTTCACAATTTTCTTCTTTTGGAATTTCGATCTCTGTATCTTTGCCGAAGGCTGCTTCCTTAAAGGTGAGCGTCATCGTATACTGCAGATCCGCCCCCTGCCGTGGAGCATTTGGATCTCTTGAAGCACCGCCGCCGAAAAACATATCGAAAATGTCGCCAAAGCCGCCGCCGAAGCCGCCTGCTCCGGCTCCGCCGCCGCCAAAGCCCTGGTTTGGATCTTCATGGCCGAAACGATCGTAATTCGAACGCTTCTGGGGATCGCTTAATGTATCATAGGCATCTTTGATTTCAATAAATTTTTCTTCGGCGTCGTCTTCCTTGTTGACGTCCGGGTGATACTGGCGTGCCAGTTTTCTATATGCTTTTTTTATCTCCTGCTCGTCTGCGTCTTTGCTGACGCCAAGCACGTCGTAATAATCGCGTTTACTCATCGTTCATCTTCACTCCTCGCTCTTGTCCATACGTGTTATCTTATCATTCTACAAGAAGACGCTTCAATCTGAAAAACATATTCATTACAGAAAGAAGGGGCCATCCCCTTGAATAGAAGCAGTCAAGTGACCACTATTCGGGACAGCCCCATTCATCAGCGCTACAGATCGTTAGCTGTTTTTGTTGTTATCACTGTTATCATTGTCATCTTTAACGTCTTCGTAGTCAGCGTCTACAGTGTCGTCACTGCTTTCGCCGCCGGCTTCGCCCTGCTCCTGCTGAGCCTGCTGCGCTGCCTGTTCATACATTTTCGTTGTCAGCTGCTGAACGATTTCCTGAAGCTCGTCCTTCGCTGTGCGGATGGCTTCAATATCTTCGCCTTCAAGCGCAGTTTTCACTTTTTCTTTTGCGTCCTCAGCCTGCTGTTTTTCGTCTTCTGTTACGTTTTCGCCGAGGTCGTTCAATGTTTTTTCTGTCGTGAAGACGAGCTGGTCCGCTTCGTTGCGCACTTCTACTTCTTCTTTACGCTTTTTGTCCTCTTCTGCATTTTCTTCAGCATCTTTTACCATTTGTTCAATCTCTTCTTCGGAAAGACCGGAGGAAGAAGTGATGGTAATAGACTGCTCTTTGTTTGTGCCAAGATCCTTCGCACGTACGTTCACAATACCGTTAGCATCAATATCGAAGGTAACTTCGATTTGAGGTACGCCGCGCGGAGCTGGCGGGATATCGGTCAGCTGAAAACGGCCAAGCGTTTTGTTGTCTGCGGCCATTTCACGCTCACCCTGAAGCACATGAATATCCACAGAAGGCTGATTGTCAGCTGCTGTTGAGAACGTCTGGGATTTGCTTGTCGGAATTGTAGTATTCCGGTCGATTAATTTCGTTGTTACTCCGCCCATCGTTTCGATACCGAGGGAGAGTGGTGTAACGTCGAGCAGTACAACGTCTTTTACATCACCGGTTAGTACGCCTGCCTGAACAGCAGCACCTACGGCTACCACTTCATCCGGGTTAACACCTTTGTGTGGTTCTTTACCAGTTAAGTTTTTAATGCCTTCCTGTACAGCAGGAATACGTGTGGAACCACCAACAAGGATGACTTTATCCACTTCGGAAGCACTGAGACCAGCGTCTTTCATTGCTTGTCTTGTAGGTCCCATTGTGCGTTCAACCAGCTTCGAGGAAAGCTCATCAAACTTAGCACGTGTCAGTGTAAGCTCAAGGTGTTTCGGTCCGCTCTGATCTGCTGTGATAAACGGCAGGGAAATCTGTGTCTGCGTAACGCCGGAAAGATCTTTTTTCGCTTTTTCTGCTGCATCCTTCAAGCGCTGCACAGCCATTTTATCCTGGGAAAGGTCAATACCGTTTTCTTTGCGGAACTCATCCACTAAATGGTCGATAATCACCTGGTCAAAGTCGTCACCGCCAAGCTTATTGTCGCCGGACGTGGAACGAACTTCGAAAAAGCCTTCGCCAAGCTCAAGAATGGATACGTCAAATGTACCGCCGCCGAGGTCAAATACGAGGATAGTCTGGTCCTCTTCTTTTTCCAGGCCGTAGGCAAGTGCTGCAGCTGTCGGCTCGTTTACGATACGGTCTACTTCAAGACCTGCAACACGGCCGGCGTCTTTTGTTGCCTGACGCTGGGAGTCGTTAAAGTACGCAGGTACTGTGATAACTGCGTTTGTAACAGTCTCGCCAAGATAGCTTTCAGCGTCCGACTTTAATTTTTGGAGAATAATCGCAGAAACTTCCTGCGGATTGTATTCTTTGCCTTCGATTTCCACCTTGTAATCTGTACCCATGTGACGCTTGATGGAACTGATCGTGTTAGGATTTGTGATGGACTGGCGCTTAGCCACTTCCCCTACCTGACGTTCGCCGTCCTTGAATGCTACAACGGAAGGAGTTGTGCGGTTGCCTTCCGGGTTCGGAATAACCTGCGCTTCCCCGCCTTCCATAACGGCTACACAAGAGTTTGTTGTACCTAAGTCAATGCCAATTGTTCTACTCATTTTTCTTCCTCCTATACAGTACTCTATATCTGAATTATTAGTTGTTCACTTTTACCATTGAAGGGCGCAGCACACGATCTTTCAGTCTGTATCCCTTTTGCATTTCTTCCACAATCTGATTAGACTCAAACCCTTCTTCATCAGCCTGCATGACAGCCTGGTGAATGGTTGGGTCAAAGTATTCGCCCTGTGCCGGGATTTCTTCCACACCCTGCTGTTCGAGTGCAGATCTGAATTGATTGTAGACCATGGCCATGCCGTCAATAAATGACTGGGCACTTTCGTTATCGGGCTTGGTCTGCATCGCTCTTTCAAAATTGTCCATTACCGGCAGAAGCTCCTCTGCCAGAGGCTGGACCCGGTATTTGGCGTCTTCCTCTTTTTCCGCTTTTGCTCTGCGGCGCACATTCTCTAAATCTGCCTGAGCACGAAGAGCACGGTCTTTCCATTCGTTTATTTCTTTTTCGAGCTCTGCTTCACGCGAACCGGATTCCTCTTCAAGTTCATCCTCTTCAACATCTTCCGGCTCGAGGATTTCGACGTCTTCTTCGGTTACTTCTTCTTCATTTGGTGCTTCCTGATCTTTTTTTTCCTCTTCCTGCTGCTTGTTCTTTTCGCTCACCTGCGCCACCTCCATAAATGCTGTTGCTATCGTTCAAAGCCATACTATATCCGACTCTTTATTAAGTTCATCAACCAATAACAAATACTATCATTAAGAGTCTCTCCGGTACAAGTCATCCAACACATTTGAAAGGCCGTAAGAAAGATGATTAATTAGGCTGATAACTTTTTGATATTCCATTCTCGTTGGCCCTACAATACCAATGGTTCCTACCGGCTTCCCAGCGAGGGAATACGTGGCAGAGATGATGCTGCAGTGCTCAAACGCTTCATTGGGGTTTTCCTGCCCAATTCTAATCGTCATACCGTTAATGGTTGGTTTTAAGAGCTCGTGAATCAGATGCTCTTCCTCCATTAATTCGAGCAGAGCCCGCACACGGTCTACATCTTTGAATTCCGGCTGGTTGAGCAGGTTGGTTTTGCCTCCGTAAAAGATCTTTTCATGCCTCGATTTCCGGAGAGCCTCTTCCGTAAACGAAAGAGCTGCTTCGTAGTTGAGCACGTACCTCTTTAAAACGTCTCTCACTTCAGAAAACAGCGCCCGCTGCAGCTGATAAAGCGGAATTCCCCGCAGCCGCTCGTTTAAAATGTTCGTAATTTGTTCGAGCTCCCCTGCTTCAAGCGTTGGGGGAAGAGCTACCGTATGGTTTTCCACATATCCTGTATCTGTCACGATGACAGCAACAGCTGCTTCTTTTCCAATAGGAACAATCTGAATCTGCCTGAGTCTCGATTCAAACATTTCCGGGCCAAGCACAATAGAGGCATAGCTCGTCAATTCAGACAAAATGCCGGCTGTTTCCTTTACTGCTTCTTCAGCTTCGAGTATTTTACCGGCAAAAAGCGATTGAATGTTGTTCATCTCAGGTTCACTGAAACGGTACGGCAGCAGCAGGCGGTCCACATACAGCCGGTAAGCTTTTTGGGAAGGAATGCGTCCGGACGAGCTGTGGGTTTTTTCCAAAAAACCAAGCTCTTCCAAATCCGCCATATCGTTACGGATGGTGGCCGGACTGAACGTAATGCTGTTTTTTTTGGAGATGCTTCTTGAACCTACAGGTTCGGCCGATTGAATATAATCTTCAATGATCGATTGCAAAATGAGTAATTGTCGATCGGTAAGCATTACACATTCTCCTCTGTTAGCACTCGTTTTATCCGAGTGCTAAATCTATTTTATAAGCTATCAAAGGATTTTTGCTTTGTCAATTATTTTCAGGCTCATCGTCCAATAAAAATAAAGCAAACACTTCATTACCGAGCAGCTTTCCTTCTTCTGTTAAAAACAAACGGCCGTCTGCTTCTGTGAGCCACTCCTTCCGCTTCGCTTCCTGAATGCTTTCCGGATATATGTCTTCCACGGCACAGCCGTATTTCTGATAAAAACGCTCCGTAGATACACCTTCATATAACCGAAGCCCGAGAAACATTTCCTCTTCGATCTGTTCTTTTCTCGTTACCGGATGCGTCGTTTGTACTGGGCTGCCTTTTTCCTGAACTGCCTGGATATAATGGTTCAACGGTTTAATGTTGGCGTACCGCACGCCGTCGGTGTAGCCGTGAGCGCCCGCACCGGCACCAATATATTCTTCATTCTGCCAGTATATCCGGTTGTGACGGCTGCTGTACCCGGCACGTGCAAAGTTGCTGATCTCATAAGCATCAAGCCCGTGGCTTTCGAGACGATCCACAAGCAGCTCATACATATCCGCCTCCTCTTCCTCCGGCAGCGGAGCTATTTTTCCTTCACGCCACCAATTATAAAACCGGGTCTGTTTTTCGATCTTCAATGAATAAGCCGACACGTGCGGAGGAGCAAGCGCCATTGCTTCATCAAGCGTTTCTTCCCAGTCCTTCATCGTCTGGCCCGGCAGCCCAAACATTAAATCAATTGAAATGTTATCAAAGCCGGCCTGTCTGGCTGCCTGGACTGTTTCTTTCGCTTCATCTGCAGAATGTCCCCGGCCGATACTGCTTAACTGGGAATCGTGAAACGTCTGAACACCAATACTCAGCCGGTCCACTCCGCCTGCCTTCAGCAGCGACAGCTTCTGCTCACCTACATCTCCCGGATTCACCTCTACCGTATATTCCTTGAGCTGGGTCACCGGAACGTGCCGGTTCATGATCTGCATCAGCTTCTCCACCTGTACAGCCGAAAGAGCTGTCGGTGTCCCCCCTCCGATATAAACCGTCTGCAGCTGGTCCATCGTGTAGGAGGCGAGTTCCTGGTCCAGTGCTTCTAAATACTCATCGACCGGCTGGTTGTTAATGAGAAATTTATTAAAATCGCAGTAATAACAAATGTATTCGCAAAAAGGGATGTGGACGTACAATCCTTTTGCCACGCTTTTCTCTCCTTCTTTATGGAAAAAGCAAAGGCCGCCCGGAAGGCAGCCCGCTTTGCTTAGTCTTTATCCATCTTTAATACAGACATAAATGCTTCCTGCGGAACATCTACTTTGCCAACGCTTTTCATGCGTTTTTTACCTTCCTTCTGCTTTTCAAGCAGCTTACGCTTCCGCGTAATGTCGCCGCCGTAGCATTTGGACAAAACGTTTTTCCTCATGGCTTTGATGGTCGAACGGGCGATGACGCTTTTCCCAATTGTCGCCTGAACCGGCACTTCAAACTGTTGGCGTGGAATTAAATCTTTTAATTTTTCAACGATAGCTTTCCCGCGTTCATAGGCCACGTCCCGGTGGACAATAACGGACAGCGCATCCACACTTTCCCCGTTTAACAAAATGTCCATCTTCACGAGATTGCTTTCTTTAAAGCCGATAAACTCATAATCAAATGAAGCATAACCTTTTGTCTGGGACTTCAGCTGATCGAAAAAGTCATAGACAATTTCGGTTAACGGAAGGTCGTAGACGATATTCACACGCGTATCATCCATATACTTCATGTCTTTAAATTCGCCGCGTTTAGCCTGGCATAGCTCCATAACGGCGCCTACGTAATCATTTGGCACCATGACGGTCGCTTTTACGAACGGCTCCTCCACCCATTCCACCTGCTGGGCATCCGGCATGTTGGAAGGGTTATCGATCTCTTTCATTTCCCCGTCCACCATCTGCACGTGATAAATAACGCTCGGTGCAGTGGTGATCAGCTCGATATTATACTCGCGCTCAATGCGCTCCTGTATAATTTCCATATGCAGCAGGCCGAGGAACCCGCAGCGGAAACCGAAGCCGAGTGCCTGGGAGGTTTCTGCTTCAAACTGCAGTGAGCTGTCGTTAAGCTCCAGCCGTTCAAGTGCGTCCCGGAGCGCGTTATACTTGCTTGCATCTGTCGGGAACAGGCCGCAGAAAACCATTGGATTCATGCGTTTGTAACCCGGCAGCGGCTCGGCGGCCGGATTATGGGCGTTTGTAATTGTATCGCCGACTCTTGAATCGCCAACGTTTTTAATACCGGCAATTATAAATCCAACGTCCCCCACTGTCAGTTCATCGCAGGAGACCGGCTTCGGATTAAATACGCCGACGTCCGATACTTCAAATTCTTTTCCAGTCTGCATCATCCGGATTTTCTCCCCCGGCTTGACCGTTCCTTCTTTAATCCGGATATAGGCGATAACTCCGCGGTACGTATCATATACAGAGTCGAAAATCATGCCCTGCAGCGGAGCTGAAGGATCACCCTGCGGTGGCGGCACCTTTTCAACAATCTGCCTTAAAATTTCGTCTGTGCCTATTCCGTCCTTCGCGGAAGCAAGTACTGCTTCCGAAGCGTCCAGGCCGATAACATCCTCGACTTCCTGCTTCACCCGTTCAGGCTCTGCGCTCGGCAGATCCACCTTATTAATAATAGGCAGAATTTCCAGATCGTTATCGAGGGCAAGATACACATTGGCGAGCGTCTGGGCTTCAATGCCCTGAGCGGCATCTACAATCAAAAGGGCCCCCTCACAGGCTGCCAGGCTTCGCGACACTTCATAGGAAAAGTCGACGTGCCCCGGAGTGTCAATCAAGTGAAAAATGTACTCCACTCCATCTGTATGTGTATATTTCAGCTGTACAGAATTAAGTTTAATCGTAATACCGCGTTCTCTTTCTAAATCCATCGCATCCAGCATCTGGTCTTTCATTTCACGCTGGGTCAACGCACTGGTCGATTCTAAAATCCGGTCAGCAAGCGTCGATTTCCCGTGATCAATATGGGCGATGATCGAAAAGTTACGAATGCGCTTCTGGCGCTCAATTTTTTCCTGCTCTTTCATTGATTCGATCACTCCTGTTATTACTACTTTGCCGTGCGTTCCGTTCGCAGAGACTAACGTCTATTATAGCAATGCCCCGCTCTTCCTTCAATGTTCGCGTTCGCTTCGCTTTAATTCTGAAAATTTCATCCATTTAACTCTTTCCTGCTGAATCTTGCGCTCAGTCGTGATTTTTGATAGAATCCTTTTGTGCTGATAAAAGAAACGACCGGTAACTAAAGGAGGTGACCACCATGGCAAATATTAAATCCGCAAAAAAGCGCGTGATTATTAACGAAAATCAACGCGTGAAGCAGCAGGCTTTCCGTTCTTCCATGCGTTCGGCTATTAAAGAATTCGACAAAAACATCGATGCAAACAACGTTGATGCTGCGAAGAATTCCTACGCGCTCGCGATGAAGAAAGTAGACAAAGCAGCCAGCAAAAACATGATTCACAAAAACGCGGCCAACCGCGCTAAATCCAGAATGCACAAGCGCCTAAGCGCAGTAGCACAATAAGGATAAAACGACTCGGGCCCGAGTCGT